>JAFYJH010000020.1 GCA_017538195.1 Prevotella sp.
GAGGCATCGACATAGTCGGCTACATTGTCATAAACTTGCGTCTTGATAGCGGTCGTGGCCTTGATTTCGCCACGGCTATCGACGATTCCAAACACTGAGTTTGTACCTCCGAGGTCCAAACCAATCACATAGGGTTTCAAAGTTTGTTGTTCCATAACATTTTCTGTAAATTTAGTTTGTAATTCAGTAGATTTGGTGCAAAGGTACGAAAAAATTTTGATAGTTCCAAAAAAAAATGTACCTTTGCAGTCGCTATGCCATTTCAAATGCCAATTAACATCTTGGATTTCATCTTCAAGGGGATGCTCATTGGGATGATTGCATCGGCTCCGATGGGGCCGGTGGGAATCCTTTGTGTGCAGCGCACGTTGAACAAAGGCCGCTGGTATGGTTTTGCCACGGGAATCGGCGCTTCCATCAGCGACATGATTTATGCGGCCATCACGGGTTTTGGCATGGCTTTCGTGATGGACATCATCAACAACGACCAGAACCGCTTTTATCTTCAGATTGTGGGTTCGCTGCTGCTGCTCGGCTTCGGATGGTACACCTACCGCACCGACCCGATGAAGAAAGTTCACCAGTCGGGACAGCAGAAGGGAACGCTTTGGTACAACACGTGGACGGCTTTCCTCGTCACCTTCTCCAATCCGCTCATCGTATTCCTGTTTATGGCGCTCTACGCGCAGTTTGCCTTCGTGATGCCTGACCTTTCGTTTGAAATGGTCGTGGGCTTCGCGAGCATCGTGGGCGGTGCGCTGCTGTGGTGGTGGGGACTGACGTGGCTTGTGGACAAGATTCGTGCGAAATTCGACGAGAACGGCATCCGAATCATCAATCAGGTCATCGGCGTGGCGGTGATTATCGGCAGTGTCATCATGCTGCTTGGAACCGTTACGAATCTTTATAGATTTTAATTATGTATATTTCCCAAGAATTACGACAGAAAAGCATTGCTGAATACTTGCTTTATATGTGGCAGGTCGAGGACATCATCCGCGCCTACGACTGTTCGCTGACGCGGTTGCGCCGTGAGTATATTAGCCGCTTCGAATGCGACGACGAGCAGCGCGACGAACTGACCGACTGGTACGGCAACCTCGTGACGATGATGAACGGCGAGGGCAAGCGCGAGAGCGGACACCTGCAAATCAACCAAATCGTTGTGCAGCAACTCGCCGAACTCCACGCGCAACTGCTCGGCAGCACGAAATTCCCGTTCTACACGGCACAATATTATAAGGTGTTGCCCTTCATCGTGGAACTGCGCAACCGAGGCGACAAGAACCAAAACGAAATCGAAACCTGCCTCAACGCGCTCTACGGCACGATGATGCTGCGGCTTCAGAAACGCGAAATCTCGCCCGACACGAAGCACGCCATCGCCGAAATTACGACTTTCATCGGATTGCTTTCCGACTATTACTTGAAAGACAAGGAAGAAGGCTTGGAATTTGAGTGAAATAAAATTTATCATTTATCATTTAGCGAAGCGTATGAACATTCTGATTACTGGCTGCAACGGACAGCTCGGAAACGAAATCCAACTATTGGAAAAACTGCATCCGCAACACCTTTATTATAATACAGACGTGGAGGAACTCGACATCACCGACGCGGAAGCCATCGGGCGATTCGTCGAGGAAAACCAAATCGACGGCATCGTGAACTGCGCCGCCTACACCGCTGTCGATAAGGCGGAAAGCGATGCTGATTTCTGCCAAAAACTCAACGCCGAGGCTCCGCGACTGCTCGCCGAGGCCATCGACCGTCGCGACGGCTGGATGATTCAAGTTTCGACCGACTACGTTTTCGACGGAACGCAGCACACGCCCTATTGCGAGGACGACGCGACTTGCCCGAACAGCGTCTATGGTCGCACGAAACTCGAAGGCGAAGAAAACGTAACGAGCCGATGCCGTCGGGCGATGATTATTCGCACGGCGTGGCTCTACTCCACTTTCGGCAACAATTTCGTGAAAACGATGCTTCGTTTGGGTCGCGAAAAAGACGAATTGGGCGTGATTTTCGACCAAATCGGCACGCCGACCTACGCTCGTGACTTTGCCGTCGCCATTTTCGCCGCCATCGAACAGGGCATTGTGCCGGGAATCTATCATTTTTCAAACGAGGGTGTCGCCTCGTGGTACGATTTCACGCTCTCCATCCATCGTTTGGCAGGCGTCGCGTGTCGCGTCCGCCCGATTCACACCACCGACTACCCCACTCCCGCCACTCGTCCGCACTATTCCGTGCTCGACAAGTCGAAAATCAAGTCGGTTTATGGCATCGAAATTCCCCATTGGGAAGCGTCGCTTGCCGAGTGTATTAAAAAATTATAAACTGTAAATTTTTAGATTCGTGAATCAGGAAATTGAACGCCGTCGGACTTTTGCGATCATCTCGCACCCCGACGCAGGTAAGACCACGCTGACCGAGAAGTTCCTGCTTTTCGGTGGACAGATTCAGGTGGCCGGAGCCGTGAAAAGCAATAAAATCAGGAAAACAGCCACGTCGGACTGGATGGACATCGAGAAACAGCGCGGAATTTCGGTTTCGACGTCGGTGATGGAGTTTGACTATGGCGACTACAAGGTGAACATCCTCGACACGCCCGGTCACCAAGACTTCGCCGAAGACACCTACCGCACGCTGACCGCCGTGGATTCAGCCATTATCGTGGTCGATGGCGCGAAGGGTGTCGAAACGCAGACGCGCAAACTGATGGAGGTTTGTCGAATGAGAAACACGCCCGTCATCATCTTCATCAACAAAATGGACCGCGAGGGTCGCGACCCTTTCGACCTGCTCGACGAACTCGAACAAGAACTGAAAATCAGCGTTCGACCGCTGTCGTGGCCCATCAATCAGGGTGCGAAATTCAAGGGTGTTTATAATATTTATGAGCAAAAACTCGACCTTTTCACGCCTGACAAACAGCGAATTACGGAAAAAATCGAAATCGACATCGCCAGCGACGAATTGGACGCGAGAGTCGGCGAACAAGACGCTCAGCAACTGCGCGACGACCTCGAACTCATCGACGGCGTTTATCCCGAATTCGAGGTTGAAACCTATCGCTCAGCCGAGGTCGCGCCCGTGTTTTTCGGTTCCGCGCTCAACAATTTCGGCGTTCAGGAACTGCTCGACTGCTTTGTGGAAATTGCGCCGTCGCCGCGTCCGACGAAGGCCGAGGAGCGCGAAGTGCAGCCCGAAGAGCCGAAATTCACGGGCTTCATCTTCAAAATCACCGCCAACATCGACCCCAACCACCGCTCGTGCATCGCGTTTTGCAAGGTTTGCAGCGGAAAATTCCAGCGCAATCAGCCCTATCTGCACGTGCGGCAGGGCAAAACGATGCGCTTCACCTCGCCCACGCAGTTTATGGCGCAGCGCAAATCGACCATCGACGAGGCTTGGGCAGGCGACATTGTCGGACTGCCCGACACGGGCGGAATTTTCAAGATCGGCGACACGCTGACCGAGGGCGAACTGCTTCATTTCCAAGGACTTCCATCGTTCTCGCCCGAAATGTTCAAATACATCGAAAACGACGACCCGATGCGCTCGAAGCAACTCGAAAAAGGCATCAATCAGTTGATGGACGAGGGCGTGGCGCAGTTGTTCGTCAATCAGTTCAACAACCGCAAAATCATCGGAACGGTCGGTCAGTTGCAATTCGAGGTGATTCAGTATCGTTTGGAAAACGAGTACAACGCGAAATGCCGTTGGGAGCCCGTCCATCTCTACAAAGCCTGTTGGATTTCGAGCGACGACGACAAGGAACTCGAAGCCTTCAAAAAGCGAAAATATCAGTATATGGCGAAGGACAAGGAAGGTCGCGACGTATTCTTAGCCGATTCGGGCTACGTTTTGTCGATGGCGCAGCAGGATTTCGAGAAAATCCGCTTCCATTTCACGAGCGAATACTAACCTTCCATCGGCACGCAGCACCAGCGCGACACCTTCAGCATCACGCCCATTCCGGGCACTTCCTTGAGCAAGTAATATTTCTTGTTCGAGCGCACGAGTTTGCCCGAAAGTCCCTTCAGCGGCCCGTATTTCACCAAGACCGGCGCACCGACTTTCATTTTCGCCTCCGACTCGCTCAGGTATTTGCGCAACTCGATTTCGGGGTTGCACATCGTTTGGAATTCGCGCATTTCGGCGGCACTGATTTCGCTCCAATCGCGACTCTCACGGCTTTTCCGAATCACCGACATTCGGAACGGAGCCTCTTGCAACAGCGAATAAGTTTCCTTCTGCGAGCGCGTTTTCTTGAGAAAAACCAAGTTCGACACGACTGGCTTCAGCACATGTTTCACACGACCGTTTTTCTCGACATCGACATATTGCATCGGCACGAAAAATTCCATTCCCTGCGTCTTGAGCCACTCGCTCACGGCCTTGTAGCGCGTGAAATAGAGGCGAATGGCATACCACGGCGTTTCATCTACGGTTGGGCTGACGGCTATCGATTCGTTTTCCATTATTTTTGTAAAACATTCAATTTCAATAAGTTATCGTCTTAGAATTTGGACTAAGCGACGGAGTTTTTCGACATCTTTTTCGCCCGATTCCGTCTCGAAGCCCGAACTGACGCTGACGCCTGCAAACTGCGGATGGCGGAACGCAAGCACGCGCTCGGCATCGTCGGGACCGATGCTGCCGCCGAGCAAAAACGGTGTCCGACCGTCGTAGGCATCGAGCATCTGCCAGTCGGGACGCTCTTCCAGCGACTTCACGACAAACAAAAACATATCGGCCACGCCCTCGAAATCCTTGTATTGCTCGATGTCGTCGGGCGTGATGACGGTCAGCGTCTTGATGACACGCACGCCGGCGCGAATGTCGGGTTCGAGCGTCCGCTTCAGGTTCTCGATCATCACGCGGCTTTCGTTGCCGTTGAGTTGCACGAAATCCAATTGATAATTATACACGCGCGTGACGATGCTCTGCGGCATATCGTCGGCAAAAACGCCGACGCGAGAAGGCTGGCGAAGGGGCTGCGACGAATGGCTGCGCCCGATGTTCCGCTTCACTTGCTCCTCGCTGTAGTCGGGAATCGTGCCCGCCAGCGAACTCACCATCCGAATGAAACGGGGGCTGTCGGGTCTGAAATCGAATCCCAGAAGGTCGATGTCCAACTCCGACACGGCGCGAATATTTTCGGCATCGCGCATACCGCAAACTTTGATGATCATTTTTTCTCGTTGATTGCAAATTTCCTCGCAAAAGTACGCAATTATTCCGAAACAGCCAACCGTTTGCCCATTTTTCGCCCGAAATAAGTTAAAAAAAGCAATGAAATGACGAATTTTCGTCGAATTTTTACTATTTTTGCACGATTTTATGAGAGAAAACATCGTTTTTTGATAGAGAAAGAGATTTTTTATGGAAAAAGACAAAGAGATAAGGAAAAATCCGTTTTTTCTGGACTACGACACGCCGCACGGCACTGTTCCCTTCGACCGCATCCGCTTCGAGGACTACGAGGAGGCGTTTATGGAGGGCATCCGTCGCGACAAGGAGGAAATCGAGAAAACCGTGAACGACCCGGAGGAGCCGACTTTCGAGAATACGATTGTGCGCGTCGATACGAGCAAGGGCGAACATTACTACGATTTGCTCGACCGTGTTTCAAAGGTGTTTTCGAATATGCTCAACGCCGAAACCAACGACGCGCTCGACGAACTGGCGCAGAAAATGAGCCCGATTCTGACGCAGCACGAGAATGATATTATGCTGAACAGGCCGTTGTTTGAGCGGATTAAGAAGGTTTATGATTCGTATTTCGGGAATGAAGGGGAAATAAAGGGGAGTGAAAGTGGAGAGAAGGGGGATGATTCTTCGCAAAACGATGAAAAAAAATCGATTTTGAAGCCCGAAACGCTGACACCCGAACAGGAAATGCTGCTGCGGAACTGCTACGACGGTTTTGTGCGAAGCGGTGCGCTCTTGGACGACGCGGGCAAGGAACGCCTGCGCCAACTCACCGAGGAGGCCAGCCTGCTCTCGCTGCAATTTTCGCAGAATCTGCTGAAGGAAAACAAGGCTTTCGAACTCCACATCACCGACGAAAATCAACTCGACGGACTGCCCGAAACGGCTCGTGAAGCCGCTGCACAAACGGCGAAGGAACACGGAAAGGACGGTTGGATTTTCACGCTCGACGCGCCGTCGTACTCGCCCTTTATGACCTATTCCACGCAGCGCGAACTGCGTCGGCAAATGTATATGGCGAAAAACACGGTCTGCCTGCACGACAACGCCGAAAACAACCTCGAAATTTGCAAGCGGCTCATCAATTTGCGGCGCGAAATGGCGCAACTTTTGGGCTACGAATCCTATGCCGACTACGTGATGAAACATCGGATGGCAGGCTGCGCCGACAATGTCTATAAACTGCTCCACGAACTGCTCGATGCCTACAAGCCAACCGCCATCGAGGAAGTGAAGGAAGTCGAGAAAATATTCCAAAAAGACATCGAAAATTCGGCAGAAAAATTGTCAATTGTCAATTGTCAATTGTCAATTAAAATGCAGCCTTGGGACTTCTCCTTCTACTCCCACAAGCTGCAAATGGAACGTTACAACCTCGATGCCGAGATGCTTCGGCCCTATTTCCAACTTGAAAAAGTCATCGACGGCGTTTTCGCCCTCGCCACACGGCTCTACGGCATCACATTCAAGGAAAACAAGGCGATTCCCGTCTATCATCCCGACGTGAAAGCCTACGAAGTTTTCGATCGCGACGGCTCTTATCTCGCCGTGTTCTACGCCGATTTCCATCCGCGAAAAGGCAAGCAAGGCGGCGCGTGGATGACCGATTTTCAGGGGCAATGGATTACGCGGAAAGGCACGAATGTTCGACCGCACGTCAGCGTCGTGATGAACTTCACGAAACCGACCGCCGAAAAGCCTGCGCTGCTGACTTTGGGCGAGGTCGAAACCTTCCTCCACGAGTTCGGACACTCGCTCCACGGCATTTTCGCCAACACGCGCTACGAAAGCCTCAGCGGAACGAATGTCTGGTGGGATTTCGTCGAATTGCCCTCGCAATTTATGGAAAACTACGCCGTCGAGCACGACTTTTTGCGTACTTTCGCCTTCCACCACGAAACGGGCGAACCGATGCCCGACGAACTCATCGATCGCATCATTCGCAGCCGCAATTTTATGGCAGGCTACGGCTGTCTGCGGCAGGTGTCGTTTGGCTTGCTCGACTTGGCCTATTACACGAAAAAAGACGAATTCACCGACGATATTCAGGCTTTCGAGAAGAAGGCTTGGGCGGAGGCCATCGTCCTGCCGCAACTCCCGGACACTTGTCAGACCGTGCAGTTCTCGCACATTATGGACGGCGGCTACGCGGCTGGCTACTACAGTTACAAATGGGCAGAAGTGCTCGATGCCGACGCATTCGGCGTGTTCAAGCGCGAAGGCATCTTCAACCAACAGACGGCGCAGCGATTCCGCGACTGCATCCTCTCGCGAGGCGGCACAGAGCATCCGATGACGCTCTACAAACGATTCCGCGGCGGCGAGCCGACGATTGATGCTTTGTTGGAGAGAAATGGCATCCGTCGCCCCTCCCAGCAGGGAGGGGTCGGGGGTGGGTCCAAACAACAAAAACTCGACCAACGCTATCTTCGGATGGCGAAGATTTGGGCAGAAAACAGCTACTGTCAGCGGCGACAGGTCGGCGCACTCGTCGTGAAGGACAAAATGATCATCAGCGACGGCTACAACGGCACGCCGAGCGGTTTCGAGAACATCTGCGAAGACGAATCGGGCGTGACGAAACCCTACGTTTTGCACGCCGAGGCCAACGCCATCACCAAACTCGCCCGCTCGAACAACAACAGCGACGGCTCGACGCTCTACGTCACGGCCTCGCCCTGCATCGAGTGCTCCAAACTCATCATCCAAGCCGGCATCAAGCGCGTCGTCTATGGCGAAAACTATCGCCTCAGCGACGGTCTCGACCTGCTCCGACGCGCCGGAATCGAGGTGATTTACATGGGTGAATAAAATTTTTCACGGACGACTAAAAAACTGCGAATATGAACAACAAAAACAGGTATATGCCCATGATGCTCGCGCTCTGCGTGGTGCTCGGCATCGTCATCGGCACGTTCTACGCCAACCACTTCAGCGGCAATCGGCTGAACATCATCAACAGCGGCAGCAACCGACTGAACAACCTGCTGCACATCATCGACGACCAATATGTCGATGCCGTAAACATCGACTCGCTTGTCGAGAAAGCCATTCCGCAGATTCTCGTCGAACTCGACCCTCATTCCGTCTATCTGACGGCGAAGGACGTGGAAATCAGCAACGACGACCTGAAAGGCTCGTTTTCGGGCGTGGGCATCGAGTTTGTCATCCGTGAAGACACGATTCGCGTCCAGAATGTCGTGAAAAACGGTCCGTCGGAACGTGCCGGACTGCTCGCAGGCGACAAAATCGTAAGCATCGACGACAGCAGTTTCGTCGGCAAGGAAGTGACGAGCCAAGAGGCGATGCGACGGCTGAAAGGCCCGAAGGACACGAAGGTGAAAATCGGCGTGATGCGCTTCGGACAAAAGGATGTTCAACATTTCACCGTCACCCGAGGCGACATTCCGCAGCACAGCATCGCCGCGACCTATATGCTCGACAACCACACGGGCTATATCCGCATCAAGAACTTCGGCGAAACGACCTACGCCGAACTGCTCGTCGCCCTCGCAACACTCGCCCAGCAAAGCGTCGATAACCTCGTCATCGACCTGCGCGACAACACCGGCGGCTACCTCGACCGCGCCGTGCAAATCGCCAACGAATTTCTGCCGAAAAACAAGCTCATCGTCTATACCGAAGGTCGCCGCTCGCCCCGTCAGGAATACCGCAGCGACGGCCACGGCAGCTATCAGCACATTCCGCTCGTCGTGCTCATCAACGAAGGCTCGGCATCGGCTTCCGAGATTTTCGCCGGAGCGATGCAAGACAACGACCGCGCCACCATCATCGGTCGCCGCTCGTTCGGAAAGGGACTCGTGCAACAGCAAATCGAGTTCAACGACCGCTCGATGGTTCGGCTGACCGTCGCCCGCTACTACACGCCGTCGGGTCGCTGCATCCAAAAGCCCTTCGAAGCCGGCTCCGACTACGAGAAAGACCTCGTCGCGCGCTACGAACACGGCGAATTTTTCTCGTCAGACAACATCAAACACACCGGTCCCGTCTATCACACGGGCATCGGTCGCGAAGTCTATGGCGGTGGCGGCATCACGCCCGACATTTTCGTGCCCGAAGACACCACGAATATGACTTCCTACTACAAACAGGCGGCGATGAGCGGACTGATTCTGCAATTCGCCTTCATCTACACCGACAACAACCGCCTGAAACTCAACAATTTCAAGGAAATGACGGCACTTTCCGATTATCTCGTGCGGCAGAACACGGTCGATAAATTCGCCACCTACGCCGATAGTCACGGCCTGAAACGCCGCAACCTGCTGATTCAGAAGTCGCACAAACTCCTCGAACGCTACATCAACAGCCGCATCATCTACAACATCCTCGACGAAAACGCGTGGACGCGCTACATCAACCAAGACGACCCCGTGATTTTCGAGGCCCTGCGGATTTTCAAGGAAAACGCCTCGTTCCCGAAGCTACCCGAAACCGACGAAGCAAAGGATTCGCCGAAGAAAGTCGCGTGGAAACAGCGCGGTTTCGACTACAATCCGCTACATTCGCGGACGAAAATAGTAGCAAGGACATAAGGGATTATTTCCTGATTACATCCATCAGGTCGAAATACATATACCGTGTTTTCAGAGGCAGTTTCATCTTTGCGCTGACTGCCTCTTGGTTTTCATCCATGAACAGATAAGAAAAACCATTCTTTTCATAGTAATTCAATGTTCGGGAATTGTTTAGAGCATCCACCGCCAAATAGCGGACAGCAGCCTTATTGTCTGGTTCCACGAACCAAAACTTAATAATCTGCATCAGTTCCGTTCCGACTCCTTTGCAAGCAAACCGAAGGTCAACGCCAAGCCTGCCAATCAACACGGCAGGGTATCGGCGCATTCTCTTGTCTTTGGGAACTTCTTTTAGAAACCGTTTCTTCTGTGAGTTCGGGAGCAAATCAACCCGAATCGTCTCATTCGACAGAGAAAAAGCACACACAATCGTCAGAGGGTCATCTTTCAGCACGAAACAATAAGTCTTGCCATACATCTGATCTGCCCAAAGCGGCGAATCTTTCAGAAAATACTCGTCAAGGTCGTCATACCCACAAGAAAACGGCCTACACGTCTGTATCAACTCACGTGTAAGCAGTCTAAATGTACATTTGTCGGCAAGGAATCCCATTGTTTAGTAAAGCTGAGCCGTCTGCATAATCTTGTTGAAATCCTCACGCGACATTTCCAATTCCACAGTATGCGGATTGCGCTCAGCAGCCTCTGCCGCCTCCACGAAGCGGACTGCATCGTCACCCGTTACAACAGGAATTGGTCTGATTGGTGTTGCCATACTCTTATCTCCTTTCTTTAAAATCCGCTGCAAAATTAAATATTTTCTTTCAAATTTCCAAATTTTAGCAAGAAAATGACACGATTTGATGAATACAGAAGAGAAATTCGACAAAATTTTACTTTTTCTTGTTTTTAGAATGGTTATTTGATATAAAATTACTAACTTTGCACCTGTTCTATAAACTATTCTCTGTGCAGCAATTCATGATAAACGAATACGAGAAACAGAGAGGGAATAGGGAATGTCATTTACAACAACATCGTTAAAACTTTTATTTTTGCAAGGAGATATTGATATGAAAAAGATTTTTCTCGTAATTCTATTGATGGCAGGCATTGCGATTGCCTACATCCCCTTAAAAAAGAAGATTTTTATTGATGCCAAATCTTTTCTTTTAGAAGATTCTATTCGAAATAGAAATTTGGCAGTTCACCAACTTGATAGCATATTCAATGGCAGAAAAATCGTTACCCCTCTCTACTATAATTTTAACCCAAAATACGAGTTAATTTCACCTTCTCAAAAATCCAAGATAGACAAGAATAACGAGTTTCATCAATTGTATTATTTTAGGCCAGAACATTTATTAAATTTGGAAAGCCCACTTCATGTTTTGGGTTGCGATATAAGAATGGAGAATTTTCAAAGAGGCAAAGAACAATATGAGCCACTTAATGGAGGTAATTTTTATGGTATATGGCAAAGCGGATGGGCTTTTGGTTGCTCTAAGCAGATTTCAGAGGAAAAATACATCTGCTATATGATTATTCCTTATATGGTTGGCTATTTCCGCCAAAATTATAGTTTTTTCTATGAATTTCAACCGACTATTCGGGAAGCCCTTAACTCTGCTTACGATTTTTATACTAAAAATGAACAATCCGATTTTTTAAATTTCATAAAAAATGATAATCTGGAGAAATTCATGGCTCTTACCTGTGAAACATCTTCGCCAATAAATGCTAATAATTACACTTTTGAAAAAGTCGAAAATGAGAGGAGCGATTTTGAATTTGCAAATCCTGGTGTTTTTGATGGGACAGATTATATGTATAATAGTTACATACGAGTATATATTGGTATGGCATGCCATACAACCTATCAATTGAAATACAATCAAGAGTTTGCCTTACGGGACAAAGAAAGGTATATTGACCAACATGAACAAAAATTACAAAATTATTTAATAATAGTTGAGAGCATTTTGGGTATTGTGTTTGCTTTCTTTGTATTTCTTTACATAAAATCAAGAAGAAAGGCACAAAAAACAATTCTTGACAAACTAATTAAAGTTACCAATCCAAAGCGATTTATGAAACAATACGATCAAGAGACGATAGAAGTTGCAAACCGTATTTATAATTCAGCAAAAGAATGTAAACTAGATGATGTTGAGGCAATAGAAAAATTGTGTATAGAGGCTGAAACGAAACTGAAGGTGTGTTTTGTAGACAAACAAGAAAAGAAAGAATTATTAAAGAGATGTAACC
>JAFYJH010000147.1 GCA_017538195.1 Prevotella sp.
CATTTCGCGAGCCTTGTTGCCTGCCATTTCAGCGAAATCCTCGCCGTCGGAAGCATAGATGATGCCACGCGACGAATTGACGAGCAGACCGCAGTCAGACGTCATTCCGTAGTGGCAGACTTCCTCAAGACTGCCGCCCTGCGCACCCACGCCGGGCACGAGCAGGAAGTGGTGAGGTGCCACGCGGCGCACGTCGGCGAAGAGTTCTCCGCGAGTCGCACCGACCACGAACATCATATTCTGCGGCGTTCCCCATTCCATACCCTTGCGCATTACTTTCTCGAAAAGCCGTTCACCTTTTTCGTCCTTCATCATTTGGAAATCGAGGCTTCCCTTGTTGCTCGTCAGCGCAAGCATCACGACCCATTTCTCGTCGTATTCAAGGAACGGCGTCACGCTGTCCTCGCCCATATACGGCGCAACCGTGAGTGCATCGACGCTGTATTCCTCGAAGAACGTGCGGGCGTACATTTTCGACGTGTTGCCGATGTCGCCACGCTTCGCATCGGCGATAATCAGATGGTTCGGATGACGCTCGCGGATGTATTCGACGGTTCTTTTGAAGGCGATCATTCCGTGAGTGCCGTGCGCCTCGTAGAAGGCGAGGTTCGGCTTGAACGCCACGCAGTAGGGCGCAGTGGCATCGACGATGGCCTTGTTGAACTCCACGATGGGGTCGTGCAGGTCGAGCAAATGCGCCGGAATTTTCCTCGCATCGGTGTCGAGACCCACGCAAAGAAACGATTTCTTCGCGAAAATTTGTTGGATGAGTTGTTCTCTGGTCATAGTTTTTTTATTGGTTTTTAAAGTTATTTTTAAAGTAGAAATAAGCACAATATAGAAAATATACGATGAGATGCCACAACAAGAGAAATCCAAGACAAATCCAGATGCTATCGACTTTTCGAGCCAAGAAAGCAGCCGGAACCGTTCCAAACGAAGCGATGATAATCGGAATCAGCATTTTCTTAGAAAATTCTTCTCGTAATGGTTCAAAAAACTTTTTCATATCAAAATTCTTAATTCTTCATTCTTAATTCTTCATTCTTCATTTTCAAAGCTCCGTTTCCTTCATTCTTTCTGCATTCTCCGCCACCGTCAGCGCGTCGATCATCGGCTGGATGTCGCCGCCGAGGAAGCCCTGAAGGTCGTGCGTCGTGAAACCGATGCGATGGTCGGTCACGCGACCCTGCGGAAAGTTGTAAGTGCGGATTTTCGCCGAGCGGTCGCCCGTCGAAACCAGACTCTTCCGTCGCGAGGCAATGTCATCGACATATTTCTGATGCTCCTTGTCATAAATAAAGGTGTAGAGGCGGCTCAGCGCACGTTCCTTGTTCTTCGGTTGGTCGCGCGTCTCGGTACATTCGATGAGGATTTCCTCGCTCTCGCCCGTGTTCGGGTTCTTCCACATATAGCGCAGGCGCACACCCGACTCCACCTTGTTTACGTTCTGACCGCCGGCACCGCTGCTTCGGAACGTGTCCCACTTGATTTCGCCCTCGTTGATGTGCACCTCGAACTTGTCGGCTTCGGGCAGCACGGCCACCGTCGCAGCCGAGGTCTGCATCCTTCCGTTCGACTCCGTCACAGGCACGCGTTGCACGCGGTGAACGCCCGATTCGTACTTCAAAGTGCCATACACATCGGCTCCGCTCACAGCAAAGTCGATTTCCTTGTAACCGCCAACCGCGCCCTCGTTGAAGTCGGTCACGGCGAGCGTCCAACCCTTCGCCTCGCAGTAGTTTTTTTACATTTTGAACAAGTCGCCAGCGAACAGACAAGCCTCGTCGCCGCCCGTTCCCGCACGGATTTCCATCTGCACATTCTTCGCGTCCTCCGGGTCTTTCGGAATCAGCGCAATCTTGATTTCCTCCTCCAACTGCGGCTGCAACGCCTCGTTTTCGGCCAGTTCCTCACGCGCCATCTCCTTCATTTCGGGGTCGCTCTCGTTGGCGAGAATGTCCTTCGCCTCCTTGATTCCGTTCAGACACGCGATGTAGCATCGCCGGGCATCCATAATGTCCGACAAATCCTTGTATTCCTTCGTCAGCTTCACGAAACGCTGCTGGTCGCCGATCACCGCAGGGTCGGTAATCAGTGTCGAAACCTCCTCGAAGCGCGCTTCCAAGCCGTCGAGCTTCTGTAAAATGCTGTTTTTCTCCATAATCGGCTACAAAGTTACGAAATTTTTTCTCAAAGTCATCCAATTTTTCAGTAGAAAAGTGCAAAAATGCAGTTCTGTTGCGTGAATCTCGGAAAAAAGTCGTAACTTTGCGGACAACTACGATAATTTATTGGAAAAAATGCATACAAGAGAGGAAAAAATGGCGGCTTTCGGGCGGTATCTCGATGTGCTCGACACGTTGCGCGAGAAATGTCCGTGGGACAGGAAGCAGACGAACGAGAGCCTGCGACCGAACACGATCGAGGAGACGTTTGAGCTGTGCGACGCGCTCATCAAGGACGATAAACACGAGATTTGCAAGGAATTGGGCGACGTGTTGCTGCACATTTGTTTCTATGCGAAAATCGGCGAGGAACAGGGCGATTTCGACATTGCCGACGTGTGCAACCGCTCGGTCGATAAGCTGATTTTCCGCCATCCGCACGTCTATCATCCGTCGCAGGTCGGCAAGCCCGACCCGAAGCCCTTGCCCTACGTTCCAACGGACGAATCGGGCGAAAAAAGTGCGACGGAGGAGTTTTCTTCGGCGAAAACGGTCGGGCAGGTGCTCGACAACTGGGAACAGATCAAGCAACGTGAGAAAGACGGTAACAAAACGGTGCTGTCGGGCGTGCCGAACTCGCTGCTGTCGCTCATCAAGGCGTTTCGCATTCAGGAGAAGGCTTGCCACGTGGGTTTCGACTGGGAAAATCGCGAGGATGTCTGGGCGAAAGTCCGCGAGGAATTGGACGAACTGCAAGCCGAACTCGGCAAGGAAAATCAGGAAAATTCGACCCGCGAACTGGGCGATTTTCTTTTCTCGGTCATCAATGCGGCACGGCTTTACAAACTCAATCCCGACAATGCTCTGGAATATACAAACCAGAAATTTATCCGTCGTTTCAACTACGTCGAATCGCGCTCCATCGAGCTTGGTAAGTCGTTGAAAACAATGACTTTAGAAGAAATGGATAAACTTTGGGATGAAGCAAAGAATTTGGAAAAATCAAGTAACAAATAAACTGCGAAATATGAAAAAATTAGTCTATGTTTGGCTGGCTTTTCTGGCCGTAACGATTTCAATGTCGGGCTGCGGAAACGGCTCGCCGAAGGCAGAGGAAGAACCTGCCGATTCCGACTCGATTGTGGTGAACGAAATCACCGATCTCGACTCGACGATCTACGGCGTTTGCGGCGAGGGAACGATGATGAACACCGTAGAACTCATCACCGACGGCGGCGACACGCTCTATTATTCGATGCAGGTCGAGGAAGAAGCCGACATTCTCGGCGGTTTGATGGTGGGCGACCGCCTCGCCATCATCGGGAAAAGCGGCGAACAGGAGGGTTTTGTCGCCTCGCGCGTCATCAACCTGACGACGCTGCTCGGAAAATGGACGAGCCTTGACAAGAATTTCGAGATTGTCGAGGGCGGAATGGTCAATTCCAACGTCGAGGCCGAGAGCAATCCGTGGGTGTCGTGGAAAATTATGAACGGTCGGCTGCTGCTCAACACCGACACCTTTGACATCGTGGAACTCGGCGCCGACAGCCTCTATTTGGAGAACCAAAACGGCATTTTCGTCTATAAAAGAGTGCTGTAAATGGAGTCGTTCAACGTGCATATTCTGGGCTGCGGAAGTGCTTTGCCGACGCTGAAGCACAACGCGAGTTCGCAAATCGTGGAGATTCGCGGCAAACTTTTTATGATTGACTGCGGCGAGGGAACGCAAATCGCCCTGCGTCGCTCGCGCATCGCCTTCGCCCGACTTTCCACCGTTTTCCTCTCGCATCTGCACGGCGACCATTGCCTCGGAATGATTGGAATGATTAGCACTTTCGGCCTTCTCGGTCGCACTTCGCCGCTCAGAATCTACGCGCCTGCCGAGTTCGAGCCGATGTTGCGGTCGCAACTCGAAATGTTCTGCCACGGCCTCGAATTCGAGGTCGATTTCCACGCCGTCGATACCACGAAACAGGCGGTCATCTACGAGGACAAAAGCCTGACGGTCGAGTCGATTCCGTTGGAGCATCGCGTGCCGTGCTGCGGCTTCCTTTTCCGTGAAAAACCGGCCTTGCCGCACATCCGACGCGAAATGATCGACTTCTACAAGATTCCCGTCAGCCAAATCAACAATATTAAAAATGGTGTCGACTGGACGACCGACGACGGCGAAATCATCCCGAACAGCCGCCTCGTGAAACCTGCCGAACCGCCGCGCAGTTACGCCTATTGCAGCGACACGCGCTATATGCCGACGCTTCACGAAATCGTCAAAAACGTGAACCTTCTCTACCACGAAAGCACCTACGCCAACGACCAACTTCACAATGCCGAAAAGTACTTCCACACCACGGCGGAACAGGCGGCGATGGTGGCTCGCGATGCCCAAGTCGGCAAACTCCTTCTCGGACATTACAGCGCACGTTACGAAGACGAACAAGTTCTGCTCGAAGAATCCCGAAAAATCTTCTCGGAAACCTATCTGAGCGATGAAAAAATGGCTGTAGAAGTTAAATAATCTTAAATTTTCGCTAAAATTCGCGTACATCTTATTATTATTAGGAAAAATCGACTAACTTTGCGA
This sequence comes from Prevotella sp., assembly GCA_017538195.1. Lineage (GTDB taxonomy): Bacteria > Bacteroidota > Bacteroidia > Bacteroidales > Bacteroidaceae > Prevotella. Next base: position 4,753 of record JAFYJH010000147.1, read on the forward strand.
CAAATAAACTGAAAACGTGCACGAATTATGATAAAAAAAGTACTCAAAATCGCGTTGGCCGCAACATTGTTTGCAGGAACTCCGATGATTGTTCACGCAAGTAACGCCGTCGAAATTCTTGAGAACGAACCGCAGACCATCACCATCAATGTTCGGGAATCTGCCGTGCAGATTGCTGGCGCAAACGGTGAAACCCTCTACGTTTACAACGTGGCGGGAGTCCGCATCAAGAGCATCAAGATTGACGGCGACGACAAGCGTTTTGAACTCAATTTGCCGAAAGGCTGTTACATTTTGAAAGTTGGCAAGACAGTACGAAAAATCTCCGTCCGATGAGCTTCTCGTCAGCCAGCTGACCGACCCGAAAACACGACGTTCGGCATTCGCAACGATTGTGCGGCAATATCACGAGCCTCTCTATTGGAAGGTGCGTCGCATCGTGTTGAACCACGACGATGCGAACGATATTATGCAGAACGTTTTCCTCAAGGCTTGGACCAATCTCGACGACTTCCGCCAGCAGTCGAAAATTTCGACGTGGCTCTATCGCATTGCGGTCAATGAATCGCTCGACTTTTTGCGCAAGCAGAAGACGGCGGCTGCCGTGAGTGCCGACGAGGATGTGACGGTGGCAAACAAGCTGATGGCCGACGAATATTTCGACGGCGACGAGGCTCAGGCTCTGCTTCACGAGGCCATCGCCCGACTGCCCGAAGTGCAGCGGATGGTCTTCAATTTGCGCTATTTCGACGAAATGAAGTACGCCGAGATGAGCAAGTTGCTCGACACGTCCGAGGGCGCGTTGAAGGCGAGCTACCATCTGGCGGTGAAAAAAATCACGGAATATGTCAGAAATCACGACGAATAGCGCGAAAGCGTGGCTCTTGGCGGCGCGTCCGAAAACGCTGGCCGGAGCCGCCGTGCCGGTGATGATTGGCTCGGCCTTGGCGGTGAGCGATGCCGATTGGCAGGTGCGTTGGCTGCCGATGGCGCTGTGCTTCTTGTTCGCTTTCACGATGCAAATCGACGCGAACTTCATCAACGATTATTTCGACTTTCGGAAAGGTGCCGACGACGAACAGCGATTGGGGCCGAAACGCGCTTGTGCGCAGGGCTGGGTATCGGCGCGGGCGATGCAGTGGGCAATCGGAATCACGACTTTTTTGGCCTGCATCGTCGGCCTTCCGCTGATTTTCTTCGGCGGTTGGGAAATGCTGGCGGTTGGCGCAGTCTGCGTGCTGTTTTGCTTCCTCTACACGACCCATCTTTCCTACGTCGGAATGGGCGATTTGCTCGTCTTGTTGTTTTTCGGCATCGTGCCCGTCACAATGACTTATTATTTGGTTCTGCCAGAGGCGACGCAAACCGTCACGACCGAATGTTTGCTGCTGTCGGTGGCCTGCGGACTGGTGATTGACACTTTGCTCGTCGTTAATAATGTTCGCGACATCGACAACGACCGACGCACGGGAAAACGAACCCTCATCGTGGCGATTGGCCGACGACGAGGGCAAGTTTTTTATTTCCTTTTGGGCTTCTCAGCCGTCATTTTAGGCTGTTTTCTGTCTTATTACGAACATCATTGGGCGACGTGGATGCCGATTATCTTTTATCAACCGTTTCACGTGATTTCTTCCGCGAAAATGTGGGAAATCGGGCAGGGCGCAGCCTTGAATCGGATTCTCGGACAGACCGCTCGCAACATTATTATATATGGTCTGGCGGTGTCGATTGGTTTGCTGCTGCCAAATCCGTAATGTTTTCCGATTTTGGGCTAAAAATTTGCAGGAAAATCAAAGTTTTCCTACAACTTTCACAATCTGCTCACCGAGTCCGATGGTGTAGCCCTGCGAGCAGAAAACAACGCGGTTAAAGGTGTCGGCGATGATGAAAACGGGCAACTGACCGCCGTTTTGCAACTTCATCTGTGCGGCAATTTGCTGACGAATCGCGCCGTTTTTGTCGATGCCATAGACGATGTTTTCAGGCAGTTCGCCGAAATTCTCCTGTTGATATTTCGCAGCGTCGGCCTCGCTCTCGAAGAGCAGCACGAAAGGCCGTCCCCACTTGTCGAGGTCGCTTTTCACCTTCGCAATGTCGCGCATCGCGTGGTTCGTCGGTTCCTGACCCACGCCGAGGATTCCCACGACGAAATAGCCGCGTCCCGTCTGCGAAAGGATGCTCACGGGGTCGCTGTCGGCGAGTTTTCCGTTGTTGGTCAGCAGGAATTTCGACTCCGAGTCAAACGAGCCGATCACGCTGACTTCCGTGTCGCTCTGGCGCAGTGTCAGCGGAAGCGTCGTCGTCTTGCCCTCGGCGATGCTGAAAAGTTGGTTGCTTGCCAAAACGCTGCCGTTGGCCAAGCGCGTGCCGGTCGTCAGCATATAGGTTCCGACATCGAGCAGTGCGCCTTTTTTGAAGGTGTTGCTCCAGCTCGTTCCGCCGCCCATATCGACCTGTCCTTCCTCGAAATTCATCAGTTGCGTCGTGCCGTTGTCGAGGATGCGCGTGACGCTGAAATGGCTGTAATATTTCGGGTCGTCGAGCAGTTTCGTCGGCTCGTAGGTCAGTTGCAAAGTGCCGGTTTTCGCGCTTTTCTGCTCCGCAGCCTCGAAATCGACATCGACCCAATTAGCCTCCCCCAGTTGGGGGAGGTTGGAGGGGGCTTTATACTGAACTTTCCCCGTCACCACATCCTTCCTCGCCTCAATGCCTAAAGAACGAGCCAAATCGACAAAGAAAATATCGCGAGAGCGCGTGTCCGTCATTCGACTGCGCCATACGCCGACGGGTGTCTGCGCAATGCGAAGCGATTTCGCGTCGGGATTCAGCCGAATGTTCTCCTTCACCCATTTCACGAGCCTCGACGGGTCTTTTTGCAGGTTTTCAGACTGCAAATCGGGCTTTCCGATGCTTTCCGACAACCATTCCTTCGCCAAAAATTGCTTGAACGGCGTGATAATCATCTCGTTTTCGACACGTGGACAAAGTTGGTCGCTCGTGGCGTTGTAATTGTCTTCGAGAATGTCCATCGGCATATCGCGCAAGTCCTTGTCGCTCAATGACGAAAGCAGGTCGAGCGAGCGACGGTCGGCGGCGTGACGGTTGAGAAAAGCGAGAATCGTCTGCCAATTTCCACGCGATTTCGTCAGGAAATTCGCACCCTCTGGACAGAGCGCACGAGCCTCCGATTCGCTGATGAAAGTGGCTTCGTAAGCCTTGCGCAGCGAGTCTTCGTAGGCGAAGCGCAACTTATTCTGCGCCGCCATTTCCTTGCTGACTTCGGGCATCACGACCTGCTCGGCAGGCGGCACGATGTCGATGTTCTGAACCGCCGATTTTTCCGCGTTGAAAGTCGAATTATTCTGCGTCAATTTGATGGTGATAGTCTTGTCCTTGCCAAACGACGCCTTCGCCCAGCCGTACCAACCATCTTTCGAGGCCCAGACGAGCATATCGCCCTTGCCTGCGGTGAGGAAAGTGCGACCTTTCTCGTCGGCGTATTTCGTCACGGCACTGTAAAATTCGGCGTAGTTGTAAATCTTGAAATCGACTCGCGCACCGCCGACGGGCTTCCCTTTTCGGTCGATGATGCGGAAATCGACGCGCCCCGTCGAGCCGTAGTTGTCGATGAGGTTGATTTCCGTGAAATTATTGGTGCGAAGCATCACTTCTTCAGGGCCATTGTAATCGCCGAAAGCGCGTGTGTGCATCAGCAGAGCGCGTGACGCCGGTGCATTGAACCAACCGAGATTCAACACAGGCTCAGGCTCGCAAGCACCGAGAAAATACCACTCGCCGTCGGCCCAAGCCTCCACCCAAGCGTGGTTGTCGTCGGTGTGCGCCCAACGCGGCGTATAGACCTGACGCGCCGGGATTCCGATGCTGCGCAGGGCTGCAACAGTAAAGGTCGATTCCTCGCCACAGCGTCCGATGGCGGTTTTCACGCAAGCCAAGGGCGACAGCGTCCGTCCGTCGCTCGGCTGATAGGTCACGCGCTCGTGGCACCAGTGGTTCACCTCCAAAATCGCGTCCTTCATCGACATTCCGCGCACGCGTTCCTTTAATTCTTTGTAGAAAACGATGCGCGAGAGATCGAGATTCTCGTTGTTCACGCGCAACGGCAACACGAAATGACGAAACAGCAATTCCGGCACTTTCTCGCCCCACGCCATTTCCTCACGCGCCTGCATCGAAGCACGGACATTCGCCAAATGGAACGCCGTTGGGTAGTCGGTCGCGTCGGCCATCGGCATATAGGCGTAGAGGAATTTCAAGGCCTCGATTTCTTGATTTGAAACATTGAGTCCGCTCGTTTGGAAAAATTGATTTCCAATGAGTTGTATTTTTTCGTTAAAGTCTTTCTCCACCTTCGTGCGATAGTCGCCGTCCGTGATGAAATGACTCGAATTTTGCGCTGAAGCAAGCAGCGTGAAGCTCAGAAATAGGCTTAGAATGAAAAGGTTTCGTTTCATAATGGATTTCAGAATAGTTTTCGTTTGCAAAGTTACAATGAACTATGCAAAAATCCAATTTTTTATGCCAAAATTTTATTTTTTTACAGTTTTTGATAGAAAAAAGACCATTTAATTCTTAAAAAAACAAAAAAAATAATGCATTTTTATTGAAAAGTGATGAATGTCACAATAATTATTGTTACATTTGCAAACAAATTCAAAAGTTTTCAGGTATTTGAATATTCAATCAAAAAAATAAACAGGTATGAAAAAAAGATTTTTATTTTTTATGTTCGGTCTGCTGGCAACGATGACAGCGATGGCTGACGGTGAGTTTCCAAAACTGAGCAAAGGCTCGGAAGAGTATTGGTACTACATTGAGATGCAGCGTGGAAAAACTGTGCTGACATCATTCTCTAATTTTGGAAAAATCCAAACGGCTGCTGTCGATGCAAACAACAAGGACAAGCAGTTGTGGAAAATTACACAAAACGACGATGGCAGTTACAGCATAACATCGAGATATGTCGATGGAGGTACCAATTGGAAGTTGCTGTACAAGTCGGGAACCTACTTGCGATTTAGAAGCCGAAAAAATAAAGTAGATGCTGATGAATACAAGGATTTTGAGATTGTTCCGACAACATATTCAGGGAGCGAAAACCTTGAGGGCTTTGAGATTAAGGTGAAAGGGCTTAATGCCGCCGAAGATAAAAACTATCTGAATCAAAATGGCGATTATGGTGCTGGAGTAGAACTTGGCTGTTGGAAGCCGGGCAACCCGAACAATGTGCTGAAATTCATAGCAGAAGAAGATATGCCATTGCCCGATGCCAAACCTGCCGATGTGTCGGAAGTGAGCATTAGTGGTTCGACGACTTGGCAACCTGAAAACAAGCATACGCTGTGGTACACGCAGCCCGGAACGGTTTGGATGACCTCTTCGCTGCCCATTGGCAACGGACAGTTCGGCGGCACGATTCTCGGCGGCGTGAAGCGCGACGACATTCAATTCAACGACAAGACGCTTTGGAGCGGTCATTTGAATGGACTTGAAGCCAATGCGTCCTTTGGTTGTTATCTAAATTTCGGACACCTTTATATTACGACGACCGATGCTGCTGCGGCAACCAATTACCGTCGTTGGCTCGACTTGGACGAGGGAAAGGCTGGCGTTGCCTATACTTCGGGTGGTGTGGATTATGAGCGCGAGTACATTGCTTCCTATCCCGACGATGTGATTGCCATTCGTTACAAAGCGTCTCAAAACGGCAAAATCAACACTTCGATTATTTTATTCAATATGAATGGTAATGCGCCGATATATTCGGTGAGTGGAACGACTGGCGTCGCAACATTTAGCGGAACGGTGAATCGCACATCTGCGGCCGGCACGGTAGATCCCGAGAGTTTCTATTGTCAGGCGCGAGTTGCGACATCGGGCGGTACGATTTCTGCAACAAGTTCGGGCATCACGGTGACGGGTGCCAACGAAATGACGATTTACCTGCGCGGTATGACGAATTTCTCGCCCGACAACGACGATTACATTTATGATGCCACGCAGTTGCCTTCGAAAGTTCAAACTTGCCTGACGGCAGCCGTAAACAAGGGATATGAAGCCATCAAGACAGCGCACGTTGCCGATTACAAAAACCTCTACGACCGCTGCCAACTGACTTTGACAACTGCAGGCAATACGATAACGACCCCAAATCTTATCAATGCATTTAAAAACAATCCTGCGAGTAATCTTTTGCTCGAGGAAATGTATTTTACCTATGGTCGCTATCTCCTGATTTCGAGCAGTCGGGGCGTAGCTTTGCCAGCCAATTTGCAGGGAATCTGGAATCATAGCAATAACCCAGATTGGCACAGCGACATCCATGCTGACATCAATGTGCAGATGAACTATTGGCCGGCAGAAATCACCAATTTGAGTGAACTGCACTCAACTTTCACTGATTATGTTTATCGTGAGGCTTGCCAACGCTCGCAATGGAAAAATAATGCAAATGGTGTTGGTTGGGCCATTCCAACGGAAAACAATATTTACGGAGGCGGCTCAACCTTTGCATGGAGTCTCAACAACAAAAATACAAGGGTAGCGAATGCGTGGTATTGTATGCACATGTGGCAACACTATCGTTATACGCTCGACTTGGATTTCCTTCGCAACAAGGCTTGGCCAGTAATGAAATCGTGCTGCGACTATTGGTTGGGAAAGCTTATCCAGGGAAGTGACGGCAAATATGAATGTCCAGACGAATGGTCGCCGGAATGGGGACCGATGGAAAATGCAACGGCATATTCGCAACAACTTGTCTGGGATTTGTTCAACAATACGTTGTTGGCTTATGATGAACTAAACGACAATTCTATTGTAGATGCGAATTTTATGACAAATCTTAGGGCAAAATTCGCGAAACTCGATCAAGGTGTTGCAACAGAGGTTGTTGGTGGAAAAACGCTGTTGCGCGAGTGGAAATACACTTCACAAAGTAGTGTTCCAAACAATAATAACAATACCTATGAAACTCATCGCCACATGTCCCATTTGGTCGGGCTTCATCCGGGCAACCAGATTGCAGAGGAAATCAACCCGGAAATCTATGCTGCAGCCAAACAATCGGTTATCTCTCGTGGATTGGCAGGAACGGGATGGTCGATGGGATGGAAAATCAATCTCAACGCACGTATTGGCGAGGCAGAACAATGCCATACGCTTCTCAAAAACGCTTTGAAACTTACGACAACAACAACTCAGCAGATGCAGGGTGGTGGCGTTTATGAAAATCTTTGGGACGCTCATCCGCCATTCCAAATCGACGGAAATTTCGGTGCTTGTGCAGGTATCGCTGAAATGCTGATGCAAAGCCATCTGGGAAAGATAAAGATTTTACCGGCGTTGCCGACAGAATGGGCAACGGGCGAAATCAAAGGATTGCGGGCCGTCAATAAATTTGAAGTGGACATTGCGTGGAAAAACGGAACGGCTGACATCATCAAGATTAAGTCGGAGGCCGGCAAACAGGCCGTTGTAACTTATCCGAACATCGCTTCTTACTGTGTAGTCAAGGAAAGTGACGGAACTCCCGTAATTTTCAATGAGGTATCTGGCGATGAAATCGATTTCCCGACGGAAGAGGGCGAGACTTACATCATCCGCAAAGGAGTTAGCGTCACAATCGGTTCAACGGGCTACGGAACGCTGTATTATGGCAACAAGAATCTTATAGTTCCAGCCAATATCGAAGGTGCAACCTATAAGGTCAGTGGCAATCAATTGGCAAAAAGCCATACTTATGCAACTGGTTCGACGATACCGAACAGCACGGGTGTAGTTTTGAAAGCAGATGCTCCTGCCATCTACACTTTCTTTGAAACTGACGAAACAGAAGTCACTGACGAGTACAGCCTCCTTCGTGGCGTGGATGAACCCGGAATGACGACTGCGGGGAGCGGAAACGACGATGACTACAAATTTTTCAAACTGACAACGAAAAACGGTGCCAACGTTGGTTTCTATTTTGGAGCAGAAAATGGCGCACCGTTCCAGATGACGACAGCGCACAAAGCCTATCTTGTCGTACCGAAAAATGTGGCTGCCAACGTGAAGCAGTTCCTGTTTGACGACATTCCCACTGCCCTTGAGGGTCTTACTAACGACATTGACACTTTTTCCGGTGTCATCTATGACGTGCAAGGCAGAAAATTGAACGCAACGACAATTCCGATGCTGAAAAAAGGCATTTACATCGTATCTGACGGTAGCAGACTAAGCAAGAAAATCGTAGTAAAATAACTAAATAAAAAGGAAAGATTATGAAATTCAAGAAATTATATATTTGTCCAAAAGTGAAAGTGCTGATGTCAGAAGATTTTATGCAAAGCGACATCGGAATGTTCAGCACGGTAGGCGACTCTGGAGAATTGGCAAAAGAAGTCGATCTTGATGCCGAAACAGAAGATTTTGGCTATCAATCTTACGATTGCGTTTGGGATGATTGACCCAACAACTGCCGTAGCCGCAAAATTTCATCGCGATACTGCGCGGCTTGCAGGAAATCGAGGTTTTTGGCGGCCTGTTCCATCAATTTGATGGTGTTGTCGATGGTCTTTTCGAGTTGTTCGCGCGACATCTGCGAGACAATCGGGTCGGCCACCATCCGACCGCTGTCCGGCTCGATGTAAGGCTGATAGCCAGACGGATGAGCCTCGGTTTTCGGCGTTTCTTCGGAAAGCGGTTTTAATGTCGTCGAAATTTGCTTGACAATCTGCTGCGGCGTGATGCCGTGTTCCTCGTTGTATTTTAACTGCTTCGTGCGCCGACGCTCGGTTTCGTCGATGGTGCGCCGCATACTGTCGGTGATGCTGTCGGCGTACATAATGACTTTTCCGTTGATGTTTCGGGCTGCGCGTCCGGCGGTCTGCGTCAGGCTGCGATGGTCGCGCAAAAAGCCCTCTTTGTCGGCATCGAGAATCGCCACGAGCGACACTTCCGGCAGGTCAAGACCTTCGCGCAGCAGATTCACGCCAACCAACACGTCGAAACGGCCTGCCCGCAGGTCTGACATAATCTGCACGCGGTCGAGCGTCGCCACGTCGGAATGGATGTAGTTGGCGCGAACTTCGTGGTTGAGCAGGTATTCGGTGAGTTCCTCGGCCATCCGCTTCGTGAGCGTGGTGACGAGGATTCGCTCGTCGCGCTCGGCTCGTTCCACGATTTCGTTGAGCAGGTCGTCGATCTGGTTTTCGGTCGGACGAACTTCGATTTGCGGGTCGAGCAATCCCGTCGGACGAATCAGTTGCTCGACTACCACGCCGTCGGCTTCCATCAACTCAAAATCGGCAGGTGTCGCCGACACATAGATAATCTGATGCGTCATTTCCTGAAATTCCTCGAAGCGCAGCGGACGGTTGTCGAAGGCGGCAGGCAGGCGGAAACCGTATTCCACGAGATTCTGCTTGCGGGCACGGTCGCCGCCGTACATCGCGTGGAGTTGCGGCACGGTGACGTGGCTCTCGTCGATGACAATCAGGTAGTCGTCGGGGAAGAAGTCGAGCAGGCAATAGGGCCGCTGACCCGGCTCGCGACCGTCGAAATAGCGCGAATAGTTCTCGATGCCCGAACAATGGCCGAGTTCCTTGATCATTTCGATGTCGTATTCCACGCGCTCCTTGATGCGCTGCGCCTTGATGTTGTCGCCGATTCCCTGAAAAAAGTCGATTTGCGCCATCAGGTCGTCTTGAATCTGTCGAATGGCGAGATTTTGCTGCTCTTTCGTCGTCACGAAAAGGTTCGCAGGGTAGATTTGATAGTCGTTAAACGAGGCCAGACGATGGTAGTCGATGGCGTGGATTTCCTCGATTTGGTCGATTTCGTCGTCCCACCAAGTGACGCGGAGAACGTGCTCGGAATAGGCCATGAAAATATCGACGTGGTCGCCTTTGACACGGAAATTTCCGCGCGTCGGCTCGATGTCGTTGCGAACATAAAGCGCACTGACGAGTTGCCGCAGAAATTCGTTTCTGTCGATTCGCTGACCGCAACGAATGGAAATGATGCTTTCCTGCATCGCCGTCGGACCGCCCATACCGTAGATGCACGAAACACTGGAAATAATCACGACATCCTTGCGCCCGGAAAGCAGCGACGACACGGCGGAAAGCCGCAGACGGTCGATTTCGTCGTTGATGGCGAGGTCTTTTTCTATATAGGTGTCGGTCGTCGGCAGATAGGCTTCGGGCTGATAATAATCGTAGTAACTGACGTAGTATTCAACGGCATTTTCGGGAAAAAATCCCCTCATTTCCTCGAAAAGTTGCGCCGCGAGCGTCTTGTTGTGGCTCAGAATCAGCGTGGGCTTGCCGGCGTTGGCGATGACGTTGGCCACGGTGAAAGTCTTGCCGGAGCCCGTCACGCCGAGCAACACCTGCGCACGGTCGCCACGCCGAAGTCCGTCGGAGAGTTCCTTGATGGCTTCGGGCTGGTCGCCAGTCGGTTGATAGTCGGAAACGAGTTTGAAATCCATAATTTTCTGTGCAAAATTACTAAAAAAAAACAAAATACTTTGCTTTTTGGCAAGAATTGTGTAATTTTGCAGGTCAAAATCAAGAAAATGAAGAAATCGGCTTTAATTTTTCTCAGTATAGCGTTCTTGCTCACGGGATGCGCAAGGGAGTTCAATCAGGCTTTCAAGTCTGACGATTACCAGTATAAATACGAATATGCCAAGGAGTGTTACGCTTCGGGTCAATATACCCGTGCGATTACGCTGCTCGAAGGTCTTGTAACCTTGATGAAGGGTTCGCAGAACGGTCAGGAATGTCTTTATATGCTGGCGATGGCCGAGTATAACAGCAAAGACTACGAGACGGCTGCGGAGTATTTCAAGAAATATTATTCGTCGTATCCGCGTGGCGATTATGCTGAATTGGCGAAATTCTATGTCGGTCAGAGCCTCTATATGAGTACGCCCGAACCGCGACTCGACCAGAGCCGAACCGTCGCTGCAATCACGGCTTTGCAGGAATATCTCGATGTCTATCCGTTGGCTTCGAGGAAGGAAGATGCCCAGAAAAATCTCTTCGCCTTGCAGGACAAACTCGTGCAGAAGGAATTGCACTCGGCGCGGCTCTATTACGACCTCGGAACCTATTTCGGCAACTGCAACAAGGCGGGCGAAAGCAACTATTTGGCCTGCATCATCACCTCGCAGAACGCGCTGAAAGACTTCCCGTACAGCAACAAGCGCGAGGATTTTTCGCTCTTGCTGATGAAGAGTAAGTTCGAGTTGGCGGAGAACAGCGTCGAGGAGAAGAAACTGGAGCGTTATCAGGATGCGGAAGACGAATGTTACGGCTTCCTGAACGAATATCCCGACTCGAAAAACACGGCTCTCGCCGAGAAATTCATCGAGAAATGCAAGAAAATCACCTCGAAGGGAGAAACGCTGTGAAAAAGGGAAAAAAGTAAAGAAGGTAAAAAAGTAAAAAAAGAAGTTCTTTGAGAGCTTTGCTCGAAAAAAATAATAAAATTGTAAATCAATTGTACATTGTAAATAGTAAATTGTCAAATAGTAAATTAAAATTATGGATTACAAAAAGTCAAAAGCACCGGTAAACACGCAGACACAGGACATTATGGATCTGTGCAGCGAAACGGAGAACATCTACGAAAGCGTAGCGATTATTTCGAAGCGAGCCAACCAAATCAGTGCCGAAATCAAGCAAGATTTGTCGAAGAAACTCGCTGAATTTGCCTCGTACAACGACTCGTTGGAGGAAGTTTTCGAGAACCGCGAGCAGACCGAAATCTCGCGCTACTACGAGAAACTGCCGAAGCCGACACTGCTCGCCACGCAGGAATTTGTCGATGGCAACGTCTATTTCCGTGACCCATCAAAAGACAACGAAGAGGAATGATACAGCGGAAACAAACCATTTTTCTCTTCCTTGCATTCGTGGCGACGGTCGTCTGCCTCTGCCTGCCTTTGGGCAGCGTGGAACTGCAAGGAATGGGCGTCGAGCCAGTGTTGTATAATCTGGCACTCGTGCAGCCCGAAAACAACGGCGTGAGCTACAATTTCTTCTATGCGCCCTTGGCTGCATTGCTAGTTCTGGCAGCGATTCTGGAATTCACGGCGATTTTCCTCTACAAAAATCGCAAGCGTCAGGCGCGGTTTTGCTCCTTCGCCATCGCGCTGGTTTTCGTGTGGCTGCTGCTGTTCGCCTATTACAAATACTTCGATTTGACGGCAGTGGGGCAGTTGCGCCAGAACATCACCGCCGGACTTCCATTCATCTCGGCTGTGTTCGACTTCCTCGCTTTCAAAGGCATCCGCGCCGATGAGCGGCTTGTCAGAGCGGCTGACAGAATCCGATGACGATTCGAAATTAAATTTTCGATGGAATAAAACAACGAGCCATACACCTTGCGGCGTATGGCTCTCTTGTTTCCAAAATTTCGGCAAAATTTTAGAGGCCGAGCTTTTTCTTAGCGGCATCGGCAGCGCCATCGACAGCCTCAGCAGCCTTTTCCTTGGCAGCATCGACAGTTTCGTTCACTTTGTCGGCAGCGGCATTCTTGGCATCCTCAACTGCACCGGCAGCAGCGTCAGCAGCACCTTCGACAGCTTCTTTTGCGCCATCAACCACGTCGCCAACCTTGTCAGCAGCAGCCGACATGAAGCCGCTGACGATGGTCTCGGCGGGAGCCTCGGTCAGTGCAGCGAAAGCAGCCGTAGCAGCAAGGTTGTTGCCAATAAGACCCTTCACCACGTCGCCCTTCTCCTTCAGGAAGTTCTGAACCTTAGCCACGAACACCTTTGCGATTTCAGGGTTCAGGCCAACATACTCGGCAGCCTTGGCCTTCACAGCCTCGAGCACTTCCTGCAGCTTGTTCACGTCCTTCGTGTTGTCGAGGATGTCGGTCAGGCTGGCAATGTAATTGTCAGCTTCAGCGTCGGCTTCCTCCTGCGTGAGGGTTACTTCTTCCACAACTTCCTCGGCGTTAGCCTTGGGCTTGTTGTCGCAACTTACAAATGTCATGGCACCTGCGGCCACCAACATCAAAAATACTTTCTTCATACTTTCTCTTGTTTTTTAAGTTAATAATAAAGTGAATAAAAAAGAATCAAATTTCGGCTGCAAATATAAATGATTTTTTCTTTTGTTGTTCTTTTTTTTTATAAAATTTAACTTTTTTGTTCGATTTCTTCCTGATTTTCGTCAAAATCGTCGAGATTTGGGAGCGGATTTCCCTCGCTGTCGAGCAAAATTTCCTCTTCCAAAAGCAGGCTATCAACCTCGGTCGTGTCGTTCTCGAAATAATAAACTCCCTGACAGGAATACATGTCGGAGGTGATGTCGTCGTCCTTCGGTTTGGCAAATTTCGCGTGATAGTCCTTGAACGACGGGTCGCTGAAAACCGATTGCAGGAAATAGCCGCAGACGGGCAGGGCAGTGCGACTGCCTTGTCCGAGCGCACCCGTGCGGAAGTGGATGCTGCGATATTCGCCACCGACCCACGCACCGACCACGAGCTTTGGACTCACGCCCATGAACCAAGCATCGGAATGGTTGTTCGACGTGCTGGTTTTGCCACCAAATTCCGAGTCGCGGAAGTTTCCGACATATCCCCACAGGCTCATCGACGTTCCGCCCGGTTCGGTCAGTCCGCTCTTGAGCAATTCCTGCATGAAAAATGCACTTTTGTAAGGAATGGCTTGCCGCACGCTGGTGCTTCCCGTGTAGATTTCCTTGCCGTCTTTGTCGAGAATACGGACGACGAGGCGCGGTTTGCGGTAGCGACCGTCATCGACGACGGTGCAGTAGGCGTTGGTCAGTTCGAGCAGGTTCACATCGCTCGAACCCAGCGACAGCGACGGCGTTTCGTCGAGTTGGCTCCTGATGCCCATCTGTCGGGCGGTTTCGGCGATTCGCTTCACGCCCATTTCCTGCCCGAGCCTGACTGCCACCGAGTTGATGCTTTGCGCAAAAGCGCGTCGCAGCGTCATCGAGTCGCCCGAAAAATAGCCGTTGGCGTTGCCGGGTGCCCAAGTCACCTCTTTTTTCTTCTTCTGATCCCACGTTTTCATCGAAATATACTCGTCGCGACGCTTGTCGCAAGGCGTCAGACCCTGATTCATCGCCTCGGTATAGACGAAGAGTTTGAAAGTCGAGCCGGGCTGCCGCATCGCCGTCACTTTGTCGTATTTCCACGTGTCGAAATCGATGTCGCCAACCCATGCCTTCACGTCGCCCGTGTGCG
>JAFYJH010000148.1 GCA_017538195.1 Prevotella sp.
AAGCGTATGGGCGCAGACGACGCAGCCGTGCGTGGTGGTCGAGCAGACCGACGGCACGAAAGCCAACTATCTGTTGGCGAGCGAGCCGCGCATCACATATGCCGAAGGCGAGGTGTGCCTCACCACGACTGAGACGACCGTGACGCTGCTCGCAGCCGACGTGGCGAAGGTCTATCTCTCGGAAACCGAAACGACCACCGGCGTGCAGACGGCGGAAACATCGTCCTCGGTTCTCGTCAATCTGACCGGCGGAAGCCTTGCCTTGAGCGGACTCGACGGCGGCAGCGCAGTCGCGCTCTATGATGCCGACGGACGGCAACTCTGCTCTGGCACTACCAGTTCCGACGGAACTCTCTCGCTGTCTCTTGGCTCGTTGCCGAGTGGCATCATCATCGTAAAAACCATTCATCAAACTTTTAAACTCATCAGAAAATGAAAAAAATACTTTCAATCGCCGCCTTCTTGCTCATTGCAGCGAGCAGCGAGGCACAGACCGTCAATGTACACAAGACAGACGGCACAACCGTGAAGTACGACGCTTCACAGGTGGAATACATCGACTTCAGCGAAGCATCGGGCAGCACAGCCCCTGAAGCAGCGAAGGCCATCGACCTCGGCTTGCCCAGCGGCACGAAGTGGGCTAATATGAACGTGGGCGCGACGAAGCCCGAAGACTACGGCCTCTACTTTGCTTGGGGCGAAACGGTTGGCTACACGGGCGACACGAGCGATGGCCGTTTGTTCGACTGGGCGAACTACAAGTGGTGCGATGGTTCCCATACCACGCTCACCAAGTATTGCAATAAGTCTGATTACGGCAAGGACGGGTTTACAGACGACAAGACCGTTCTTGATGCCGAGGACGATGCTGCCACCGCCAACTGGGGCGAAGGCTGGCGTATGCCGACAAAGGCTGAAATCAAGGAACTATTGGACAACACCACCAACGAGTGGACGGAGTTGAACGGCGTGAAAGGTCGCAAGTTCACCTCCAATACCAACGGCAACTCCATCTTCCTCCCCGCTTCGGGCTACCGCAATGGCGGCTCCCTCGACGGTGTGGGCTCGGTCGGCATCTATTGGTCGTCGTCGCTCCTCGAGGGCGGTCCTGCCTACGCGTGCAGCCTGGACTTCTATTCGGGCAATGCCGACTGGAGCGGCGGCTATCGCCGGTACGGGCAGAGCGTTCGGCCCGTGCGTTCAGAATGAGTGCATCCGACTATTTTTGCACCTCGAATTGAAAATTGTACATCGTCTAATTGTCAAATTGTCAAATTGTCAAATAGTTAAATAGTCAAATTATGAAGTCACTCCACACTCCACACTATATTTTAGGTATAGAGTCGAGTTGCGACGACACATCGGCGGCAGTCTTGCGAAACGACGAACTGCTGTCGAATGTCACGGCATCGCAGGCGGTACACGAGGCTTACGGTGGAGTAGTGCCGGAACTTGCATCTCGCGCCCATCAGCAGAACATCGTGCCGGTCGTCAGCGAGGCCATCCGTCAGGCTGGCATCACGAAGGAACAACTTTCGGCGGTCGCCTTTACGCGCGGTCCAGGACTGATGGGTTCGTTGCTTGTCGGCGTGAGCTTCGCGAAGGGTTTTGCGCGCTCGTTGGGCATTCCGCTCATCGACGTAAACCACCTGCAAGGGCACGTTTTGGCGCATTTTATAAAAAGCCCAAAGGCTTCCACAGCATCTGTGTCCCCCTCGGGGGACGACAGGGGGGCTATTCCTCCCTTCCCCTTCCTCTGCCTGCTCGTCAGCGGAGGCAATTCGCAGATTGTCAAGGTGAACGCCTACAACGATATGGAAATTCTCGGTCAGACCATCGACGACGCCGCAGGCGAGGCCATCGACAAATGCTCGAAAGTGATGGGACTCGGCTATCCGGGCGGTCCAATCATCGACCGACTCGCCCGACAGGGCAATCTGCGAGCCTACAAGTTCGCCGAGCCGCAGATTTCGGGCTTCGACTACAGTTTTTCGGGTCTGAAAACCTCGTTTCTCTACAACCTTCGCGACTGGATCAAGGACGAGCCCGATTTCATCGAGAATCACAAGGCCGATTTGGCGGCCTCGCTCGAATTTACCATCGTCGATATTTTGATGAAAAAACTGCTGAAAGCCGCCAAACACACGGGCATCAAGCACATCGCCGTGGCAGGTGGCGTTTCGGCGAATACCGGCCTGCGCAACGCCTTCCACGACTACGCCCGTCGCTACGGATGGACGGTTTACATTCCGCCGTTCAGTTACACGACCGACAATGCCGCGATGATTGCCATCACCGGCTATTTCAAGTATCGCGACGGCGATTTCTGTCCGATTGATGCGCCGGCGTTCTCGAAAGCAATCATTTAAAGTCAAATATTAAATTTAATCAAATTATGAAAAGGTTATTTTATACGTTGTGTTTTTTTGCAATGACGATGTCAGCGCAAGCGCAGGTCAGTTATGGTGATTTGTTTTTGGTGGATTATAATATGAAAATAAATGTATCAGTAGAAAAGGATTCCGTTTTTCTTTCATTGACGTTTACTTCCGCAAGCCGAAAGATGTCGGATAAGCCGAAATTACTCATACGCTTGATGGATGATATTATACTTTCTTTAGATGGGCAACTGTTGGATTCTACCAGTAAAAGTGATGGTGCTGTTATGATTGGTAATGTTGCATATGCCTCCCACCATTTTATAACTGAAGCAAAATTTCCTATCCAAAGAGAACAAATAGAGCAGTTTAACAAGGGTATAAAGAAATTGCGTCTGAATACTTCGCCGAAGTATCACGAAAAAGAATGGAAACGAGATAAAATAGGAAAGAAATTATTTAATAAGTATAAAGAAAGTAGTTCCAACTCTTTTGAGGATAAATTTTGATTTGTTTAAATGTTATATTTATGAGTTTAGAAAACAAAATCATCAGCAAAGAGATACAACAGTACCTCTACGACAACGGAAAAACGCTCGCAACCGCTGAAAGTTGCACGGGCGGACGCATTGCCGAGGCCATCATTGCCGTGCCCGGCGCGTCGAACTATTTCAAGGGCGGAATCATCTGCTACACCGACGAAATCAAGGAAAAACTGCTGCACGTCAGCCACGAAACGCTCGCCGCCAAGACAGCCGTCAGCGAGGAAGTCGCCGTGCAGATGGTGCAGGGCGCGTGCGAGGCGCTGAACGTCGATTTCGCCATTGCCGCAACGGGCATCGCAGGGCCGGGCGGTGGCACGCCAGAGATTCCCGTCGGCACGATTTGGCTGGCTTACGGCGGCGGCGACGACATCCGCACCTGCAAACTCACTGAGGACGAAGGCCGCGACATCAACCTCGCCATCGCCACGCGCAAAGCCCTGAAACTCTTCCTCGAGTACCTCATCGACCAAAACCTGACCGAAATCGAGGCGGAGAACTGACTAAAAAATGCGAATCTTCAAAGGTTCGCATTTTTTCCGTTTTTGGCGGAGAAAATCCTCCCGAAAACAAAAAAAAACTTAATTTTTCGCGATTCTTTTAAGAATAATTTTGTCGGTTCGGAAAAATGTAGTAATTTTGCACGCTGTTTGGAACAGACACTAAGAATAATCATAAAAAATTAGAAGATAACAATGTCGAAAGTTTGTCAAATCACAGGAAAGAAGGCACAGATTGGAAACAACGTGTCTCACTCGAAGCACCGCACGAAAAGGCGCTTCGACGTCAATCTTTTCAGCAAGAAATTCTACTATGTGGAAGAAGAATGCTGGATCAGTCTTAAGATCAGTGCCGCTGGTCTTCGTCTCATCAATAAAGTCGGACTCGATGCAGCTCTGAAGCAGGCTGTTGCCAAGGGCTATGTTGATTGGAAAGACATTAAAGTAATAGGAGATTAAGAATTATGGCTAAGAAGGTAAAAGGCAACAGAGTGCAGGTCATCCTTGAGTGCACCGAAATGAAAGAGAGCGGACTGCCCGGCACGAGCCGCTATGTCACCACAAAGAACCGCAAGAACACGCCCGACCGTATGGAGATTAAGAAGTATAATCCCATCCTGAAGCGCATGACGGTTCACAAGGAGATTAAGTAAAGTTTTGTTTAAGTTTTAGCATTAAAATTCAAGAACTATGGCAAAAAAAACCGTGGCAACCCTCCAAGAAGGTAACAAGGACGGTCGCGCATATACAAAGGTTATCAAGATGGTGAAGAGCCCCAAAACGGGTGCCTACGTCTTCGACGAGCAGATGGTTCCGAACGAGGCCGTGAAGGACTTCTTCAAGAACTAATCATCCATTCCATCAATCGATAGAATCGGGAGCGCAAGTTGTGGTTGCGCTTCCGATTTCGTCGTTACTGGAACTGAACATCGATTATTATTCTTTAAAAAATCATAATCGATTTTGTCATCTGGCGGGAAATGCGTACTTTTGTCGATAATTTCTAAAAACAAGGACAAGATGAAACGTAAAATCATGATATTATCGGTGGCCATGCTGATGCCTCTCGCTGGCGTGGCCCAGAAAATTTCCCTCGGTTCGTGTTCGGTGACTGAAGACGAACTTCGGGGCGAGTACAAGGGCGAAATGCTCAACGGAAAACCGCACGGAAAGGGCGCAACCGTCTATCAAAACGGCAACAAATACGAAGGCCAATACGTGCGCGGAAAGCGCGAAGGCGAAGGCATCTACTCGTTTGCCGACGGCGAGAAATACGACGGACAATGGGTTCGCGGCCATCAGCACGGTCGGGGCACGTATTATTTCCTGAATGACAACAAATACGTGGGACTTTGGGACCGCGACTATCAGCAGGGACACGGCGTGATGTACTACTACAACGGCGACGTCTATGACGGAAACTGGTTCCACGACAAGCGTCAGGGCAAGGGAAAATACACGTTTTCCGACGGTTCGTACTACGATGGCGACTGGCGCAACGACGAGAAGAACGGCAGAGGCTATTTCTTCTGGGGCGACGGCAGTTCCTACGACGGAATGTGGGAGAGCAATATGCGATCGGGCAAGGGTTTTTACAAGTACGCGCACGGCGACACCTATCAGGGCGACTGGAAGGAGGACAGCCAGCACGGTCGCGGCATCTACAAGTTCCAGAACGGCGACGTCTATGAGGGCGGCTATGTTGAGGGCAACCGCACGGGCGAGGGTGTGTTCCGCTTTGCCAACGGCGACAAATACACCGGCCATTTCCTCAACGGCGACAAGAACGGTCAGGGAACGCTCGTCTGGAGCAACGGCGACTCGTATGTGGGCCAGTGGAAGAACGATTTGCAGCACGGTCAGGGCAAGTTGCGGAAGAAGAACGGCGACCTCTACGAAGGTTCGTTCAGAAACGGCAAACTCGATGGCGATGTGCGCATCACGTTTGCCGACGGCAGCAAGTTTCGCGGCATCTACCAGAACGGAATGCGCAATGGCAATGCCGTTGAAATCAACAAGGACCGCACGCGCTTCGAAGGTTCGTATGCCAACGACCGTCGCGACGGAGATTTCGTCGAGAAAGACTCCAACGGAAAGGTTACGGCGAAAGGTCGTTACGTGAACGGTCGGCGGATTGTGGAATGAAGATTGAACATTGTAACATTGAACATTGAAAATATGATTATCGACAAATTAGAAAATCTTGAAAAATATTGCGCGTTGAATCCGCTTTTCAAGGAAGTGGCGAACTTTCTCGCCGAAAACGATATGAGCGCGTTGCCGACTGGGATTCACAAAATCAAGGGCGACGAGCTTTTCGTGAACATTCAGGAGGCGAAAGGAAAAACGCGCGAGGAGGCTGTCATCGAGTTTCATCGGAAAATGATTGACATCCAGATTCCCTTCAGCGGCAGCGAGACTTACGGCTACATTCCCGTGACCGACCTTCCGCCCGTCGATTTCAACGAAAAAGACGACTATGCCGTCGTTCCCGAGGCTGTTCCGCAGAGTTATGTCACCTGTCAGCCCGGAATGTTTGCGATTTTCTTTCCGCAAGACGGTCATGCGCCGCTCATCACCGACGAAGCGACGATTCGCAAGGCAATTTTCAAGGTGAAAGCCATATAATATAATAAGGTGTTCCTGTGAAACGATAAAAAAAGTAAGAAAATGGGAAAGAAAAGCGTTCAAAATCATATCGGAATTGTTCGGAACGACCCTTATTTGGAGCCTTTCGAGCAGGCAATCCAAGGTCGCCACGACCACGCGCAGTGGAAAATCGACCAATTGACGCGCAAGGGCAAGACCACGCTCAGTGAATTTGCTTCCGGCCACTTCTATTTCGGCCTGCACAAGACGGCTGAGGGCTGGATTTTCCGCGAGTGGGCGCCGAATGCGACGGAAATCTATCTCATCGGCGACTTCAACGACTGGAAGGAAACGCCGAAGTACAAGGCGAAACGCATCGCCAAAACGGGAAACTGGGAATTGAAACTGCCCGAAAACGCCCTGAAACACGGCCAACTCTACAAGATGAAAGTGCGGTGGAATGGGGGAGAGGGCGAGCGCATTCCGGCTTGGGCGCGTCGCGTCGTGCAAGACGACGAAACGAAAATTTTCTCGGCGCAGGTTTGGCAGCCCGAACAGCCTTATCGCTGGAAAAAACGCACGTTCCGACCCTCGAAATCGCCCTTGCTCATCTATGAATGTCACATCGGAATGGGTCAGGATGCGGAAAAGGTCGGCACTTACGTGGAATTTCGCGAGAAAGTGCTGCCTCGCGTCATCGAAGACGGCTACAACTGCATCCAGATTATGGCGATTCAAGAGCATCCCTACTACGGCTCTTTCGGCTATCACGTCAGTTCGTTTTTCGCCGCTTCAAGCCGTTTCGGAACGCCCGAAGAACTGAAAATGCTCATCGACGAAGCCCATCAGAACGGCATCGCCGTCATTATGGACATCGTCCATTCGCACGCCGTGAAAAACGAGGTCGAGGGACTCGGCAACCTCGCCGGCGACCCCAACCAATTCTTCTATGCCGGCGACCGCCACGAGCATCCCGCGTGGGACTCGCTTTGCTTCGACTACGGCAAGGACGAAGTGCTGCATTTCCTCTTGTCGAACTGCCGCTACTGGCTTGAGGAGTTCCATTTCGACGGCTTCCGCTTCGACGGCGTAACCTCGATGCTCTACTATTCTCACGGGCTCGGCGAGGCGTTCACGAACTACGGCGACTATTTCAACGGCCATCAGGACGACAACGCGATTTGCTATCTGACGCTCGCCAACTGCCTCATCCACGAGGTGAATCCTGAAGCCATCACCATCGCCGAGGAAGTCAGCGGAATGCCCGGACTCGCTGCAAAATTCGAGGACGGCGGCTATGGTTTCGACTATCGGATGGCGATGAATATTCCCGACTACTGGATTAAGACGATCAAGGAAGTCAAGGACGAGGATTGGAAGCCGAGTTCGATTTTCTGGGAGGTGAAAAATCGCCGTTCCGACGAGAAAACCGTCAGTTACTGCGAGTCGCACGACCAAGCGCTCGTGGGCGACAAAACCATCATTTTCCGCCTCATCGATGCCGATATGTACTGGCATTTCAAGAAAGGCGACGAAAACGGAACGGTGCATCGCGGCATCGCCCTGCACAAGATGATTCGCCTCGTCACCGCCTCGACCATCAACGGCGGCTACCTGAATTTTATGGGCAACGAGTTCGGCCATCCCGAATGGATTGATTTTCCGCGTGAGGGCAACGGTTGGAGCCACAAATACGCCCGTCGGCAGTGGAATCTCGTTGATAATCAAGAACTTTGCTATCATTGGCTCGGCGATTTTGACCGCGAAATGTTGCGCGTCATCAAGTCGCAGCCGCGTTTCAATGGCACGAAAATCGTGGAAATCTGGCACGACGACGGCGACCAAATCCTCGCCTACAAGCGTGGCGACCTCATTTTCGTGTTCAATTTCTCGCCCACGCGCAGTTTCACGGACTATGGTTTCCTCGTTCCGAAAGGCTCGTACAAAGTCGTGCTCAACACCGACGCGCCGCAGTTTGGCGGCAACGGCCTCGCCGACGACAGCGTGACCCACTTCACGAACTTCGACCCGATTTATGCCGCCGACGGAAAAGAATGGCTCAAACTCTACGTTCCGGCGCGCTCGGCGGTGGTTTTGAGGAAAAACAAGGACTAAAATGGCACAGAAAAACCCCTCCAACAGCAGTGCAAAATGGATGCACGTGGCTTGTGCGACGCTTTTCGTGGTGTTCACATTCTGCTACCTCTATTTCTACCAAGCCGATTTGATTGCCGCAGCCCAGCACGTGCTTTCGGGCGGTCAGACGCGCTACGACCGCCTGATTGGAGCCGTGCTGATTACCCTCGCGCTTTTCAGCATCCACCTCGTTTTCTTGGCCATCAGCCGACTCACCCATCGCGGTCACGCCCTGACATTCTATCCGTCGCTGCTCGCGCTCTTGGTTTTAACGGCCATCCGAATCGACGGCCATCGCTATTCGTTTGGGCCGTGGCTGTGGCTTGCGCCCGTTCTGTTGGTTGTGGTTTGTTTGGCGGTCTATCTCATCAGAAAATACGATGCTTTCGAGAAAAATCGCAAGCCGGTCGGCATTTTCTCGAAGTTGTTTTGGGGAAATATGCTGCTGTTGTGTTTCGGGTGCTTTTTCGTCGGATTTTTCAGCAACAACGACGATGTTTTCCACTATCGGATGCGGACGGAATCGCTTTTGCTGAAGCACGACTACGAGGGTGCGCTGCGAGTGGGGCGGAAGTCGTTGGCGACCGATTCGAGCCTGACAATGCTCAGAATCCACGCCCTCGCCAATCGTCGTCAGTTGGGCGAAAAACTCTTTGAATATCCGCTCGTCGGCGGTTCGCAGGTGATGAAACCCGACGGAAAAAACGTGCAGACCGTGATGTATCCGACTTATAATTTCGTGCAGATGCCGAAGGGCGATTTTCAGTTGTGCAGCCAACTTTTAGACCGGAAAATCGACGCTTTCGCGCTGACTATCAAGCGGTTCTACGACACCGATTCGCTCCTGCCGAAGCACTATCGCGAAGCCCTCGTGCTCTACAACCATTTGCGCTCGAATCCCATCGTGGCCTACAAGCACGAAGTGGCCGACGCCGACTACGCCGACTTCCAACAACTCATGCGGAAATGCGGTCGGGACAAGGCTCGCCTGCGCGATGTCTATGGAAACACTTATTGGTATTATTATTACGAGAAATAATTTTTCCGTCAAAAATTCGTCAAATGGTCGTCAAACGAAAGAAGCCCGACTCGAAATCGGACTTCTGAAGTTGCGGAGGCAGGACTCGAACATGCGACCTCCAGGTTATGAGCCTGGCGAGCTACCAACTGCTCCACTCCGCGATGTTATTTTACTAAAAAATGCAACCTTTTTGAAATTGCGACTGCAAAGGTACGCTTTTTTTTCGTAATAGCCAAAATTTCTCGCGAAAAAAAATAAAATTTTCGTTTTTTAGGTTTTTTATATCAAAATAATTTGCGGGAATCGTAGAAAAATGCTAATTTTGCACAGTATGTTGTCAGTGTGTAAAAATTAGAGTAAAATATCACCAAAAACGCCTATGTCGATATCGAAGACAAGACAGAAATTAGTGGAAGTGGCGCGACAGTTGTTCGCCAAGAATGGCATTGCCAACACGACGATGAACGACATTGCTGTGGCGTCTGGCAAGGGTCGCCGCACGCTTTACACCTATTTTAAAAGCAAGGAAGATGTCTATACCGCCGTCATCGAGTCGGAGTTGGAGCGACTGAGCGACAAACTCGACGAAGTGGCTGCGAAAAAAATACGTCCGCAAGACAAAATCATCGAACTCATCTACACGCACCTGAGTTCCATCAAGGAAACCGTCGTGCGCAACGGCAACCTGCGTGCCGAGTTTTTCCGCAACATCTGGACGGTGGAAAAAGTGCGCAAGAACTTCGACGACGAGGAAATCAAACTCTTCCGAAAGGTCTATGCCGAGGGTAAGGCCGAGGGCGAGTTCGACATCGAGAACATCGACCTCGTGGCCGACATTACACATTATTGCATTAAGGGGCTCGAAGTGCCGTATATCTACGGTCGAATCGCGCACGGTATGACCGAGGAAGCCACGAAACCGCAGGTGGCGAAGGTCGTGTATGGTGCGCTTGGAAAGTTGAATAAATCCTTTTAGAAAATCGACTTAATGGATTGATAATCAAGAAATTAAAAAATAAAAATTGAAGAATTTATGAAATTATTAGAAGGAAAAACAGCACTTGTCACTGGTGCTGCACGCGGAATTGGCAAGGCCATCGCGCTGAAGTTCGCCGAGGAAGGCGCAAACGTCGCTTTCACCGACTTGGAAATCAATCAGGAAACGGAATACGAAATCGCTGCGCGTGGCGTGAAGGCGAAGAGTTACGCCTCGAATGCCGCCGATTTCGCGCAGACGGAGGAGGTCGTCAAGCAGGTCAAGGAAGAATTTGGCTCGATTGACATCCTTGTGAACAACGCCGGAATCACGAAAGACGGCCTGATGCTGCGCATGACCGAACAGCAGTGGGACGCGGTGATTGCGGTCAATCTAAAATCGGCTTTCAACTTCATCCACGCCTGCGTTCCGATTATGATGCGGCAGCGTGGCGGCTCGATTATCAACATGGCGAGCGTGGTCGGTGTGCATGGAAACGCGGGTCAGGCGAACTATGCCGCTTCGAAGGCCGGAATGATTGCATTGGCGAAGTCGGTGGCGCAGGAAATGGGGCCGAAGGGCATCCGTGCCAACGCGATTGCGCCGGGCTTCATCGAAACTGCTATGACGGCTCAACTTTCCGACGAAATTCGCGAACAGTGGAAGCAGAAAATTCCGCTTCGTCGCGGTGGAACGGTCGAGGATATTGCCAACACGGCGGTTTATCTCGCGAGCGACCTCGCCTCGTATGTCAGCGGTCAGGTGATTCAAGTGGATGGTGGAATGAATATGTAACACGTTGATACAAAAGAAGTTATGATTCAATTAGGAAAACATATTGAAATTTTGCTGTTGGAGAACGATTGCGTCATCGTGCCCGATTTCGGCGGCTTTATGGCGCATCATTTGAGTGCCCGCTACGAGGAGTCGGAAGGGATTTTCCTGCCGCCGTTGCGCACGTTGGGCTTCAATCCGCAACTTCGGCTGAACGATTCGCTGTTGGCGCAGTCGTATGTCGAAACCTACGACATCAGCTATCCAGAGGCACTTCGCCGCATCGCCGCCGAGGTCGAGGAACTGAAGCAATGGCTGGTCGAAAAAGGCCAGTACGAGTTCAACGATTTGGGCACCATCAGCCTGACTGCCGACGGTCGCTACGAATTTACGCCTTGCGAGGCAGGAATTCTGACGCCTTCGCTCTACGGTCTGAGTTCTTTTGAGATGAACAAACTCGGCGAATCGACGCTTGCCGACGACGAATCCGTTGCCCAAACCATTCCGCTGAATCGTCGGAAAGACGGAATTTTCATCAAATATTCCACGATTCGCAATGTCGCTGCGGCTTGCATCGCTGCGTTGGTCATCGCGCTGTTCCCGACCCAGTCGGGCGATTCGCAGTTCTCGGTGGCTAATTCCCAGTTCGATGCGGAGTTGCTCAAGCGAATCATGCCGAAGGACATCACGACGGGAACACCCGAACAAATCGCGACTGCCGCTGAGGAAAAATCGGCTGAAAAACAAGCCGAAAAAGAGGCGGTGAAAACAGGTCCGTCCTACACGATTGTGCTGGCTTGTCAGGTTGGGAAGAAAAATGCCGCCGATTTCGTGGAACGCCTGCATCAAAAGGGTTTTAACGAGGCTCGCGTCTTGGAATACGGTAAGGATATTCGCGTCGTCTATGGCAATTTTTCGACCGAAACTGAGGCATACAACGCCCTGCGTCCGCTGCGTCAGACAAACAGCGATTTCGCCGAGGGTTGGGTTATGAAAACGGCTGAATAAATTGCCGAAAAGCGAATTTTTTACAAAAAAAATGAAGCCATGAAGCGCGTCCGATGCCCCAAGTGCGACCGATTCACGATTTTCGATGAAACCCGCTATCAAGACGGGCAATCGCTCGTGTTTCAGTGCAGCCACTGCGGTCGGCAGTTCGGGGTGCGCATGGGCGTTTCAAAGTTGCGGAAATTGCAGCGCGACGAGGTCGAACCCGACAATGATGCCAACGAATTTGGCTGCGGAGCCATCGTTGTCATCGAAAATGTCTTCCATTTCAAGCAGGTGATTCCCTTGCGGATGGGCGACAACATCATTGGTCGCTACCAGAAGGATTCTCGAGTCAATTGTCCGATTGAGACGGTCGATCCGAG
>JAFYJH010000149.1 GCA_017538195.1 Prevotella sp.
CTGAAGAAGGAAGAGGGTGGTCGTCACACTCCGTTCGGCAACAAGTATCGTCCCCAGTTCTACCTCCGCACCATGGACTGCACGGGTGAGATCACTCTTCCCGAAGGCGTTGAAATGGTGATGCCCGGTGACAACGTGGAGATTACGGTCGATCTGATTTACGCCGTTGCCCTGAACAAGGGTCTGCGCTTCGCTATCCGCGAGGGTGGCCGCACGGTCGGTTCGGGTCAGATCACGGAAGTCTATGAGGACTAATCCGCTGCGATTCAAAGAAAAGATTTTTAGATCATAATCGGAAGCCCCCGCTTGAGGGTGGGGGCTTTACTTACGGGAATAGCTCAGTTGGTAGAGCATCGGTCTCCAAAACCGAGGGTCGTGAGTTCGAGTCTTACTTCCCGTGCTGAAAACAAGAAAAAGAATTATGTTGAAGAGATTTATCAATTATTGTAAAGATTGCTACGACGAACTTGCGCATAAGACTACTTGGCCTACTCGTCGCGAACTGACACACAGTGCGGTGGTTGTTTTATCTGCTTCCCTTTTCATCGCATTGATTGTGTTCGCTATGGACTCTGCGTTCAGATGGATTATGAGCATGGTTTATCCCGGTTAATCGTTTAGGAAAATGGCTGAAACAAAAAAGAACTGGTATGTGCTTCGGGCGATAAGCGGAAAGGAAGTCAAGGTGAAGGAATACATCGAGGCTGCGATGAAAATCAACTCGACGCTTGGTGCCCACGTTTCACAGGTGTTGCTGCCTATGGAGAAGCATGCCTCTCTGCGTAACGGCAAGAGAGTTGTCAAGGAGAAGATCAGTCTCCCTGGCTATGTCTTTGTTGAAGCTGCCCTTGTTGGCGACGTGGCGCACATGCTGCGCTTCATTCCCAACTGCTTGGGATTCCTCGGCGGTATGGATAACCCTGTTCCCGTCCCTCAGGCAGAGATCAACCGTATGCTCGGAACCGTCGAAGAGACCGAACTGGCGGATGAAATCGACATCCCCTACATGGTTGATGAGACGGTGAAGGTGACGGACGGCCCGTTCAGCGGTTTCAGCGGTGTCATCGAAGAGGTGAACACCGAGAAGCACAAGCTGAAGGTGATGGTCAAGATCTTCGGTCGGAAAACTCCGCTGGAGCTCGGTTTTATGCAAGTAGAGAAGGAAGGATAGCCTATTGTTACGGATAGCATTCCCTCTTTCGTATATTTAACTTTAATATTAACGAAAAAAATGGCTAAAGAAGTTGCTGGATTAATCAAGTTACAGATTAAAGGTGGCGCTGCGAATCCCTCTCCTCCCGTCGGCCCGGCTCTCGGTTCGAAGGGTATCAACATCATGGGATTCTGCAAGGAGTTCAACGCCAGAACGCAGGACAAGGCCGGCAAGGTGATTCCTGTAGTGATTACCTACTACGCCGACAAGACGTTCACGTTTGAGCTGAAGACTCCCCCCGCAGCTGTACAGTTGAAAGAGGCAGCCAAGGTGCAAAGCGGTTCCTCGCAGCCCAATCGTCAGAAGGTCGCTTCCGTGACGTGGGACCAGGTTCGCGCTATCGCCGAGGACAAGATGAAAGACTTGAACTGCTTCACAGTTGAATCAGCCATGAAGCTCGTTGCCGGTACTGCTCGCAGTATGGGTATCACAGTCAAAGGGGATTTCCCTGGTTAATCACTAACTATAAACTTCAATTAGAAACATGAGTAAACTGACAAAAAATCAAAAGTTGGTAGCTGATAAGGTTGAAGCAGGGAAAGTCTACACGTTGAGAGAGGCTATGGACTTGGTCAAGGAGATCACCACGACGAAGTTCGACGCTTCTGTTGATATCGATGTGCGACTGGGTGTGGATCCGCGTAAAGCCAACCAGATGGTTCGCGGCGTTGTGTCGCTGCCGAACGGAACTGGCAAGGTGACTCGCGTTCTCGCCCTCTGTACTCCCGACCAGGAGGCTGCCGCCAAAGAAGCTGGTGCTGATCATGTTGGTCTTGACGAATACATCGAAAAGATCAAGGGTGGATGGACAGACGTTGATGTGATCATCACGATGCCGTCTTGCATGGGTAAACTCGGCCCGTTGGGTCGTGTGCTCGGTCCCCGCGGACTGATGCCGAACCCGAAGAGCGGTACTGTCACTATGGACGTTGCTAAGGCAGTGAAGGAAGTAAAACAGGGTAAGATTGACTTCAAGGTCGACAAGGCTGGTATCATCCACACGTCGATTGGCAAGGTTTCGATGACCCCGGATCAGCTTTTCGGAAACGCGAAGGAATTCGTGGCTACCGTCATCAAGCTGAAGCCCGCCGCTGCCAAGGGTACATACATCAAGAGTATCTTTATCTCAAGCACGATGAGTAAGGGTATCAAGGTTGATCCTAAATCAGTTGAGTAACTCTAAAAGTTTGGTAAGATGAGAAAAGAATTGAAAGATACTGTTGTTGTCGAGCTTGGCAAGAAATTTCAGGAGTATGCACACTTCTACCTTGTGGATGTGCACGGACTGAATGCTGCCGAGACGAGCGACTTGCGTCGCAAGTGCTTCAAGAACGACATCAAGATGGTGGTCGTCAAGAACACCCTCTTGCACAAGGCTTTTGAGGCAAGCGAAATCGACTTCGAGCCCCTCTACGAGGCTTTGAAGGGCAGCACTGCGCTGATGTTCACGAACGCAGCCAACGTGCCGGCCAAGTTGCTGAAGGAATATAAGGACAAGAAGAAGGAAATTCCCGCTTTGAAGGCCGCTTACGCCGAGGAAGGCATGTTCGTGGGGGCTGACAAGCTGGATGAACTCTGCGCAATCAAGAGCAAGAACGAGCTTATTGCTGATGTTATCGCTCTGTTGCAGTCTCCGATCAAGAATGTTGTTTCTGGCTTGAACGCCGGTGGCAAGGTTCACGGTCTGCTTGACGCTGTCGCTGAGCGTAACAAATAAGCGAAACCGAATTCATTCACATTAAAAACAATTTAAAATTTTTAAATAAAATGGCAGATATCAAAGCTATTGCAGAAGAGTTGGTAAACCTTACTGTGAAAGAAGTTAACGAGTTGGCAACCATCCTGAAGGATGAGTATGGAATTGAGCCCGCTGCTGCAGCAGTTGCTGTGGCTGGTCCCGTAACTGGTGGTGCAGCCGCCGCTGCTGAGGAGAAGTCGTCGTTCGACGTTGTCCTCGCTGAGGTTGGTGCAAACAAGCTGCAGGTTGTGAAGGCAGTGAAAGAGGCTTGCGGTCTTGGTCTGAAAGAGGCTAAGGACCTCGTGGACGGTGCTCCCGCCACGATCAAGGAAGGCCTGTCGAAGGACGAGGCTGAGAACCTGAAGAAGGCCATCGAAGAGGCCGGTGCCAAGGTTGAGCTCAAGTAATCAAGAGCCTTAGAAAGCTTATTCAATAGCAATGGTTAGGGTCTTCCCAATCGGTGGATCCTAACCTTTTCGTGTCTTTTATTGCGACACGGAACCGTTTTCGGTCAGACACAGAAATGAGTCCTAAAATAAAAAGAATGTATAATGGCAAAGAAAAAAGTTGAAACCCAAAAGCCGGTCGAAAGCAAGGCAAAAGCAAAGGCTGAAGTCAGCAAGAAGAAGGCCGTTGTCAAGAAGAAAATTGACAGGAAAGTGATCGACGGCAGAATTAATTTCGCCAGCGTGCAGAATCCGATGCCCTATCCGGATTTTCTCGATGTGCAGTTAAAGTCGTTCAAGGACTTTTTACAGTTGGACACCCCTCCAGAACTACGCAAGAATGACGGTTTGTACAAGGTTTTCTCGGAAAACTTCCCGATAACCGACACGCGCAACAGCTTCGTTCTTGAGTTTCTGGACTATTTCATAGACCCTCCGCGCTACACCGTGGAGGAGTGTCTCGAGCGCGGACTGACTTACAGCGTTCCGCTCAAGGCCAGGATGAAACTGTATTGCACCGACCAAGACCACGAGGACTTCGGTACGCATATTCAGGACGTTTTCTTGGGGACGATTCCCTATATGACCGACAACGGCACGTTTATCATCAACGGTGCTGAGCGCGTCGTCGTGTCGCAGTTGCACCGCTCGCCGGGCGTGTTCTTCGGTCAGGGCGTACACGCCAACGGTCGCGTGCTGTATTCGGCTCGCATCATCCCGTTCAAGGGTTCGTGGATTGAGTTTGCCACGGACATCCACAACGTGATGTACGCCTACATCGACCGTAAGAAGAAGTTGCCCGTGACGACGCTGCTGCGCGCCATCGGCTTCGACCAAGACAAGGACATTCTTGAGATTTTCGACCTCTCGGAAGAAGTTCCGGTGACGAAAAAGACGATGAAAGAAGTCGTTGGTCGCAAACTCGCCGCCCGCGTTTTGAAGAGTTGGAACGAGGACTTCGTCGATGAAGACACGGGCGAAGTTGTTTCCATCGAGCGTAACGAGGTGATTATGGAACGCGAGACGGAACTGACGGAGGAGAACATCAACGAGATTCTGGAAAGCGGTGC
Organism: Prevotella sp.; assembly: GCA_017538195.1. Classification (GTDB taxonomy): domain Bacteria; phylum Bacteroidota; class Bacteroidia; order Bacteroidales; family Bacteroidaceae; genus Prevotella. Next base: position 4,468 of record JAFYJH010000149.1, read on the forward strand.
ACAGTCGATTCTGCTGCACAAAGACGCTGAGATGGCCGGAAAATTCTCCATCATTTTCAACACACTGGCCAAAGACCCGAGCAACTCCGAGAAGGAGGCCGTGCTCCACATCTATCGCCAGTTGCGCAACGCCGACCCTGCCGACGACAACAGTGCGAAGGAAACCTTCAACAACCTGTTTTTCTCGGACAAGCGCTACGACCTCGGCGAAGTCGGTCGCTACCGCATCAACAAGAAACTCGGCCTCGACACGGAAATGAGCGTCCGCGTCCTGACGAAAGACGATATTATTGAAATTATCAAATACCTGATTCAGCTGGTCAATTCCAACGCCACCGTCGATGACATCGACCACCTGTCGAACCGCCGCGTGCGCACCGTTGGCGAGCAGCTTGCGAATCAGTTCAGCATCGGTCTGGCCCGTATGAGCCGCACCATCCGCGAGCGTATGAACGTGCGCGACAACGAGGTGTTCTCGCCGACCGACCTGATCAACGCCAAAACGATTTCGAGCGTCATCAACACGTTCTTCGGAACCAATCCGCTCTCGCAGTTCATGGACCAGACCAATCCGCTGGCCGAAGTGACGCACAAGCGTCGTCTGTCGGCTCTGGGACCTGGCGGTCTGTCGCGTGAGCGTGCCGGTTTCGAGGTTCGCGACGTTCACTATACACACTACGGTCGCCTCTGTCCGATTGAGAGCCCTGAAGGTCCGAACATCGGTCTGATTTCGTCGCTTTGCGTCTATGCGAAGATCAACGAACTCGGTTTCATCGAGACGCCGTATCGCAAGATTGAAGACAGCATCGCCAACCTCGACAACAACGAAGTCGTCTATCTGACGGCTGAGGAAGAGGCTGAGCACATCATCGGACAGGGCAATGCGCCGCTGCGCGAGGACGGAACCTTCATCCGCAAGGTGGTGAAATGCCGTCAAGATGCCGATTTCCCCGTTGTTCCGCCTTCTCAAGTCAGTCTGATGGACGTTTCGCCGCAGCAGATCGCCTCTGTTTCGGCTGGTCTGATTCCGTTCTTGGAGCACGACGACGGTCACCGCGCCCTGATGGGATGTAACATGATGCGTCAGGCCGTTCCCCTGCTTCACAACGAGGCTCCGATTGTCGGAACTGGTCTGGAAAAACAAGTCTGTGAAGATTCCCGCACGATGATCGTGGCCGAGGGCGACGGTGTCATCGAGTATGTCGATGCCACGACGATTCGCATCCTCTACGACCGCACGGAAGACGAGGAATTTGTCAGCTTCGAGCCTGCTTTGAAGGAATATCGAATCCCGAAATTCCGTCGCACGAACCAGAACATGGTCATCGACTTGCGCCCGATCTGCACGAAGGGTCAGCGCGTGAAGTTGGGCGACATCCTCACCGAAGGCTATGCCACCGAAGACGGCGAACTGGCACTCGGTCGCAACCTGCTCGTGGCCTATATGCCGTGGAAGGGTTACAACTACGAGGATGCCATCGTGTTGTCGGAGCGTCTGGTGCGCGACGATGTGCTCACGAGCGTCCACGTCGATGAATATTCGCTCGACGTGCGCGAAACGAAGCGCGGTATGGAGGAATTCACGTCGGACATCCCCAACGTGAGCGAGGAAGCCACGAAAGACCTCGACGAAAACGGTGTCATCCGCGTGGGTGCGCGTGTTGAGCCCGGCGACATCCTCATTGGTAAGATTTCGCCGAAGGGCGAGAGCGATCCGTCGCCTGAGGAAAAACTGCTTCGCGCCATCTTCGGCGACAAGGCCGGCGATGTGAAAGACTCGTCGCTCAGAGCCAATCCGTCGCTTTCCGGCGTGATTATCGACAAGAAAATGTTCTCGCGTGCCGTCAAGACCCGCGAGTCGAAGAAACAAGACAAGATTACCTTGGCCAAGATCGACGAAGAGCACGAGGCCAAGAAGAGCGACCTGAAGGACATTCTCGTCGAGAAGCTGCTGAAGCTGACGAAGAGAAAGACCTCGCAGGGCGTGAAAGACTATACAGGTGCCGAAGTCATTACGAAGGGCAGCAAATTCACCGCTACCATTCTGAAGAAACCTACGTTGGAGTACGACGGCATCCAATCGGGCAACTGGACGGGCGACGAACACACCGACACGCTCATCCAACAGCTCATTATGAACTACATCCGCAAGTACAAACTGCTCGATGCCGAGATGAAGCGCCGCAAGTTCGCCATCAGCATCGGCGACGAACTGCCCAACGGCATTTTGCAGATGGCGAAGGTTTATGTCGCCAAGAAACGCAAGATTGGCGTCGGCGACAAACTCGCCGGTCGTCACGGAAACAAGGGTATCGTTTCGAAGGTCGTGCGCACGGAGGACATGCCGTTCTTGGAGGACGGTCGTCCCGTCGATCTCGTGCTGAACCCGCTCGGTGTGCCTTCGCGAATGAACCTCGGACAGATTTTCGAGGCCATTCTCGGTGCAGCCGGCAAGCGGCTCGACGTGAAGTTTGCATCGCCGATTTTCGACGGTGCCAAACTCGACGACCTCTCGGAATGGACCGACAAGGCCGGCCTGCCGCGCCTGTGCTCGACCCGTCTGTACGACGGCGAAACTGGCGAACAGTTCGACCAGCCTGCAACCGTCGGCGTGACCTACTTCCTGAAACTCGGCCACATGGTCGAGGACAAGATGCACGCCCGCTCGATTGGCCCGTACAGCCTCATCACCCAGCAGCCGCTCGGCGGTAAGGCTCAGTTCGGTGGACAGCGTTTCGGTGAGATGGAAGTCTGGGCACTCGAAGCCTTCGGTGCCAGCCACGTCTTGCAGGAAATCCTGACCGTGAAGTCGGACGACACGGTGGGTCGCTCGAAGACCTACGAGGCCATCGTGAAAGGCGATTCGATGCCTACTCCCGGAATCCCGGAATCTCTGAACGTATTGCTGCATGAGCTTCGTGGTCTTGGACTGAGTGTCAAGCTCGACTAATGCTTTCGTGAGTTGAAAAGTAAAAAGGTAAAAAAGTAAAAAAGTATGGCTTTTAAGAAAGAAAATAAGGTAAAGAATAATTTTTCTAAGATTACCATCGGTCTGGCTTCTCCCGAGGAGATTCTGGAACACTCTTTTGGCGAGGTGACCAAGCCTGAGACCATCAACTACCGCACTTACAAACCCGAGCGCGACGGTCTGTTCTGTGAGCGAATCTTCGGTCCGACCCGCGACTACGAGTGCGCCTGCGGCAAGTACAAGCGCATCCGCTACAAAGGCATCGTCTGCGACCGTTGCGGCGTTGAGGTGACCGAGAAGAAGGTGCGCCGCGACCGTAGCGGCCACATCGACCTCGTTGTGCCCGTCGCCCACATCTGGTATTTCCGCAGTCTGCCCAACAAAATCGGCTATCTGTTGGGTATGCCCACGAAGAAACTCGATGCCGTCATCTATTATGAGAAATATGTCGTCATCAAGCCGGGTATTCTCGAAGGAAAGAAGGATGCCGAAGGCAACGACCTGCTCGGTTCGCGCCAGTTCGACCTGCTGAACGAAGACGACTATCTGTTCTTGCAGGAGAACTATTTGGATCCGAACAACGACTATCTGGACGACAGCGACCCCAATAAATTCGTGGCGAAGATGGGTGCAGAGGCCATTTACGACCTGCTCGCCGGACTCGACCTCGACTCGCTGTCATACGAACTGCGCGACCGTGCCAACAACGACTCGTCGCAGCAGCGCAAGACCGAGGCTCTGAAGCGTCTGCAAGTCGTGGAGGCGTTCCGCGCCAACCGAGAAACGAACCGTCCGGAATGGATGATTCTGAAGGTGCTGCCTGTCACACCGCCGGAATTGCGTCCGTTGATTCCGCTCGATGGTGGCCGCTTCGCAACGAGCGACTTGAACGACCTCTATCGCCGCGTCATCATTCGCAACAATCGTCTGAAGAGACTCGTGGAAATCAAGGCTCCCGAAGTGATTCTTCGCAACGAAAAGCGTATGCTTCAAGAGGCCGTTGATTCGCTGTTTGACAACTCGCGCAAGTCGAGTTCGGTGAAGAGCGACTCGAACCGTCCGCTGAAGTCGCTGAGCGACTCGCTGAAGGGCAAACAGGGTCGTTTCCGTCAGAATTTGCTCGGTAAGCGCGTCGATTACTCGGCCCGCTCGGTTATCGTGGTCGGTCCTGAACTGAAAATGGGCGAGTGCGGTCTGCCGAAACTCATGGCAGCCGAACTCTACAAGCCTTTCATCATCCGCAAACTCATCGAGCGCGGCATTGTCAAGACCGTGAAATCGGCGAAGAAAATCGTCGATCGCCGCGAGGCCATCGTCTGGGACATTCTCGAAAACGTGATGAAAGGTCATCCCGTGCTGCTGAACCGTGCCCCGACGCTCCACCGACTCGGTATTCAGGCGTTCCAGCCGAAACTCATCGAGGGCAAGGCCATTCAGCTCCATCCGCTCGCTTGTACGGCTTTCAACGCCGACTTCGACGGCGACCAGATGGCTGTTCACCTTCCGTTGTCGAACGAGGCCATCCTTGAAGCCCAGATTCTGATGCTCCAGAGCCACAACATCCTGAATCCTGCCAACGGCGCACCGATTACCGTGCCGTCGCAGGACATGGTGCTCGGACTCTACTATATTACGAAAATGCGCCCGGGCGCGAAGGGCGAAGGACTTGTGTTCTACGGTCCAGAGGAAGCCATCATCGCCCACAACGAGGGCAAGTGCGAACTCCACGCTCCCGTGAAAGTCGTGGTTGATGATGTGGTCGATGGCAAGAAAGTGCGCCACATGGTGGAAACATCGGTCGGTCGCGTCATTGTCAATGGCATTGTACCCAATGAGGTTGGTTTCTTCAATGAAATCATCTCGAAAAAGACGCTTCGCGGCATGATTGCCGACGTCATCGGCAAGGTTGGTATGTCGCGTGCTTGCGAATTCCTCGACGGTATCAAGAACCTCGGTTATCGCATGGCTTACGAGGCAGGACTTTCCTTCAACCTCGACGACATCATCGTGCCGCCTGAGAAGGAAGGCATCGTGGCGAAGGGTCAGCGCGAGGTCGATGAAATCCAGACCAACTATGATATGGGCTTCATCACCGACAACGAGCGTTACAATCAGGTGATTGACGCTTGGACGCACGTGAACAACGAACTCGGCGACATTCTTCTGAAGGAAATGACCGAGGCCGACCAAGGCTTTAATGCTGTTTATATGATGCTCAACTCGGGTGCTCGTGGTTCGAAAGACCAGATTAAGCAGCTTTCGGGTATGCGTGGTCTGATGGCGAAGCCGCAACGCGCAGGTACCGAGGGACAGCAGATTATCGAAAACCCGATTCTCTCGAACTTCAAAGAGGGTATGTCGGTGCTCGAATACTTCATTTCGTCGCACGGTGCGCGTAAGGGTCTGGCCGACACCGCTATGAAAACGGCTGACGCCGGTTATCTGACGCGCCGTCTGGTCGATGTCAGCCACGACGTGATCATCAACGAGGAAGACTGCGGAACGCTGCGCGGACTCGTCTGCTCGGCTCTGAAGAGCGGCGACGATGTGATTTCAAGCCTTGGTGAGCGAATCCTCGGTCGCGTCAGCGTCCACGACATCATCCATCCCTCTACGGGCGAGTTGATTTGCGCCGCCGGTGAGGAAATCACGGAGGAAAAAGTCGCTCTCATCGAAAATTCGCCGATTGAAAGCGTCGAAATCCGCTCGGTGCTCACTTGTGAGTCGAAGAAGGGCGTTTGTATGAAGTGTTACGGGCGCAACCTCGCCACGCAGCGCATGGTGCAGAAAGGTGAGGCCGTCGGTGTCATCGCAGCGCAGGCCATCGGTGAGCCGGGAACACAGCTGACGCTTCGTACATTCCACGCCGGTGGTGTGGCAGGTAATGCCGCTGCCAACGCCTCGATTGTGGCGAAAAACGACGCCAAACTGGAGTTCGACGAACTGCGCACAGTTCCTTATATTGAAAAGGACAACGTCAGCGGCGATGTTGAATGTCAGATGGTTGTCAGCCGACTGGCCGAAGTTCGCTTTGTCGATCCGAACACGAAGATTGTGCTCTCGACGATGAACGTTCCCTATGGTTCGTCGCTCTACAAGAAGCAGGGCGACACCGTCAAGAAGGGCGACCTCGTGGCCAAGTGGGACCCGTTCAACGCCGTCATCGTCACCGAATTTTCAGGAAAACTGCACTTCCGCGACGTGATTGAAGGCACGACCTACAAGGCCGAGACCGACGAAACGACGGGTCTGACCGAGAAGATTATCATCGACTCGCACGACCATACGAAAATTCCATCTTGCGACATCGTCGATGCGAATGGCGAGGTGCTTGGAACCTATAACTTCCCCGTCGGCGGTCACGTTGTCGTCGAAGACGGAGCCACGATTGAAACAGGTCAGACTTTGGTGAAAATTCCGCGTGCCGTCGGCGGTGCTGGCGACATCACGGGCGGTCTGCCGCGTGTCACCGAGTTGTTCGAGGCCCGCAACCCGTCGAATCCGGCAGTCGTCAGCGAAATCGACGGCGAGGTCACGATGGGCAAGGTCAAGCGAGGCAATCGCGAGATTGTTGTCACCTCGAAGACCGGCGACCAGAAGAAATACCTCGTGTCGCTCTCGAAGCAGATTCTCGTGCAGGAACACGATGCCGTGCGCGCTGGAACACCGCTTTCCGACGGTGTCATCACGCCGAACGACATCCTCGCCATCAAAGGCCCGACTGCCGTACAGGAATACATCGTCAATGAGGTGCAGGACGTCTATCGTCTGCAAGGTGTGAAAATCAACGACAAGCACTTTGAAATCATCGTGCGCCAGATGATGCGCAAGGTTCAAATCAGCGAGCCGGGCGACACCACGTTCTTGGAGCAGGAACTCGTCGATAAGCTCGACTTCCTTGAGGAGAACGACCGAATCTGGGGTAAGAAAGTCGTCACCGACGCTGGCGATTCCGAAAATATGAAGCCCGGTCAGATTGTGACGGCGCGTCGTCTGCGCGAGGAAAACTCGTTGCTGAAGCGCCGCGACCTGCGTCCAGTGCAAGTGCGCGATGCCGTGCCTGCCACCTCGACGCAGATTCTGCAAGGTATTTCACGCGCCGCACTCCAGACCAAGTCGTTCATGTCGGCTGCATCGTTCCAAGAAACCACGAAGGTGCTCAACGAAGCCGCCATCCGTGGCAAGGTCGATACGCTTGAAGGCATGAAGGAGAACGTCATCACCGGCCACCTGATTCCTGCCGGAACGGGTATGCGCCAGTGGGAGAAAATCATTGTCGGCTCGCGCGAGGAACACGACCGGATGCAGGCCAACAAGAAGAACGTGATTGACTTCGCCGAATCGGATGAGGCGGCTGAGTAATTCCCTTATCGAATAACCATCGTAAAAGACTTATGGGCAACTCGCCCGTAAGTCTTTTATCAAACAAAAAAACGAATACAACAACATGAAAAATCTGAAATCAAAACTGCTTTTTCTGCTGACGATGTTCTTTTCGGTCAGCGCGATGGCCGACAACGGCTACACGATTTATCCGATTCCGCAGGAGCAGGTGGCTGGAAACGGCTCTGCCTCGTTTACGACGACGGTGAGCATCGTCGTTGAGGACGGCATCGACAGTTACACACAAAGCCGCGCCATCCAGATTCTGGGCGAGCACGGACTGCAAGCCACCGTCGTGAAAAAGGCGAAAAGCGGGCAGTCGGCGGTCTATCTCGGCGTGAATGGCTCGAAAGGCGTGGCCGACAAGATGGCGACGAGACTGAACCTAAAGCGCGAGGTGTTCGCGAAGGAAAAATACGACCGCCACATCGTGAATTTGTCGGCGGAGAAGGGTAGGGCGCAGGTCGTGGTGCTCGGCGAGAACACCGATGCCGTTTTCTATGGCTTGGCGACGCTGGAGCAGATGCTCGACCGAGACACGAAATCGCTGCCCTGTGCCACGTTCTACGACTATGCCGACGTGCAGAACCGAGGTGTCATCGAGGGCTATTACGGCGTTCCTTACAGTATGGAAGTGACCGCCGATTTGTTCCGCTTTATGGCGCGCTACAAACTGAACGCCTACATGTACGGCGCGAAGTCCGACCCTTATCACTCGCGTTATTGGGACAAAGCCTATCCTGAGAAAATTTCCGACGAGGAGCGTCGCCTCGGCCTGATGACGCAGGATATGCTCTGCCAACTGACCGACGTGGCGCACCAGACGAAGGTGAATTTCATCTGGGCGATTCATCCGGGACAGAGTTTCACGAATGTCGAAAGCCACGATGTACTCGACCGAATTATGTCGAAGTTCGAGAAGATGTACGACCTCGGCGTGCGGCAGTTCGGCGTTTTCGTCGATGATGTCGGCGTGCCCGACGACGAACCGACGCTGAAACTCGGTGCCGAGCGGCTCACGCGGTTGCAGCAGAAAATCGATGCGAAATGGAACCGTCCGGGCGCGAATCCCGCCGACACCGTCAAGCCGCTGCAATACGTGCCGCAACTCTACGCTTTCAGTTGGGTTTCCAAGGAAAAAGCACAGCGATTCTGGGAAGCGCTGAGTCCCGTTCCGGCAAAGGTGAACATCTACACGACGGGCAAAAACGTGTGGTCGGTGCCCAACAGCAACGACCTCGACGTGCTCCACAACTACCTCGGTCGCGAGGTTTCGTGGTGGTGGAACTATCCCTGCAACGACAATGATATGACGAAGATTTTCCCTGCCGACACCTACTCGAATTTCGCCGACGAGAAGCACATTGCGAACGATGCGAAACTCGAAAAGGGTCTGCGCCTGAAAACCATCATCATCAACCCGATGCAGCAGGGCGAACTCTCGAAAATCGCGCTGTTCAGCGTGGCCGATTACACGTGGAATATGGCGGCTTTCGACAATATGCAGAGTTGGGAAGCGTCGCTGCCGGCCATCGTCGGACGCGACCGTGCCGAAGCCTTCAAGCAACTCGTTCCCTACCTGCGCCACTACGATGCACAGACGCCGCTCGCCCATCTCATCGACGACTTCAAGACTGCTTTCGAGAACGGAAATTCGGCTGAAAAAGCGAAGGCTTCGGCTGCGCTGACGGAAGAATTGAAGTGCCTCGGCGAGTCTTGCGATGTCGTGGCGGCGATGTCCGACAGCCATTGCGAGAGCGACAGCCTTTTCTACGGCGACCTGCGCCCGTGGCTGCTCAAGTTGAAGTCGATGACGACGCAGGCACAGGTGATGCTTCGTGCGATGGAACCCGACGGTCAGACCGCCGTCAGCCGCAAGGATTTCGCCAAGAGCTGGTCGGCCATCGAGGGAATGGAGAAGAGCGAGCAGTTCCAGTTCGACGTGCTCAACGGCCTCGGTAGCGACATCAAACTCTCCGTCCTCACCGCCGAGCCTGCCGCCAAGTCGCTCCGTCCCTTCCTCGACTGGCTGCTGGAGCATCAGGAATAATTTTCAAATAATAAAACAAAAACCTCACGAATTTTCAAAACGAACTTCGTGAGGTTTTTTTTGTGAATTAGTTCGACTTACAACTGATTAAAAGAAATAAAATCCTTTTTTTCTTTGGAAATTGGAATATTTTTCGTAAATTTGCAAGCGAATATTTCATTCATCTATTTGGAAATCAGATTTCCGTCAAACAAATAACCTAAGAATAACAGAAATGCGTAACAAATTCCTTTATTTCGCAGTTTTGATGTTGCTTCAAGTTGTCAGCGCATCCGCAAATCCAAAAGACTCGTTATTTGGATTTGTGACAAATGTCAGAAATTTCAACATCCATTTCCCACAGGAAAAAGTGTATCTGCATTTCGACAACACGGGATATTTCATGGATGAAACCATCTGGTTCAAGGCTTATGTCATTCGCGACGACAATCAGTTGCCGTCGGCTATAAGCGGAGTGCTTTATGTGGAACTTATCGACCCGATGGGCGATGTCGTGCAGACGCATAAATTGGAAATCAGAAACGGGCAGGCCGACGGCTGCATTGAGTTGAAAGGGCTTCTCAACAGTGGCTTCTATGAAGTCAGGGCTTACACCCGATACATGACGAACTGGGGTAATACGGGATTGTTTTCCCGTATTATTCCCGTTTTGAACGCCCCAAAACAAGAGGGCGACTGGAGTCAGCGCACGATGGACATTTTCAGTTATGAACGCCGTTTGCCGTCTGTCCGTGACAAGGAGGACGAGGTCACCAAGAAAATGAATGTCAGTTTCTATCCCGAAAGCGGCCATTTGATTGCCGGACTGGACAATCGCGTGGCCTTTGCCGTCACCAACCAAGATGGTGCCCATTTCGAGACATCTGGATGGCTCGAATCCGACGGAAAACGGATTTGCGATGTGAAAACCATTCGCGAGGGTCGAGGCGTCGTCAATTGTGTTCCGGGAGCAGGGAAAATGGTGTTGCACCTGAATGACGAAAAAGGGAACGCACGAACATTTCCGTTGCCAAAGGCCGAAACCGAAGGTTGTATTCTGTCGGCTTCCACGTTGGAAGATTCTGTGATTCGGGTGACGCTGATGGCTTCAGAAGCCTATTCCAAGCAAGAATTGGGCTTGATTACTCAGCATCATGGAGCGGTTTTTGATTTCCGTGTCGTTACCGTCAAGAATGGTCGGACGGAGATAAACATAGACAAGGGAATGTTTGGCGACGGTGTCAATCAGTTGAGTTTGATTACGCCGAATGGCGATGTAATCGCCGACCGCATGGTGTTTGTCTATCCGAGAAAATCCGTCGAAAACATCCATGTCGAAGCTGAAAATCCATATTTACAATCGTATGGCAAGGTCACGCTGAACGTGCGGAGTCGTCCGAATGTGACTTTTTCGCTCTCGGTACGCGATTTTGAAACGCAAATCAACGGTTGGGAGGCTGATGCGCAGTCGTGGATGCTTTTGACAAGCGATTTGAAGGGATATATCGAAAATGTCAATTACTATTTCGAGTCGGACGACCAAGAACATCGCCGCGACGCCGATTTGCTGATGATGGTGCAGGGTTGGCGGCGCTATAACCTGCCGAAAATGATGGGCAAAAGCGATTTTCGGATTGTGCAGCCCAGTGAACCCTGTCTGATGGTCGATGGGAAAATGTATTTCCCCGAAAAAATGCCGGACAGAGAACGGAAAAAAGTGAAATTGCTCGTGACGGTTTTAGGTCCGAAAAAATTCAAGGACGCGACTCAAAAGCAGTTTAACCTGCGCAACGACGGCAGTTTTACGATTCATTATGCGCGTTTCTACGGGCCGCGCAGCGCGATTCTTCTTCCCGAAACCGACGGTGACATCAGCAAAATTGAGTTCGGCATCAATCGTTGGTTTTCGCCATCGACACGGCATATTTACAAGAATGAAACGTTTCCGATTCCTGTGGATACACCCAAAATAAAAATGAATTGGAAGGAAGATACGTCGATCATGACGATGGGAAAGCGTGAATACATGCTTCAGATGGTGGAAGTCAAGGGAGAACGTCGTCGCAGTGCTAAAGCATGGTGGTACGACGAGAAAAGTGCATGGAAAACGGCCAGTGTTTTCTACGATTGCCTGATATTGAACGAGCAACTGCGCGACAAGCACCAGAAATCGCCCGATTTTGTCAAATGGCTCAAGCAGAAAAACAGTTTTTTCGGTGGAAATTGGGGAAATGAATACGACGACAACAATGGAAATTTCTCTAATAGAAGAAGACGGGTGCAGAACTTGGATGGTCTTGATTATAAGCGCCGCCCTGTCATCTGGTTCATCAACAATGGCTTCTATTGCCTGTCATACGCCCCCAAAAAATTGTCTGAAAATGATATAAAATTTTCATCGATGACTTGGGAGGGGGAAAGTTTCCCAACCTCACTCGACGAAGTCCGCTCAGTCTACATCTCCGAGGACCCTTTGGCATGGCAATCAAGATTGACGATGCCGGATTTGCTGCCTTATCGACCAGTAACGGTTTCCATCTACAAGCGGCAAGGTCCGATGGGGTACGAGCGTATGCGCAAGGGAATACGGAATATTATCATTACTGGATTCGACCCTCCGCAAACCTTTGAAAGCCCCGACTATACGATTCTTCCGTCGTTGCCCGACCATCGCCGCACGTTGTATTGGAATCCGAATGTGAAAACCGACGACAACGGCAACGCAAAGATAGACTTTTACAACAACCGAGATTGTCGGCAAATGATCATTTCCGCCGAAGGCATCACGGCTGACGGCAAGCCCCTTGTCTATAAATGATTCTAAAAGTTATTTAAATTCACCCGAAAATCCTAAAAAAAAGGCAATTTTTTTGTTTATATCGAATAATTGTACTACCTTTGCAGTCGAAAGTATTACAATCAATATTAAATATGGCAACAACTATCATTAGAAGACCCACGTCGTTCCGTTTGAGAACCGACCTTTTAGATGGGCTGCGGCGGAATGCGAAACGGGAAAATCGGACACTAAACAATTATGTGGAAAGTGTTCTGCTTGACATTGTGTATCACGAACCCAACGAAGTGACGAAGGCCGCAATAGAAGAGGCAATGTCTGGAATGAACAGAAACAAGGTTTACGACAGC
>JAFYJH010000150.1 GCA_017538195.1 Prevotella sp.
GCCCTCATCCCTCAGCCATCTTCCAGAAGAAGGTCTCTTCCTTGCACTCGATGGAGTCCAGGACCCCGGCAACGTAGGAACCATCATCCGCATTGCCGACTGGTTCGGCATCGAAAACGTCGTTTGCAGTCCCGACACCGCCGACTCCTACGCTCCGAAAGTGGTGCAGGCGACGATGGGAAGCCTCGCCCGCGTGAAAATCGTCTATCAAGACCTCGCCGAACTCATCGACGCGCTACCAACCGACATTCCCGTCTATGGCACACTGCTCGACGGACGCGACATCTACGCTGAACCGCTCACGCCGCACGGCCTCATCGTAATGGGCAACGAGGGCAACGGCATCTCGCCAGAAATCGCGCAGAAAATCACCCATCGCCTGCTGATTCCGAACTATCCCGCCGATCGACCGACAGCCGACAGTCTGAACGTGGCGATTGCAACGGCCATCACCTGCGCCGAATTTCGTCGTCGGGCAAGCGTTAAACATTCGTAAAATCGAAGAAATTGGCACGCTGTTTGCTGATGAATGGAATAAAAAGGAAGTGAAAAGGAAGTGAAAAGGAAGTGAAAGGGAAGTGAAAGGGACAAAACTTTCGTTGAACTAAAACAAATATTGAAAAAATAAATTATAATAAATGACCAGTCAATTCTCACCCAAAGTATCGCAAGTTCTCGCTTTCAGTCGCGAGGAAGCCACCCGATTGGCCAGTCGGTCGGTCGGGCCGGAGCATCTGCTGCTCGGCATCCTGCGCGAGCGGAACGAAGCCATCAACAATATTTTCCAACGCCTTGACATCAATCTGCTGTCCGTCAAGACGGAACTCGAAACGCGCGTCCGCGAAGACGAACTCAACGAGCCGATTCACACGCGCGACCTCGTGCTCAACGAAAAGGCGAACAACATCCTGAAACTCGCCGTTTTTGAGGCTCGCATCCAGCACACGCAACTCGTCGATGTGGAGCATCTGCTCTTGGCGATTCTGCACGATTCGGTGAACAACGGCGCAAAGGAAATTCTTGAATTCAACAATATGACATACGAAGACGCAATCACCTATCTGAAGGCGCAGACCGCGCCGACGAGGGACGGAATCGGGATTCCCGACGAAGACGAAGAAGACTACGAGGAAGGCAGTGCCAACGCGCAGTCGGACAACACGAATGGCAACACGACGACCGCCAAGAAGAAGAAAAAAGGCGAAAGCAAAACGCCCGTGCTCGACAATTTCTCGACCGACTTGACCGAGGCCGCCAAAGAAGGCAAACTCGACCCAGTCGTGGGTCGCGAGCGCGAGATTCAGCGGCTCGTCGAGGTGCTTTGCCGCCGCAAGAAAAACAATCCGATTCTCATCGGCGAGCCCGGCGTTGGCAAAAGTGCCATCGTCGAAGGTCTGGCGCAACTCATCGCCAAGCGTCGCACCTCGCCCGTGCTGTTCGGCAAGCGGCTCGTGAACCTCGATATGACATCGATTGTCGCCGGAACGAAGTATCGCGGACAGTTCGAGGAGCGCATCAAGGCGTTGTTGAAAGAACTCGAACAGAATCCCGACATCATCGTATTCATCGACGAAATCCACACGATGATTGGTGCTGGCTCGGCAGCCGGAACGATGGATGCCGCCAACATTATGAAGCCTGCGCTGGCGCGTGGAACGATTCAGTGCATCGGCGCGACGACGCTCGACGAATATCGCAACAGCATCGAGAAAGACGGCGCATTGGAGCGTCGATTCCAGAAAATCATCGTGGAACCGACGACCGCCGAGGAAACGCTGCAAATTCTAAATAACATCAAGGAACGCTACGAGCAGCATCACCACGTCAGTTACACAGACGAGGCGCTTCTCGCGTGTGTCAAACTGACAGACCGCTATGTCAGCGACCGATTCTTCCCCGACAAGGCCATCGACGCCCTCGACGAAACCGGCTCGCGCGTCCATCTGCAACACGCCGAAGTGCCGCCTTCAATTGTCGAAAAAGAGAAGGAAATCGGCTTCATCAAGGAGAAAAAACAGGCTGCCGTCGCCAATCAGAACTACGAATTGGCCGCCAGTTATCGCGACCGTCAGGCCGAACTGGAAAAGGAACTCGCCACGCTGCAACAGCAGTGGAGCAAGGGCGAGGACGAGAACCGCGAAACCGTCGGCGAGGCCGATGTTGCCAATGTCGTTTCGATGATGACCGGCGTACCCGTGCAGCGAATGGCTGAGGCCGAAGGAATCCGTCTGAAAGGAATGGCCGAAGAGCTGAAAAAAGAGGTTGTGGCGCAAGACAAGGCCATCGACAAGATGGTGAAGGCGATTCAGCGCAACCGCGTCGGACTGCGCGAACCGAACCATCCCATCGGCGTGTTTATGTTCCTCGGTCCGACGGGCGTCGGAAAGACTTATTTGGCAAAAAAACTCGCGGAATTTATGTTCGGTTCCGCCGACTCGCTCATCCGAATCGATATGAGCGAATACACCGAGGCGTTCAACACCTCGCGACTCATCGGTGCGCCTCCGGGCTACGTCGGCTACGAGGAAGGCGGACAACTCACCGAGCGCGTGCGCCGCAAGCCCTACTCCATCGTCTTGCTCGACGAAATCGAAAAGGCGCATCCGAATGTCTATAATATGTTGCTGCAAGTGCTCGACGAAGGCCGCCTCACCGACGGAAACGGTCGCCTCATCGACTTCCGAAACACCGTCATCATCCTCACTTCCAACGCCGGAACGCGCCAGTTGAAGGAGTTTGGTCGGGGCGTGGGCTTCACCGCAGGCGGCAACGCCGGACTGAGCATCGACGAGAAGGACAAGGAACACGCTCGAAGCATCGTCCAGAAGGCACTTTCGAAGCAGTTCGCACCCGAATTCCTCAACCGACTCGACGAAATCATCACCTTCGACCAACTCGACCTCGAAGCCATCAAGCGCATCGTCGAAATCGAACTCAAAGGGCTTTACAAGCGCATCGAAGATATGGGCTACAAACTCGAAATCAGCGACGCGGCGAAGGAATTTGTCGCCACGAAGGGCTACGACGTGCAGTTTGGCGCCCGACCGCTGAAACGCGCCATTCAGAACTATGTCGAAGACCTCGTCTGCGAGCGAATCATCGACGGCGACCTGTCCGAAGGCAGCGTCATTAGCGTCGAAAAGAACCCCGAAAAAGAGGAACTTCTGCTGAAATAAAAACGTGAAGACATCGATTGGAGTGAAAAAATGAACTTGATATGAAAACATTCCGTTTTTCCTGCATAACAGCCCTGCTGCTGATGGTTTTCACGACCGCAGAAGCCCGTCAGTGGACACTTCGCGAATGTATCGACTACGCGCTGCAAAACAACATTTCACTACAGAAAACGCGACTGACAAAACTCAGTGCGCAAGAGGACATCTGGCAGAGCCAATCCGCACTGCTGCCCTCGCTCAGCGCATCGACGGGACACAGCGTTTCTTATCAGCCGTGGCCGGAATCGGGTCGCGCACAAGTGCAGAACGGCTATGTGCAGCAGAGCGTCGATAAGGTTTTCTATAACGGCAGCTACGGCGTGAGTTCGAACTGGACGCTGTGGAACGGCGGACGGCTCAAGGGCAACGTGGAACTCAACGAACTCGCCGCCCTGCAAGCCGAACTCGACTCGGCAACGACCGCCAACTCCATCCAAGAGCAAATCGCCCAACTCTACGTGCAAATCCTCTACTCCGCCGAGGCCATCAAGGTCAGTCAGAAGAGCCTCGAAACCAGTCAGAAAAACGAGGAACGCGGAAAGGCTTTCGTGGAAGTCGGGAAAATGAGCCGTGCCGACCTCGCGCAACTGACTTCGCAACGCGCACAGGACGAATACCAGATTGTCGAGGCCGAAGGAAACCTGCGCAACTACAAGCGCCAACTGAAACAACTGCTGCAAATCACCGACGACGACGATTTTGACATTGTCATCCCCGAAACCACCGACGAAATGGCCTTGCAAGCCATTCCCGCCCTCGCCGAAGCCTACGCGATGGCACTTGGTCGCCGGCCTGAGATTCGCAACGCCGAAGTGGGCATCAAAACCAGCGAACTGAACATCAAAATGGCGAAGGCGCAACGGCTTCCGACGGTCGGCGTGAGCGGCAGTGCCGTGACGAACACGACCTCGATGAGCAGCAACGCTTTCGGGTCGCAGTTGAAGAACAATTTCAACATCGGCGCAGGTGTCAATGTCAGCATTCCACTCTTCGACAACCGCTCGGCAAAAACCGCCGCAAACAAGGCGCAGTTGCAGAAAATGAACTACGAACTCGACCTGAAAGACAAGCAGAACACGCTCTACGCGACGCTCGAAAACTACTGGCTGCAAGCCGTGACGAACCAAAACAAGTTCCGTGCGGCGCAGGTGGCGACGGAAAGCGCGAAAACGAGTTTTGAAATGCTCAGCGGCAAGTTCGACGAGGGTCTGATCAACATCGTTGAACTGATGCAGGGTCGCGACGCGCTCTTGCAGGCGCAACAAAACGAACTCCAAAGCAAATACCTCACGATTCTCAACATCGGCATCCTGAAATTCTATGAAACGGGTGAGTTGAAGTAATCCTCTTTTTTCTAAAAAATTTCTACCCTTTTAAGTCTTTTTCGTTAATTTTGCGTCATTAAAGTAAACAGCATTTTTGTTAGATATGTTAAATGTATTAAAAATATACTAATCTTTCCAAATGGTGGGGTATTTTTGACATATTCAGAAAAAAGTTTTAACTTTGCAACAAGAATCTTTATCTTTGCAACAAAAATCGATATGAAAAGAGCCATTATCATCGCAATGCTTGCTGTGCTGAGCCTCGCACAAGCCACCGCCAAGGAGCACGACCACCCCGTTTCTGGCGTGGTTTTCGACAGTTTTTCCGAAGACGGACTGCCCGCCCTCATCACGCTGATGACTGCCGACAGCGTCGTTATCGACACGATGACAGCCATTCCCAGTGACTATCCGTTCCGTACCTATCCCCGTGCAGCCGACTATCAGTTTACGATTCAGAAAGTGGGTCGCTACATCGTGAAGGCCGAGATGGAGGGCTACATCGACGCTTACGTGAACTTCGAGTTGCGCAGCAACCGTGAGCAGTTTATCCCCGTGAAACCACTTCGGATGATGAAGGCGTTCCACGACCTGCCCGAAGTGACCGTGAAGGCGACGAAAGTGAAAATGGTGATGCGGGGCGACACGATTGTCTATAACGCCGACGCCTTCAATTTGGCCGAGGGTTCGATGCTCGACGCATTAGTGAGCCGATTGCCGGGGGCGCAACTGACGAAGGACGGCCAAATTTTCGTGAACGGCAAGAAAATCGAGAGCCTGCTCGTGAACGGGCGCGACTTTTTCAGGGGCAGTCCGCAGGTGGCATTGCAAAACCTGCCTGCCTACACGGTGAGCAAAATCAAGGTCTATGACGAAGCAGGTGCCGCCTCGCGCATTATGCAGCGCGACATGGGCGACAAGCGGTATGTGATGGACGTGAACTTGAAAAAGGAGTATTCCAAGACCTACATCGGCAACGCCGAGGTCGGCTATGGCACGGAAAATCGCTATTTGGCGAAGGCTTTCGGACAGAAAATGTCTGACAAGGAATGGGTGATGGGGTCTGCCAGCATCAATAATTTGAGTGACTACCAACAAGTTCAGTTCGACCAAAGTGTTGCTGGCGGCGAATGGGCATGGAAATCGCCCACAACATTCGACGGGCAGATCACTTTCCGCGAGGCAAATTTCGGTTACAATCGATTTCTTGACAGGCAAAACTGGCTTGGCGGCGGCGTCACACTGAACCATACCGACGGCGACAACGAGTCGCGCACAAACACGCAAACTTATCTGCCCAATGGCGATTCGTTCCAACGACAGCAGAGCCATTCCACTTCGAAATCGACATCGCTCAAAGGCAGTCTCAATCATCATCTTGAAAAAAGCGGCGTTTTCAATTGGAGCGATTTCAGCCTGCAATACACCCGAAACCAAGGCTTCAGCCATTCCACCCAGACCACAAGCGACTCGGCTTCGGTGCTCAACGAAATGCTGACGCGAGGTTCTTCCGAAAATAAAAGAATCATTGCTGACGGCTCCATCAATGGTGGCGCAAAAATCATCGCCGATATGCTCCGATGGGACTTCAGCGCCAACTACGACCGCCTGACTGCCGACCAGTTCTCGCTCAGCGACATCCAATATACCAACGGACAGACGCCACGCGACTTCCGCAACACCTACAGCGACAACGGCCATCAGGCGTGGAACGTGAAAACTGGAGCCAGTTATAATATCTGTTGGCCGGGAATGACGATTTCGCCCAAATACGAATACAATTACCGCTACAACAAAACCTCGAATATGCTCTATCGGCTTGACAGGCTCGCCGACTGCGATTCCACGATTTGGGATATGCTGCCGTCGGTTCGAGAAGCCCTCATCGACGTGCTCGACCGTAACAATAGCTACGATTTTCATGAGTATCAGAACCACCATCGCTTCAAGTTGCAAGTGCGTTCCGAGCCAGGGAGAGCCAACAATGATTACAAGGGCTTCATCACCATTTGGGAACTGACACTTCCCCTGCGCATCGCGCACAACAACCTCTACTACAACCGCCTCGGACGGCACGATGTCAGGCGGCACGCCGTGTTTTTCGAGCCAGATCTTCATATTGCTGGAGGTTTTGGCGACAACGTCAGTGTGAATTTCTCGGCAAAAATGTGGTCGGAAATTCCCGATATGACGATGCTCGTGGGCTATCGCGACGACACCAATCCGCTCAACATCCGCCTCGGCAACCCCGACCTGCGCAATCAACACTACTACAGCGCATCGCTCAACCTTCGGCAGTGGAGAGGCAAACATCAGCAGTCATACTGGTTAAGCATCGGCTACAACCAACAGGACAACGCCGTCGCCTACGCCACAGAGTTCGACAAAAAGACCGGCATTTCCACCGTGCGACCCGTCAGCGTGAACGGCAACTGGAACACGAGTGTGAGCCTCGGCTACGGGCGGGCGCTCGGAAAGGCCGAGAAGTTTTCCATCCACAACCAATTGGACTATAACTATCACCACAGCGTCGATATGGCGACCGTTTCGGGCTTCGCCTCGACCGTGCGCAGCATCGTCAATAACCACCAGTTCCGCGACAAGCTCAAACTAACCTTCCGACCCAACGACAACTACGAGTTCACCCTGTACGGCGGCGGCACCTACTACCTCGTCGGCAGTCGTCGCGAGGGTTTCGAGAACATCAACGCCGGCGACTACCAAGTCGGCTTCAACTCGACGCTGAACCTGCCTGCGAAGTTCCAGTTCGCCACCGACCTGACGATGTACGCCCGTCGCGGCTATCAGCAGCGCGAGATGAACACCACCGACTGGGTCTGGAACGCCCAACTCACGCGCAGTTTCCTCAAGGGCAAACTCCTCGCCAAACTCAAGGGCTTCGACATCCTGCAACAACTCTCCAACACGCGCTACGTGATGAACGAGCAGGGTCGCACCGAGTCGTGGCACAACGGCATTCCGCGCTACGTGATGCTCTCGCTCTCGTGGCGGTTCAATGTGATGCCGAAGCAGAAAAACGAGTAAAAATTTGGCCGATTGAAAAATTATTCGTATCTTTGCACATAATATTTGATGTATAAATCCTAAAAAACGATTTTTACGCATAATATATGGTGCATAAAAAGTATGTTTTCGACCCTTATCCGCTACAAGTAACGATGCAGCGGTTGGCAGCGAACCTGAAGGCGCGACGCTTGGAGAAAAAACTCTCAACCAAAAGCCTTTCAGAGATGAGCGGCGTGCCGTCGTCGTCCATCCAACGCTTTGAACTGAAACACTCCATTTCGTTGGAGTCGTATGTCAAATTGGCGAAGGCATTAGGCTATTCCGAGGAAATCATGCAGTTGTTGTCCGAACCGAAATACGACACGATGGAAGAACTGCTTGAAATCAATAAAAACCGAACAAGAAAGCGAGGCGTATGATGAAAGATTTGCAGGCGGTCAGTGTGATGTATCGCGGGCGGAAAGTCGGGACGCTGTCGATGGGAAACAAGTCGAATTGCCAGTTCGAGTACGATGGCGATTGGCTGTCTGACGGTTTTTCGATTTCACCTTTGCAACTGCCTTTGAAAAGTGGACTTTTCACCGCCAACTACCAACCTTTTAAGGGCAATTTCGGCATTTTTGAAGACAGTTTGCCCGGTGGCTACGGCGAATATCTGTTGCGGAAAGTGCTTCGGAAATCGGGCATCGACCCTCAAAATCTCACGCCAGTCCAATGGTTGAGCCTTGTCGGAAGTTCGGGCATGGGCGCGTTGTGCTATGTGCCTGAAACCAAGATTTCTCAGGCAGAAACGCAAGGCTCATTCGACGAAATGCAGCAAATGGCAATCGACATATTGTCGGAAAAGACCGACGACCACGCCGACTGGCTCTATTTCAAAAGCGGCAACTCCGGCGGTGTGCGTCCGAAGTGCATTTTCTCGGATGCCGAGGGCCATTGGCTCGTGAAATTCCGCCACACCTACGACCCGAAAAACATCGGCGAAATAGAGTATCACTACAATCTGGTGGCTCGGCAATGCGGCATCGACGTGCCCGATTTCAAACTGATGGAAGGAAAATACTTCGCCGTGCGCCGATTCGACATCGAAAATGGCGAGCGGTTGCACATCGCGACTGCCAGTGCCCTGCTCAACGAACCGATTTCGCCGCCCAAAATGGACTACCACAGCCTGTTGCAACTGACGGGATTTCTCACGCAGTCGCCCGAAGCCGTGGAGCAGCAATTCCGTCGGATGGCGTTCAATGTCTATGCCCGCAACTACGACGACCACGCCCGCAATTTCAGTTTCATCTGCCGCGATGGGAACTGGACTTTGGCACCGGCATACGACCTGACCAACGACCGAACTTTGGGCGAACACGCATCGACCGTCAATTTCAATGGGCTGCCCACCGACGACGACCTGATCGCCGTTGGTACAAACATCCGAATCGACCGCGACCGCTGCCTGCAAATCATTGAGGAAATCAAAGTTGGGACGCAAGAACTCAGAAAATATTGCTGATACCCGAAAATCCACCGGGAAAACGAAAAATCTCAGTGGATTTTTTGTGAAACCTCCCGAACTTGTTAAATTCCCTTAAATTTCCGTCGCTCCTCATCAACATCGCGGAACTTTATTCGTTTATAAGGCAAGATGACAAGCCAAGAATATGAACAAATAGTACGCCGAATGAGGCCGCAATTATTGAAATTGGGCTACTCGTTCTTCTCAGACCAAGAAATGGCTGCCGATGCCGCACAGGAAGCCTTGCTCCGCCTTTGGCTGTTGCGTGAGCAGGTCGCAGACAGCAGCCACGCCGAGGCGCTATTGATTCGTATCACGAAGAATGTCTGCGTCAGCGAATGGCGACGGAAGCAGAAAATGGGATTTCTGCCCTCTTTGGAAACTGGTAACATTCTGGCCGAGGAAATGCAGCCGATGGCCGACGACGACAACGCCCGACTGCTCGCGTCAGCCATCCAGTCACTCACCCCGACGGAACAACGGCTTTTCCGTATGCGCCACGAGTTGGAGATGGACATTCCGCAGATTTCCGCCGTCACAGGCTTGCTGCCGCGTTCTGTCAGTCAGGTGGTGAGCGTGGCTCGTCGCAAAATCATGGAAAAATTAAAGAAAGGAGGA
>JAFYJH010000151.1 GCA_017538195.1 Prevotella sp.
ACGCTCCGGGGATCCTCCTCCCCATGGCGGGAACTCCTTCCTCATCACTCTCCAAAAATTGCACTTCTATCTGGAAAGTGGGTTGATTGCTGAAATTGGCTTAACTCCTTCTAACTCCGTGAGCGAAGCGAACTAACTCCTAAGCGAAGCGATAACTCTTTTTTAGAACGGCAACCCCACGGCGAAGTGGAACGAGAAGTCGCGGCTGAGATTCGGATGCAGGAAGGCGTAGTGTTCATGAGAATCTTCGTGGGCGGGATTCACCGCCTTCATTCCCATGTCGAAGCGCAGGACAAAATAGTCGAAATTCAGGCGGATGCCGAGTCCGTAGCCGACGGCAATCTGCTTGTAGAACTCGCTGAACTTGAACTGACCGCCGGGCTGTTCGGCGTAGTTGCGCAGCGTCCAGATGTTGCCTGCGTCGATGAAGGCCGCGCCGTTGAACTTCCAAAAAAGTTTCGTGCGATACTCCAAATTCAAGTCGAATTTCATATCGCCCGTCTGGTTGATGAAGTCGATGCGACCGTCGGTGCCGCGAAAACTGCCCGGACCGAGCGAGCGCACACTCCAACCGCGCACGGAATTGGCTCCACCCGAAAAATATCGCTTCTCAAAGGGCAATACGCTGCTGTTGCCGTAGGGCCACGCGATGCCGAAACCGGCGTGGGCGACGAGTTGGTTGTGGTCGTCGAGTTGCCAGAGGCGCGTGTAGTCGAAATCGAACTTCGCGTACTGCGCAAACGCGATGTTGAACAGCGTGAATTGGTCGTCGCCGTTCTTCGGAAGTCCGGCGGTGTAGGCGATGGCCGACAAGAGGTTTCCAGCGGTCTCAACATTGGCTCGGAAGGCGTGGTTTCCGCGATTATAGGTCAGTCCAAAGCCGATTTTCATAATGAAAAGGTCCTCGTAGTTGTAGCGCAGAATGGCGTTGCGATTGCTCACGCTGTCGAGATAATCCTTCTTGAACGTTTCGCTGATCCACGGCATATAAACATAGTTCAAATCGAGCAAGTCGAAGCGATAGTTCACGTGGCGGTTTTGCGTCGTCCAGCGATAGCGCCACGCCGTGGAAAACACGCGACGGTGGAACTCCGGGCGATTCTGAAGGTCGTAGGAAAGCGACAACTCCGACGAGGCCGTGCTGCGACGCTTGAAATTCCTCGACAGAAACGGCGCGACGAAGCGCGGAAAGGTCAGTTTCGTTTCGACGCTGTATTCCTCGTAATCTTTGTTCTGATAGCCTTCAAGCCCCGTAATCGCCTCGAAAGCGGCCCTCAACTGCACGCTGAACACCTCCGAACCGCGAAACAGGTTGCGATTCTCGAATGTCAGCGACGCAGCGGCTCCGAGGTCGCCCGCCGTGTTCGTTCCTTCGGGCTGAAACGAGATGGCCGACGGCTTGTTCATACTCACTTGGATGTCGCAGTCGAGCAGGTTCGAGTCGGGCACTTCCGTGAACTTGATGTTCGTGTATTTCACCGCCTGCAATCGACCGAAATTGTTGTAGGTTTTCTGCAAATCGGCACTGCTGAAAAACGCGCCGGAGCGAATCGCCGTGCTATGTTCGAGAACTTTCTGCCGCAAGCCGATTTCACCCTCCTGACCGCTGAGAAAATTCACGTTTCGGACGCGATAGCGCGGATGCTCAACCGGCTGCTCCTGACCGCCTGCACGATATTTCGCGAGATGCAGCGTCACGTCGATTTCGTTGCTCTGACGGGCGGAATCGGCTGTATAACTGATGAAATCCTTGTGGAAGCGATAGTAGCCGCGATTCATCAGAAACGAGGTGATTCGCTTGCGCTCCGCGTCGAGTTTTCCAATCGTGAAAGGCGTTCCTTCCTTCAAGCGCAGGTTTGAGTCGTCTTCCGTGCGCAAAAGGTCGTCAATCTGCTCGTCTTGAATGTCGTAATGGATGTGTCGAATGTCGTAGGGCGCACCCGGACGCAGCGTGTAAATCGCCTTCAATTTCTTGCCTTTTTTCTTCGTTTTCAAGTCCACATCGGCGTGAAGATAGCCCATATTGCGCATCGCCGTCTGCAAGTCGCCGCAAGTCGCCGCCGCCGAAGTCGAATCGAAGACAACTGGCTGTTCTCCAATGCGTTGCAGTGTGCGATTCAGCCATTTCGTCGTGTCGCGCCCTGCCATCGAATACACCCCGAGCGGAATTTTCACCAATGAAAACCATTTCGAGTTCGCCTTCTGCCGAATATACGGCTCGACCGCCGCCACATCGAAGCCTTTCGGCTCCGACTTCACCTTCACCGATTGCAGCATATAGTCGCCGTCTGGCACGAATTTCGTGGCAGAGCAGGCAGCCAAAATCGCCGCCACAATAGCGACGAAAACAAGCTCCGTAAACAGTCGAATCAATTTCACGAGTGCAAAGGTACGAAAATTTCGAGTAAGTGAGGACAGAATAAAAAAATATTTTGTCGAACAGGAGTTTTTTCGGTCATTAAAACCATCAAAGTTTCACGGCAGAAATATCCACGAGCTGATTGACGATGGCATAAATCGTGAGGCCGGCGGGACTGTGGATTTGCAGTTTGCGGGCGATGTTGCGGCGATGCGTGATCACCGTGTTCACCGAAATGCAAAGATGGTCGGCAATCTCCTTGTTCGACATACCCTGCACGAGCGAAACTATCACGTCTTTTTCGCGGTCGGAAAGCGCGTCGGGATTCTGATTGCCGCCGGCTTTAAACACCATGTCGGAAATGTTTCGCGTCACGTCGCTCTGCTTCGCCTGTTGCTCCAAACGGCGGACGGCAGGCACGAAAATATGGTCCTCGACCTGCGCGTGCTGACGAAGCCACACCTCGTTTTCATAGATGTCGTGGAGCGTGGCGGTGAGTTGGTTGTTGCGGAGTCCGTCTTGCGGTAAGTATTTGATAATCAGCAGTTTCAGTTCGCGCAGTTTCTTGTCGGCAGAGCCGTGATGCTTCGAGAATGTTTCCACATCATAGTCGCTGATGGGCTCGCCTGCCAACAACGATTCCACATACGGAAACAGCGTCTTTTGCTCATAGCGCATGTGGCGGCGAATTTCGTGGGCATATTCGTCGTAGAAACGCAGAATCAACTTCGCCAAAGAGTCGTGTTCGTTGAGCGATTCCTGCAATTCCCGTCTGATGTAAGGCAACTGAAAATCAAGGAAATAGGCGTGGCTGGCTTCGAGATAGTGCAGCAGCGTGGGAACGGAGATTTTCTCGTCGGCAGCGAAGTCGCCGTAGCCGTTGGCCGTGAAATTCACCACCGCCAAAAACGTATAAGTGTCCACGTGGTTGTCCTCGCACGTTTCCCTGACCGTCTTATCGCCGAATCCAAGACTGATGCCGAAACTTCCCAACGACTGCAACAGGTCGTAATTGTCGCGAATCATCGAAATCATCTTGTCGTCAGCCTCATATATTTTCTGATTTTTCATCTGTAAATCGTAAACTTAAATCCGTAAACTACCAACTATTGATTATCGGGTGCAAAGATAGGCATTTTTTTCGACATCTGCAATCCCCATAATTAGGTATTTTCGACGCTTTTTTCTAAAAAAAAATCCAATCATTTAAGTCTTTTTCGTTAATTTTGCGTCATTAAAGTAAAAGGCTATGGTATGAAATTATTGAAAATTCATCATAAAACCCAAGAAACGGAACGGCTGATGGCGGCAGAAAGACACGGAATGCTGCAATACGCATGCTACCGACTGGGAAACCTTCACGATGCAGAAGATGTCGTGCAGGATGTCTATGTCAAACTGCACCAACGGCTGGGCGAAAACGATATTGAGGTGAAAAACTTGTCGGCCTATATCTTTCGCACACTGACGAACCTCTGCGTGAGCCGTCAGCGCGAGGCCAGACGCACGCCGACCGTGCCTCTTGACACGCAGCCAGAGCCCATTGCCACCGAAGCCGAGGACTTTGAACAGGAGTACCGACGCATCAACCGACTGCTGTCGGAGATTCCCGACGAACAGGCCGAGGTCATCCGACTGCGCTACTACGGCGACAAGAGTTTTCAGGAAATTGCCGACATCCTCGGCATTCCGCTCACCACCGCCAAGTCACGCCTCACTTACGGTTTAGAGAAAATCAAACGAGGGATGCGCGCCCCTCATTCTGTATAACTCAAAAAAAACGAACAACTATGGATTGCAAAAATTTCAAAAACACAGTGGCCGACCTCTTTGACAAGGAAGTCGCCCCGAATGTTAAGGCAGCGTGCGAAAAGCACATCAGCCAGTGCGCCGAGTGCAGGGAATATTACGAGGAACTGCTGACAACAGCGGAACTTCTGCGTCCCCGACACTCACCCGTCTCGAAAAGTGAAAACATCACGGCAAAGACTGAAAAATCTACTATTTTTTATAAGGTGGCCGCCATACTTGTCGGTGCCATCTTCCTTTCTGGCATCGCCTATGCCACCATCCGCGTCCTTTCGCCAAAACTAATGACTGACGAAGAAAAGCAGATGTTGGTGGCTCATTTCGTATCCAAAGACTGCAAAGATAAATATGTAATAGCACGTGGAGACGAAATTATCGTTAATTGGACTGAAGGAACTTGGATTCAAGACGGCGAAGAATCTTTTATCGAAGAACATCCGACCAATGTCTACGGCTATGCGTTTCCCGTAAAAACTTCCACCGTAATGCTCGACGGCCAACAACTCGACATCCACTTTCTGCCGAAGTTGCCAGCCTCAGCACTGAAAAAAATGGAAATAGAGCACGGGAAAAATCACAGTTGGGTATATCTCACCACCACACCCGTACAAGTTCCCGCCGACGTGAAGGGCAACATCAACCCCGAACTGACAATTCTGCTGACAGGAAAACCGCCGAAAGACAGCAAAACCAAATCTTCCATCTGGACAAGAGAGGGAATTAACGAAGGATTTAGTTGGAAGAATTACACCTTCACCTCGTGGTCGTCATCACAAGTGTGGAACATTGGCTGGCAACTTGAAGAGGTCGCCATCCGCAAAGACCACCACGTGCGCGTGAATGTCTGCCGAGGCGTTTCCCAAGAGCATATCAACCGCATCAAAAAGCTGATGCAAGAAAATGGGGTGACGAATTACGAATTTATCAACCAAAAATAAAATTTCAAAAGTATGAAAAATCTCATTGATTCAACAAGATTTGCTACACTCATCTTTTTACTTTTCATCCCATTCGTGGGCAGTGCACAGACTCCTAACGTTTTTCTTTGGCCAATCAAAGGAGAGAAGGCAGGCAACAATATTCTCCTCCGTCCTCAAGATTCACTGGGTTCCGAGGTCAGTTATGGAACTCTTATCATTGGAGCAGAAGAAGGTCAGGAAGTCATTGCCCCTACCGATGCAGAAATCATCCGATTCGACCTTGTTTATTTCCCTGGACTTTTCCAAATAACATCTTATCAATACGACGGCGAGAATACTTTCGACGGAATGCGCCGAAAAATGGAGGCTGACCCGAAAGTGAGTAACCCGAAAAAATATATCAATGGACATTTATGGCTAAAACTCGCAGATGGGAATAAAATCAGCATCGATGGTCTGCGCGGCAATATTCCATTCCGTACGGGACAGCGCATAAAAGCTGGTACGCCTATCGGCACCGTCGGCTATGTGTTCACGAAAATCGGACAAGCACATATTTCTATTGGAATGTCTTCTAAAGCAGGCCACGGCATCGACCCGATGACACCTTTCGGCTTACAAACGACATTCAAGAAAGCCGAACTTTTCACGCCGCCTGCCAAGCTTACCCGTAAACAGGCCAATGAAGACTTCGATACGTTCATCCAAAGCATCCGCGAATGTTATCCTTCGCTACGCGACATCATTTCGCCCGAACGCGAAGCGGAATTTATACGTGAGGGCAAGGCGCGTCTGGATTCCAACGAAGTCCATTTCACGACACTTTACGACCTGATTGGCGATGCATTCAGAGCCGATTTCCTTCACGACAGCCACGCTTGGTTACAATCTTCCAATCCTTTTCTCAAAACCAATGCTGATGACAGCCAGTATCCGACATTGGTACTCTGCACATTGGGTGAACGGACGTTTGTCCACCACGTGCAGCCAGGCTACGAAACGTATATCGGCAAGGAAATAGCAACCATCAATGGCATTTCCGCCAAAGAACAGGCAGCCTATGTCCGTTCGCGTACCAATCTATTCGATGCTCAAGTGGAATCCACAAGAGCTATCCAAATGCTCACGAACTGGTGGATGCAGTATCGCAGTAGCGATTGGGACAAACCAGTAAATATTACCTTCACTGACGGCACCAGTGTTGAAGCGCCGTTCTTGAAACGCAATCAACTGAAGCATTATGCACCGCAGAACACCGCCCCTGTTGCCTACAACGTCCATCGGAATCAAAACCGCCACGAAGACTGGAGCTTCAAGATGCTCGCCGACGACATTGCCCTTTTGACGCTTGCCCACTTTCACCAAAACGACGTACAAATGGATGCCATCGCCGACACCCTTCGCGCCTACGCACACATACCCCATCTGATCATTGATGTTCGCGACAACCCCGGCGGTGATGCCAGTTGCGAGGAAAAGTTAATAAGATTATTTCTCAAGGAAGAACCCTCGAATTTTGGCTATCAAAAAGTGATGAGCAACACCACTTACGCCAGTTTCGCCCATTCGTACAACTGGCCGCCGGATGCGAAGCCATTTGAAGACTTCATTGCCGTTGAAGGAAAGGAAGGATTCTATAATCGTAACATCAATGAAAATTTACAGGAATCCCAAACGATGGGACAACAAAATGATGTCATCTATACAGGAAACCTCTACATCCTCACCAACGAGAATTCGTTCAGTGCCGCCACCGATTTCCCTGCACGGCTCGTCCGTGCAGGTCGTGCCAAAACCATTGGTCGCGAAACTGCGACTGCCTATCACTATATGACTGCTTTGAAATTCGCTCGTTTCTTCTTGCCCAACAGCCATATTGAATACCAACTTCCACTTGTCAAACTCGTGACAACCAACGACGTTTCGCCCCGATTCCCCTACGGTCGTGGCCTTCTTCCCGACTACGAAGTCCCACTCACCATCGAGGAGATTTTCTCGTCGTCGGAGGATGTAATTCTCAACCGTGCGCTTGAAATCATCCGTGAGAATAGACATCAATAAGAAAAAAAAACTTGTTAGAAGAAAAAGGTTTGTTAGACAATTTTCTAATGAGGAAACCGTTCTACTGCCTCGCGATGAAGCGGCGGAACGGCATTTTTTGTCGGTTTCCATCAATTCGTTTATAAGGAGTTCAATTCATTCTCCAAAAATGAATAAAGATAGCGTGCTGATTGAATATACAAACCGCTACGCGGATCGTTGAGTTTCTCATAGGTTTCGGAATTGTACAGTTCGCGGAACGCATCACTGAAACTCAAACCACGCTCCTCAATCAGCAGGGCTGCCAATTGCGCCAAGCGACGTTCGCGCAGAAACTCAAAATCGCGTCGCTCTTCGTCTGTCAAATGGTTGAAATCTGTTGGCATAGGATTGTGATTTAAAGTTTTTGTAAATATGCTACCGCTTTTTCCGAGCCGAAAAAATATTGAAAAGTAATGCCCTTCATGAATTGAAGCCGTTTGATGAGCGTTTCAATGTCAATGAGTTTGTCTGTGAACAACTCAATCTGCACACCAACTTTGTCATTGGCAATAGGACCATAGACAATGTCGTAATCATGCGTCGGTTGTTGCGAGGGATTAGAGCGGTTTGTTACGACAAATTCCGCCCATTCAATGGTATATCCCTCAAAAATTTTCACATTGAGCAATCCGTTTTTCAGTTTTTTTTCGTCAAACAAATACTCATTGACAACTGGCTCTCCACCGAAGAACATCGCACGTTGTTCAGCCAATTGTTCGGCTTGGTGTCTGTCGGCTGTCAGATAGAATCCTTTGCCGAAATCCTTGTTAGGTTTAGATTTGGCGAAGTCTATTTTGTGAATTTCCGTGTTAGAACCGTGATAGAGTTTCATGTCAAATTTCCTCCTTTTCGATGGCAATAGGCCGCAATGCTCTCGATATTGTCCTCAAAACTAAGCGTGTGCATGATGTCGTAATGGCTATACAACAAATGCAGTGCGCCATAACGCTCAATATAGTTGGCAGCCTGACGGTCTGTCAATTCAAATCGTTTTGCAAATTTGCGGATTAGCAAAACGGCATATTCGGTGATGTCACGAATCGAGTACATAGACGAGCAATTATAGTTCCGTGTGCAAAGATAGGAAGTTTTTTTTGAATATGCAAGAGAATCGCCCCGAAACTCATTTCCTTTGTTAAATTCCCTTAAATTTTCGTCGTTCTCCATCAACATCGTGGAACTTTATTCGTTTATAAGGCAAGATGACAAGCCAAGAATACGAACAAATAGTACGCCGAATGAGGCCGCAATTATTGAAATTGGGCTACTCGTTCTTCTCAGACCAAGAAATGGCTGCCGACGCTGCGCAGGAAGCCTTGCTCCGCTTTTGGCTGTTGCGTGAGCAGGTCGCCGACAGCAGCCACGCCGAGGCACTGTTGGTTCGTATCACGAAGAATGTCTGCGTCAGCGAATGGCGACGGAAGCAAAAAATGGGCTTTCTGCCCACTTTGGAAACTGGTAACATTCTGGCCGAGGAAATGCAGCCGATGGCCGACGACGACAACGCCCGACTGCTCGCGTCAGCCATCCAGTCACTTACCCCGACGGAGCAACGGCTTTTCCGTATGCGCCACGAGTTGGAGATGGACATTCCGCAGATTTCCGCCGTCACAGGCTTGCTGCCGCGTTCTGTCAGTCAGGTGGTGAGCGTGGCTCGTCGCAAAATCATGGAAAAATTAAAGAAAGGAGGA
>JAFYJH010000152.1 GCA_017538195.1 Prevotella sp.
GGAGGCTGCCGTCGGGTTGTTCCGCCGCTACTTGGATCTGCTCAAGGAAACGGCACCGAAACACACGCTCTCGAGCGATTTCAAGAGCGACGCGGAATTGCTCAAAGCCAACGGAATCGGGCCGACGGAACAGTTGATTATGGAAGACTTGGTCAGGCGCAAAGCCTGACCCATCGCCTCCTTACTCCTCAATAATTCCCGCCTCAAGCCACTGTTGCGAGAGGTTTTTGGCGTCTTCCAGAGCCGTTTCGTAGTCGATTTCGTACTGTTCGGTGAGCAGTTCGGCCAGATTTTCGTTGGTGAACTCCGCCATCTGCTGCACGTTTTTCCACAGGTACGCCGAACTCTCGTTCATACTGATGATATTGGAAAAATCGATGTTTTCCTTGCCCTCGGCGACGATGATTTGCTCACCGCAAACGTCGCGAAGATTGAAACCTTTTTTTGCTTTCATATAGTTCTTGTTTTTTTGGTTTATATCAAATTGCTTTGTCCAATGATTTTAAATGATTTCCACCCAATCGTCGTTGAAGTCAATCTGCCTTAGCGTTTCTTCCACATCGAGCATAGGTGGCTGCTTGACCTTGAATTTAACAGCGTTTTTGGGGATGCGAGTATGAATCGTAAACTGAGATCCGTGGGGTTGCCACGTGAAACGCTGCTCGCCAGTTTCATTGTCAATGCCAATCAAGTTGCCGTTCTTGTTTTCTTCCCAATGATACTGATTCCCCACATATCGATGGTTTTCTTCTTCAAAAAGACAATAAGTTAAAAGATCATTGCTGCGCACAAGTACAGAAGTGCGAAGAGGATTATAATAATCTTGCGCGATATTTATGCGCTCATTCCAAATATTTAGCACAGCACGTCCTGTTTTCTCGATGTCTTCGTGAGGGTCGGTAATTCCATAAGAATAGTCTGGCGAACATCGTCCGCTTATAAGGCGGATAGGTGCTTCGTCACGATGGGGATTTGTCAGTTTGACTGTCTTCATCGACCAAGCCATCTTGTCAAAAACCACATCGGCGATGCCTACGGGCGACTGCAAATGCTCACCACCAATAGCTTCGGCAAATACGTTTCCCCAATCGTCACCAGTCAAGTCCTTATATCCCACACAAAGCATATAGACAAACTTGCGCCCAATTCTTTTAATGACTTCCTCGGGAATTTCATTGATGGGATAAGGTTCACGCGTTAGCAACCTTTTTGAATCTCTTAATTTCGGATGTTTCATATTCTCGTTTTTTGATGATGTCATTTATCTTTTGTGCTACCATTCGAATCATCGGAACGGCTACAGAGTTGCCAGTCTGCCGACGAATGTCCTGATGTGTGACGGCTATTTTATACTTTTCAGGGAAGCCCTGCAATCGAAGTAATTCACGCGATGTGGGGCGTCGAACACCGTTTACAAGCAAATAATTATAGGATGCACCTGTGCGCAAGGCGCAGGAATAGTCGAGTACAGAGATGTTTCCAGCCTTGTTCTCGTGCCATATTGAAGGGTAAAAGACTTTTTTTCCTATGGTTTTTTCGCATCGCTTTTCGACGATATGGTCAGAAGCGAACAGCGTCGGATCAACATCTTTTTCAGGTTCTAAAATGTCGGCAAGATTGTAAGGCGTATGTGGAATGTCGAAGGAAAAGTCGTCGCAGTCCTTTTTGTGTTGGAATCCGACAATAATGACGCGCTCGCGTTTCTGTGGCAATCCAAAATCAAGAGCGTTCAGCACTTGCCATTTGACATAATACCATAATTGGTTGAGGCGTTCGAGAATAACTTTGAATGTGCGTCCGCCGTCGTGTCCAACCAATTGCTTAACATTTTCCAAAAGGATGTATGGTGTCTGATGGTGCTTTAATATTCGCTCTATTTCAAAAAACATTGTGCCACGCGTATCGGCAAAACCTTGCATTTTTCCCATTATACTGAATGCCTGACAGGGGAATCCCGCCAGCAGCACGTCGTGCTTGGGAATCTTTGTGGCAGGAATTTTTGTGATGTCGCCGAATGGCACTGTTCCAAAGTTTGCAAAATAGGTTTGACAGGCTTTTGCATCCCATTCGCTGCTGAAAACACAATGATAGCCCATTTCGTCGAAAGGTATGCGGATGCCGCCAATACCGGCGAAAAGGTCAATAAAAGTATGGTCGTAAGTCCTCGGACTTGGGAATGGGACTTGGTAAAAATCGCGAAACAAATCGAATTCATAAGGACAGTCTGCTACGTGTGCGATGTCCTCATCTGAAAAGTCTTGCAACTGGTTTTTATGTTCAAGAAAATCTCGAATCAGCCCTATCAGTTCATTGCGATGTGCCTGAATCTCAGCATACGTGCCTTCAAAAATCGTGTTATGCAGATAGTGGCTAAGTGTGGCGATCTGGTTCTGGTAAGAAGTCTCGCCATATATCTTTAAGCCGTCCTCGGTAATATCTTCGGGAAAGGCTTGAATATTTATATTTGCCATAGAATTCTTTTCCATTTAAACACAATTTTTTTTATGTTCCAGAATTAAACAATTTTAGCCAAATCCTCCGATAAAATGCCAGCAAATAGCGGCGGATAGGGTAGAGTCGCGTCCAGAAAAACGAGTACGTGCGCCATTTCCAGCCGTCGGTGCGGTCGAGCGTGGTGCGACCCTTGCGATAGAAGCCGATGACCGCGCCCTTCACGTCGCCGAGCGTGCAATATTCGTTGCCCAGATTGCCGTCGCCACGCAGCGTCACGTTGTCGCCGTCGATGGCGATGATGCGGTGGAGCACGAAATGCTTCGGCTCGATTTCCGCCAAAACGGGGTCGCCGACCTTCGGATTCGTGGCCTTTGTCATCAACGCCTTGTCGCGATTGTCTTCGAGAAACGGGCGCATACTGAAACCGCGCAGGCGAAGCGTCACGGTGTGACCCTCGTCCATCAGCTTCACGATTTCCGGCAGAAACTCGGCGTTCGACAGCTTGATTTCCCTTACCTTGAGATGGCTTTGTTGCATAGGATGGCGGCTTCTTTGTTGGGTAGGCAATGCAGTGTGTAGATGGGCGTTTGCTCGATGATGCGCGTGACGGTTTTGCAGATTCTGTCAAAAATGTCCTCGTCCCATTTCATCGTAGAACACGAGGGCAGGAACGACGCAAACGCCTCGACGGGCGGCAGTTTTTCGATGCTGTTTTCCTCGGCACGGGCGATGCGCGTGATGGCGCCGAGTTTCGCCTTCACGTTGCGGTAGCAGGGCGTTTTTCCGCTCCACGGACCGCCGAAAATATAGGCTTCGCCGTCGATGAGGCGGATGATCGGGTTGTCGTCGTTCATCAGGTCGCAGCCCGGAATATGGCGCAGCCACAGGCTCACCTGCGTGCTTTTTCCCGTTCCGCTCTTGGCGATGAATGCGTAGCCGTAGCCGTTCTGACGGACGAGCGATGCGTGGACGAGCAGCGTGTCTTGTTGGCTTCCGGCGAAGGCGAAAATCAGCATCAGCGCGTTGTTCAGGCCGAATTTCCGCATATTGTACGACCCGTTCAGGGCGCAGCGGCACTCGCTGAAGTCCTTGTTGGCAATCAGCAGGCAACATTCGTGGCCGCGCAGGTCTTTGATGATGTACTGGTAGCCGCCGTCGGCAGTCTGATCGACGATGGTGTCGCCGTTGCCCGTGTCGAAGGTTCGGATGCGCTCGCGCTGCGCCTTGGGAACGGGTTGCAGTTTGTCGTCGATGGTCAGTTGGAAGAAGAGGTTCTGACCGTCGTTTTTGGCGCGGAACGGTTCAAACGACGGCAGCAGATGCATCCCGTTCTTCTCCGAGTCCTCGAAAATGATTCGGATGTCGTGCTCGGCCACGCGAAAATCGTTGATGTTCATTGCTTGTTGTTTTTTAGTTCTTTTGCCCGTTGTTTCGCCTCGTCCATTGCCTTTTGCTTGGCTTGTTTCTTGGCTTTTTGGTCGGCTTTCAACTGCTTTTTGGCCTCTTTTTGCTTCTTTTTGAGGTCGTCTTTCTCTTTTTTGATGGCCGCCTTCAACTGCTCCTTCGTGTAGGTTGCTTCGGGCGTGTCGGGCGTGACGCTTTTGAAGCGGAACGTGTTCGTGTCGATGTTTTTGATGGTGAAAACGCCCTTTTTCGGATTCGTGTAGCGCTTCCTGAGTTTCAGGAATTTCTTCTCGATGTCCTTGCGCTTCTCGGCGAATACGATGATGGCGGTCGGATACGGATTTTCGTTGGAACGAAGATGCTCGGCGAACTGATACGAGAAGTCTTGACGACCGTAGATGAAGTTCGACCTTGTGTCTATCCAAGCCGTGTCAATCGTCTGAATATCAGTCAGATACACCATTGAGTCGTTAAACGACGAAGCAAACCCGAACATAAACACTTTCGTGGGTCTGTTGATGCTGAAAGCCTCTGTCGGAAGCAGTGTCGCAGCCGCCAGAAGCATTGCTGCCAATACTTTTTTTCTGATTTTTATCATATATTTTTCGTTTATCACTTTTAACTTTTAATTTTTAACTTTTAATTTTTAACTTTTCACTTTCCAAGATATGTTTTCAACGCCTTGTTTTTCGTGTTTTTCCGCAGTCGGCGAATCGCTTTTTCGCGAATCTGCCGCACGCGCTCGCGAGTCAGACCGTATTTCCTGCCGATTTCCTCAAGCGTCATTTCGGGCTGTCCGATGCCGTAGAACGCCTGAATCACGTTGCGCTCGCGCTCGTTCAGCGTGTTCAGTGCCATCGCGATTTCGTCACGCAGCGACTCCATTTCCACCAAGTTGTCGGCCAGCGGCGCGTCGTCGTTCGGCATCACGTCGAGCAGGCTGTTGTCGTCGCTTTCCGAGAACGGCGCGTCCATCGAAAGGTGGCGGCTCGCATTTCGCATCGCCTCCTCGATTTTTTCCTCCGACAAATCCATGTTCTCGGCAATCTCGTCGATGCTCGGTCGCCGCTCGTTTTCCTGTTCAAACTTCCTGAGCACCTTGTTGATTTTGTTCACCGAATTCACCTGATTCAGCGGCAGTTTCACCAATCGGCTCTGCTCGGCGAGGGCTTGCAGAATCGACTGCCGAATCCACCACACGGCGTAGGAAATGAACTTGAATCCGCGCGTCTCGTCGAATTTCTCGGCAGCCTTGATCAGCCCGAGATTGCCCTCGTTGATGAGGTCGGCGAGGCTCAGCCCCTGATTCTGGTATTGCTTGGCAACTGAAACGACAAACCGCAGATTCGCCTTCGTCAGACGTTCCAGCGCGTCGCGGTCGCCCTTGCGAATGCGCTGCGCCAGTTCCACCTCTTCCTCGGCAGTGAGCAGTTCCTCGTGGCCGATTTCCTGAAGATATTTTTCGAGCGACGCACTCTCTCGGTTCGTGATTTGCTTGTTGATTTTCAGTTGTCTCATCTTATTTAGTTGATGTTTTTGTCATATTTTAATTTTTCAAAAAAGGCTTTCAGACTCAGGACGAGAATTTCGGGGAAACTGATGTCCTTGAGAACCTCGAAATGCTTGTCGTCAGACACAATGTAGGCGGCATTTGCCGCAAATGCACAATCCACGAACTTGTTGTCGTCTGGGTCGGCAGTAATCAACTTCAGGCGGAAATAGGTATCAACGAACAACACATAATCGCTTTTCAACAACAGGTTGATGACATTTTCGGCAACGATGGCAGAGGTTTTTTGTGCGATGATTTCCTGATATTCTGCCAAAATTTCATTGGTCACACAGAGCGTGTACTTTCCCTCCTGCAAGCCCTTCCAGACAGGATAAAACTCGCTGTTTCGGGCAAGTGCCGCAAGAAGACAGTTGGTGTCGAGAACAATTCTGTTACTTTGCATAACGGTATGGCGTTCTCAAGTGTTCTTTTAGTGTTTCTTCGATTTTCTCTTGGCTCCATTTGCCTTCAGCCCAAAGCCGATCCATTTCCTCATCAACCTTACGAGCATAGTAAGAGCAGATGAGGTCGTTGAGTTCTTTCACCTGTTCTTCTCTTTCAAAGTGCGACAGCAGGCGCATAATGCCCAACTGTGCCTTGTTCAATCCAATTGCTTGTCCCATAGTCTGCCATTTTTAATATTCTGGTTGCAAAGGTAGTGCTTTTCCACGAAAAAAACGAAGAAAAGTGGAAATAGTTGCAAAAAAACAGCCCGAACATTTCTGCTCGGGCTGGATTTTGCATAAAAATGTCGGAAGTTAATCGTCCCAAACACTTTTGTTCGTGAACACTGGACTGAAGTCGTCGTCCACATCCATGTCTTTGGCACCCAGTTCGAACTCTTCGTTGTCGATTTCTGAGTTAGAAACATCGACCATCAGAGGCTCTGCCATGTGCATGGTCTTGATCATGGGAATTAAATATTCTTTCTTCATATTTTTAATATTTTTTCTGTTATTCAATCATGATTATTTTACAACAACCTTACGACCATTCACGATATAGATGCCGCGCTTCGTGGGCTGACCCTTAATGAGTTTGCCGTTCACCGTGTAGTAGTTCTCACCGTTCAACGGTTCATTGTCAATCGAGCTGATGCCGGTAACTCCGCCATTCACCTCAATCATCTC
Organism: Prevotella sp.; assembly: GCA_017538195.1. Lineage (GTDB taxonomy): Bacteria > Bacteroidota > Bacteroidia > Bacteroidales > Bacteroidaceae > Prevotella. The sequence goes on from JAFYJH010000152.1 coordinate 6,541, forward strand.
CTTCGCGCCGTTTGCAGCCGTTTCAATTTTCAGAACGGCTTTGTTGCCCACAGAAAGCGTATAGTCGGAAGTAGTAACTCTGAAGAACGCCTCCTTGCCTTTCTGCTTACCATAGATGTAATAAGTGACATCGTCGTCCGAAACGTATTCCAGAACGGAGCCAGTGGGTTGTTCGGTAGCCTCTAACTTGCTGTTGGCGAAGTCGGATTCTGCCTCGGCTGCCTCCTCGTCGGTGATAATAGGAATTTGATGCTCGCCCGACGCACCTTCGATGTAAACGCCATGGTAGGCAGGTACTTTCGTCACTTGCTGTGTCGTTCCATTTACATCGGTGATGATGTAGGCCGTGATTCCTTCGACATTCGTGAAGTCGATGGCTTTGTCGCAACTGAAGGTTGTAGCCTTAAATCCATCCTTAATCTTAACGGTGACGGTCTCTGCATATTTTGTAATGGTGATAGCACCAATACCCACGTTTGAACCTTTCGAGAAATAGAGTCTGACATACCTGTCTGATTCGTCGAAATCATTGGTTGTTTCGAGTGTCATCGTTGAATTTTGGACACCAGAAATATCCAAGTACTCGACATTATAGAAATTAGCTCCATCTGACGAACTTTGTACATAAATGGTCGAAGAATTGGAGCCGCCAACCATTTTGACACCAATAGTAACCTTACCCGGACGGCTGTCGGTCTTTACCTGAATGTAATCGCCATCTGAGTCGAACTTAATCAGATAGGGAGCATGAGCGGCAGCATAGTCTTTTCCGAGACCTTCTGTTGTAGCACCGTTTAATTCTTTAAAGTCGGCACTTGCGCCACCTGCCCACTCAAACGGAAGCATGGCAGTTCCTAACGCAATTTGGTTGATGGTCACGAGGTTGGAATAAACATAATCGTCGCCCAACGGAGCGTAAACCTTGAAATAGGCTGTGCGAGGATCGGGGGTGCTGTTTGCTTCCACAGTGTACTCGACAACATATTTGTCGTAATCGTATGTCGAGTTTTCTTCATCCCAAGCGTAGTATGTTGTTATATAGAACCAATCTGGCTGCTCAATTTCATTTCCTTCTGCATCGCAGTATTGGATGTAGAAATACGCATCTACATTTTCGTAGGCAATGGGCAGTTCGCCTTCAATATAAGAATTCCCACTCTCAGGAATCGCCCCAACGTTCACCATGTCGGGTGAAATCGTGATGCTCGGCACTCCTCTCGCCGCCTGCGTAATCGTTACGAGATTTGAATAAACATAATCGATACCGTTGCCCAACGGAGCGCAAACCTTGAAATAAGCGGTACGAGCCTCTGTAACGTAGTTTTCAGACACCCAGTAATTGACAACGTATTTGTCGTTGTCGAAAGTGGAGTTTTCTTCATCCCATGCGTTGTTTACGCCTAAACCTATCCAGTCGGGCTGCTCGATTTCATTTCCTTCAGCATCGCAATATTCAATGTAGAAGTTGTAAGAACTATTAATCACCAAATTCTCATAGGTAAAAGGTATTTGTCCATCAATGGTAGAAGACCCACCTTCTGGGATTGCCCCGACATTCACAACGTCGGGTGTAATGGTGATGCTTGGCACTCCTCTCGCCGCCTGCGTAATCGTTACGAGATTGGAATAAACATTATCGCTGCCCAGTGGAGCATAAACCTTGAAATAGGCCGTGCGAGTTTCTGTGGTGTAGTTCTCATTTACACTATAATAGAGGACTTCATCATACACCCACAAATCAACCCAGTTTGGAGCTTCATCAATTTCATTCCCTTCTGCGTCGCAGTGTTGGATACTGAAATTCGCATCTACATTTTCGTAGGCAATGAGCAGTTCTCCATCAATGGTAGAAGCCCCACCTTCAGGGATTGCCCCGACATTCACAACGTCGGGTGTAACCGTGATGGTCGCAGACTCCGTCTGTGCCCATCCTGTCGTAGCCACTGCCCATAGCAGTAGCGCACTCAAGTAATACATTTTTTTTACCATAATTTTTTAGTTTTTAAAGAGTTAATAATGTTAATATTGTTAAATAACTTATTTTCTACACAACACGAAAAAGGCGTATCACCATTCGCAACTTGCATTCTTCCCGGGTTATCGGCAAATGACCCTAACACTAACAAGTCTTGTATAGCTCACGCCAAACAGCGCGAACTTTCCAGCAACTTGTTCTCGTGTTTTTAGAATATTTTGCCGATATTCGGGTCGAAGAACAAGAGCCAAAAGCTCTTTCATCAAAAATTTTTATCTTACATCTTTCTCTTACTGTCTGGTTTTTGTTTCAATTATTTTTAGTTCGTTACTGTTTTATTGTTACTCACATATTGTTTGATTCTTTCGATTAGCTCTCGCGTTGGATCAACTTTATTTTCCACATCTTCCTGTTCTACATCGATGGCGCAGTTATAGTCGCCCTCTTCTCGCAGTTGTTGCAAACGCGAATAGAGTTTGCAGTCTTCTTTCGTGAAAATGCCTGTTTTGACATAATGAAGGCTAAACTGATTGACAGCACCGCGATGTGTTCCGACAGGATGGGAATCGTTGATGAGCAATGATTTTACGGCGTGGAACAGGGCATAATAGAGCCGATTGGCAGCCAGACTCCAACTTCCTTTTTCAATGAGCCAGTCCATTTCGTGGAGCATCTTGTCGGATTTTTCCAGACCGAGTAGCACCAACGTGGCTCTGTCTTGCTCTTTAAGACTCATAAATCACCTCCTTGTCTTCTTCTACATTGTAATAATACAGCGAATGTGGTCCGTTGAACCACAGATCTTTAGTGTATGTCTGGGCACTGATGATTTCGTTCATATCCAAGCCTTTCTCAATGAACGGCCATGCGTAGTTGTCCCAGTCGTCCTTTCCCTTTTGGGGTTTGTCGAGCAGCACGAGCAAGTCCCAATCGGAATCCTCGTGGAAATCGCCACGGGCACGCGAACCATAAAGGTAGAGCACACTGCCTTTCGGCAATACGCGAGCGGCAGTTTGCTTGATGTTGTTGATGACCTGTAGGCGTTCCATTGTTGTTATTCTGATGGTTTCGGTTGCAAAGGTAGTGCTTTTCCGCGAAAAAAACGAAGAAAAGTGGAAATAATTGCTATTCTCCCTTTTATGGAATAAAAACAACCAATAAAAAATATTAACAAATGTTATTATTTTTCACAAATCGTTTGCAGAATAAAAATTTTTATGTAATTTTGCGCAATAAAACAAATTATTATGCAGGATAACGCGCAAATTTATACAGGATAACGCGCAAATTCATTTGTTAGTTTAACTTTTCAGAACTTTTAAAAAAGGATTAGAATGGACGCAAAAAAAGTATTGGCGGAGCTGAAAAGACGCTTTCCCAACGAACCTGAGTATCATCAGGCAGTAGAGGAGGTGCTTTGTACGATTGAAGAGGAGTACAACAAGCATCCCGAGTTTGAAAAAGAAAATTTGATTGAACGCCTCTGTATTCCCGACAGAATCTATCAGTTTCGGGTGACGTGGATGGACGACAACGGGCAGATTCGGACGAATATGGGCTATCGTGTCCAGCACAACAATGCCATCGGCCCGTACAAGGGCGGCATTCGTTTCCATGCGAGCGTAAACTTGGGTATTCTGAAGTTCCTCGCCTTCGAGCAGACTTTCAAGAACTCTCTGACGACGCTGCCGATGGGCGGTGGCAAAGGCGGTTCCGACTTTTCTCCACGCGGCAAGAGCCCTGCCGAGGTGATGCGTTTTTGTCAGGCTTTTATGCTTGAGTTGGGTCGCCATATCGGTCCGGACACCGACGTGCCGGCGGGCGACATTGGTGTCGGTGGACGCGAGGTCGGCTATATGTTTGGTATGTATAAGAAACTGACTCGTGAGTATTGCGGCGTTTTGACGGGTAAGGGAATCGAGTTCGGCGGTTCGCGGATTCGACCTGAAGCCACAGGCTACGGCACGGTGTATTTCCTTCGTGCGATGTTGAATACGAAAAATGAAACGATCGAAGGAAAGAAAGTGCTGATTTCGGGTGCGGGCAACGTGGCGCAATATGCGGCAGAGAAAGTGTTGCAGTTGGGTGGAATCCCGATGACGATGTCCGATTCAGACGGTTATATTTACGACCCGGACGGCATCGACCGCGAAAAGTTGGACTATATTATGGAATTGAAGAATATGTATCGCGGTCGTATTTCGGAATATATCGAGGAATATCCTTCGGCCAAATACGTAGGCGACGGTGCGAAGCCTTGGTATGAGAAGGCTGACATTGCCCTGCCTTGCGCGACCCAGAACGAACTCAACGAGGAACACGCGAAGGCGTTGGTTGCCAATGGCGTGATGGCTGTTGCCGAAGGTGCCAATATGCCCTCGACGCCCGGTGCCATCCGCGTTTTCCAAGAGGCGAAGATCCTCTATTCGCCGGGCAAGGCCAGCAATGCCGGTGGCGTGTCGGTCAGCGGTTTGGAAATGTCGCAGAACTCGGGTCGCCTGAGTTGGTCGGGCGAGGAAGTCGATGCAAAATTGCTTTGGATTATGGAAAACATCCACGAAAACTGCGTGAAATATGGCACGGAAGCCGACGGCTACGTGAATTATGTGAAAGGGGCGAATGTGGCAGGTTTTATGAAAGTTGCAAAGGCGATGATGGCTCAGGGAGTTGTATAAATCTTTCGCCTTTATTTATAATGAAAGAAAAGTGGAAATCCAGTGCGGACTTCCACTTTTTTCGTATCAAGTTTTCAAGGCTTAATCTTATAACCTTATAACCTTATAACCTCATAACCTCAAAACCTCATAACCTTTTAACTTTCCAAGTCCACCACAAAATAAGCCTTCTTGCCAGTCGGATAGATGCCTCGGACGATGAGCACGGGCTCCTTGCTCGTCGAAGCCGACTTCACGGCCTGCTGCAAGTCCTCGACATCCCTCATCGGCTCGTCGTTCACCCGTTGGATGATGAAGCCCTTGGTCACGCCGGCATCCTTCATCTTGCCGTTGTTCACCTTGATGACTTCGAGTCCATACGAAATGTTGAGTTGCTCCTTCTGCTGCGAGGTGATCGGGCGCACGTCGGCTCCGAGAATGTCCATATCGGCCTGTTTCACAACCTTCGTGTTGCCCTGCGCGTTCTTCAGCGTCACGGTTTTCGTCACTTTCTTCTTGTTGTGCAGGTAGGTAATCGAAACCTTGTCGCCCGGACGCTTGTTATACATAATTTCCTGCATTTCGCTCATCTTCGTCACTTTCTTGCCGTCGATGTGCGTGATGACGTCGCCCTTTTCCAGACCTGCGTCGGCGGCTGCGCCGTCGTTCTCAACCTTTGCGACATAAACACCCTCATTCGTGCCGAGATCGACTTCATTGTCCTTTTCTTTCTCGCTGTTGATGTAGTTCAGCACGTCGCCGCCCTGAATGCCGAGCAATGCGCGCTGCACGGTGCCGTATTCCTTGATGTCGGCCACAACTTTGTTCATAATCGTCGTGGGAATGGCGAATCCGTAGCCGATGTTATAACCCGTCTGCGAGGCGAGCATCGCGTTGATGCCGACGAGTTCACCGCGCGTATTGACGAGCGCACCGCCCGAATTTCCCATATTGATGGCTGCGTCGGTCTGGATGAACGATTCCACGCCGTTTGCACCAATCGAACGAGCCTTCGCCGACACGATTCCAGCCGTCACCGTGTTGTTCAGACCGAGCGGATTGCCGACTGCCAACACCCATTCGCCCACTTTCAAATCGTCGCTGTTGGCAATCGAGATGGCGGGCAGGCTCTTGCCGTCGATTTTGATGAGGGCGAGGTCGGTCGTCTGGTCCGTGCCGATGATTCGCGCCGAAAATTCGTGGTTGTCGTTGAGCGTGACGGTCAGTTCGTCGGCACCTTCCACCACGTGGTTGTTCGTCACGATGTAGCCGTCGGTCGAGATAATCACGCCCGAACCTGTCGCCGTGCGCTTCGGAGTCTGAATCTGACGCTCGCGCGTTCCGCCCTGCGGATTTCCGAAGAATCCAAACGGGTCGTTGAAGAAGTCCTCGAACGGATTGCTCTGCATCTTGACGGTCTGCGTCTTCGAGTTCTGCACATATTTAATATGTACGACGGCGGGCAACGCCTTCTCGGCTGCATAAGTCAAATCGACGGGTTGTCCTGAAACTGCGACCACAGGGCCGCTTGCGGCATTCACTTTCATGAACGTGCCGGCTGAAATTCCCAGTGCTGCGATGCACATGGCACTGAGCAACAATTTCTGATACTTTTTCATTGTCTTGTTCTTATTAAAAGTTCAACATTATCTTTTTTCTAAACGATTCTCTTCTGAAATCGAATTTTTATCCGAAATTGAAATGTTTTTTCTTCCGAAATCGAATTTTCTTCCGAAATCCAACAGAATTGACGAATTTTTCTCGCCATCGTTTATTTTCGCCGTGCAAATTTAGGTGCAAAAATTGTTAAACTGCCATTTTGTCACGCTTCTTTATTCCTATTTAACAATTCCACCCCTCGCTTTAACGAGCCTAAACAAATGGAATTCTATAAATCGACGGGATAGCTGACGACGAGTTCGGTGAGGTCGGCTTTCAAGCGATGGGCTTTGACGTTGAAGCCGACGGTGAGGTTGCGAAGCGAGGGAATCGTGTAGTGGACGCCGATGCGCTCGTAGTAGGGCTGTTCTGAGTTTTTCGCGTAACTGCCCATGTGGCGATAAAGATAGAAGCCAATCGACATGGCGACGGAAAGATTGTGGTAATAGGCTTGATGCTTTGCGGCGATGCCGACGGACCAAGGGCTGATGGTAGAAGCCCCTTCCCCTGACTGCGAAGGAGTCAATATGTGGAGATTTTCGATGTCGCGGACGCGGTCGGCGTAAGTGCCGTAGAAAAGGTCGGCTCCGATGCCCGATGCCCAACGGCGCGCGTAGCGATACATCAGGTCGGTTTGCAGGGAATAAGCCATGTAGAAATTGAATTTGTCCGTGCGATAGTCGGGCGAATCGGGTGGCGTTCGGAATTGCGTCAGTTGCCAGTCCTCGTCAAGCGTTTTTCCGCCTACGCCCAGCGTAATATTCGCATAAAATCGCTTCTGGAATTTTGTAATCGATGAAGTCGCTTCGCTTTGCGAAAACTCCAGAACTCCTGAACTCCCTTGAACTCCTGAACTCCATGAATCCCCCATAACTCCTGAACTCCATGAATCCCCCATAACTCCAGAACTCCCAGAACTCCTGAACTCCTTATCAAAAGGCA
>JAFYJH010000153.1 GCA_017538195.1 Prevotella sp.
ACCGCTCTGCGTGCTCGATGCGATGCGCGACGAATATCTCAACGCCAATGCCAACGTGCATCGGGGCGTTCACTACCTCTCGCAACAAGCCACCGACCTGCACGAAGCGGCTCGCGAGCGTGTGCGGCAGTTCATCAACGCACGGAAAATCGAGGAAATCGTTTTCACACGCGGCACGACCGAGGCCATCAATCTCGTGGCGGCGACTTTTTGCGAGTCGCAGATGCAGGAAAACGACGAAATCATCGTGTCGGAAATGGAGCATCACTCGAACATCGTTCCGTGGCAATTACAGGCAAAAATGCGCGGTTTCATCGTGAAAGTCATCCCGATGACCGACGATTTCCAACTCGACATCGAGGCTTTTCGACAGTTGATTTCCGAGCGCACGAAACTTGTCAGCGTGACGCATATCAGCAACGTGCTTGGAACGGAGAATCCTGTCGATGAAATCGTGGAAATTGCGCATCAGCACGGCGTTCCCGTGATGATTGACGCGGCCCAGAGTGCGCCCCACGCGAAACTCGATGTGCAAGCGCTCGACTGCGATTTCTTGGCCTTCAGTGGCCATAAAATGTACGGTCCGACGGGCATCGGCGTACTCTACGGCAAGGAGGAATGGCTCGAAAAACTGCCGCCGTATCAGGGTGGCGGCGAGATGATCGACCGCGTAACGTGGGAAAAGACGACTTTCGAGCGACTGCCCTTCAAATTCGAGGCTGGAACGCCCGACTACATCGCCACGCACGGACTCGCCACCGCCATCGATTTTCTCGATGAAATCGGGCAAAATTGCATTTTCGAGCACGAAAAATCGCTCACAAAACACTGTTGGGAGAAACTTCGCGAAATCGACGGCATCAAACTCTACGGCCACGACAGTTCGGCGGTCGTTTCCTTCAATGTCGATGGCATCCACCATCTCGACATCGGCACTCTACTCGACCGCCTCGGTATCGCCGTGCGCACAGGCCACCATTGCGCCCAACCGCTGATGACGCGGCTCGGCGTACAAGGCACCGTCCGCGCGTCCTTCGCCCTTTACAACACGGTCGAAGAAGTCGAAATTTTCGTCGCCGGACTGCGGCGTGTCGTCAAAATGTTCTGATTTTCATCTCACGACCTGCGTGAACACGGGCGCTTCGCCGTCAAGCACCGTCACATAGACCTTCATCGGACCTGCGGGCGGCATTTTCGAGTTGTCGCGGTCGCGCTTCGGCCTTTCGCGCCCGGGCATCTGCGGTCGTCCACCGGCAGGGCGTTGCGGTCTGTCCTTCCCCGAAAATTCGGCTTGGTTGCCACCGTTGGGTCGTTGCGGTCTGTTCATTCCAGTCGGCATTTTCGGAGGCAGGTTCGCCGCCGTGAAAAGGTATTCCATGCCGTTTGGCAGGGTGCGCGTCGCAACCGTTTCGGCTTTCGCCCGAATCATCGGATAGTCGCCTACGGCAGCATCGAAAATCGCAGCCTCCGCCTCGCTCACGGGATGCGGCTCGGAAAACTCGTCCAACTTCACGAAATCGCCCTTGACAAAGCCATTCGCCTTCAGAAATTGATCGACTTCCTGCGGCACCGCCTTCATTCGAGCCGCCCGCACGCCATAGCCCGGCAGAATCTCCGCATTCGGCTGTTTTTCCGCCAGATTTTTCACACTGGAATCGAGTCCGCCGCTGCCAAACGTACAGAACGGCACGATTTTTTTACCGCTCAAGTCCGTCTGGTTGAGGAAAGTAGCCACAGGCGGCGCGAAAGTGCCGAACCACACGGGATAGCCGATGAAAATCACGTCGTACTTCGCAATGTCGGCCCGCATCGGCTTGATTTCGGGCAGAATGCCCTCTTCGCGCTCCTTCCCCGACCGCTCAATCGTCGCCCTGTAGTCGCCGTCGTAGGGATTCACCGCCACGATTGCCTCGATGTCCGCCCCGAGCCGTATGGCGATTTCCTCCGCCACCGCCTTCGTGTTCGCCGTCTGCGAATAGTAAACCACAAGCACTTTCTGTGCCTCCATTTTCGAGCCGCACGCCACGGCTGCCATCATCGCTACCACAATCGTCAGCATCATTTTCAAGCTTTTCATATCGTCAAATTTTTAAGAAATAAAGATTATCGCCCACAAAATTACGAAAAAATCTGGAAAACGCCCATATTTTCAAGACTTTTTCATATTTCCGCCAGATTTGTTTCGTTTTTGACAGAAAATTTGTATCTTTGCAGCGTATTCATCGCAAAAAGTCGTTTTGAAAAAATACGTTATTACGTGAGATTTACGTGAAATTACGTGGCATTTACGCGAAAGTTACGCGAGATTGATGGCTTCTTTTTATGATTTCCACTCGAAATTTTCCGTTCCCGCGCCGATTTCAAAGTGGAGTTTCACGATTCCGAGATCGACTTTCGAGAAATAGCCCCATCCGGCTTTCGCGCTGACTTGATTGCCATTCGTCAGAGAAAAGGTGAATTTCTGCTGATTGATGGCGGTCGGAGCCAACAGAGCCGACTCGACGCCACGACGGAACCAGTCGGGCATCGCGCCATCGACTTTCGACACTTTTTCCACCGATTTTATCTTGTGGGAAACGCCCTGCGACGTTCCATAGCCGACGGAAATGACGCAGCGGAGCCGCTCGCCGTCGCGAATCTGCAAAAATTCGGGCTTTTTCTTGTAGGTCAGCGCCACCCAGCAGGTGTTCAGGCCGAGCATTTGCGCTTCCAAGACCAATTTTTCGCCGTAGTAGCCGATTTTTTCGTCGAGGTCGGGCTCATCTTTCCGTCCGACCATCGCAAAATAGTCGCTCACGCCCGAAAAACGCCCGTAGTGCGCCATCCGACAGTCGAATGCCGTCGGTTCGTCCGTCACCAGTTGGATGTTCAGTCCGCTCTCGGCGTTACATTGTTCAATCAAGGCTCGGAGCGCAGCCACTTTCTCCTGTTCAATCGGCTTGTCGGCGTAGCGTCTGACGCTGTGCCGCTGTTGAATTGCTTCGTGTATCGTCATCATTCCGTCCATTTTTTTTGATGATGCAGCAAAGATAGCGAAAATTTCCTTTCGTCCAGCCTTTCTCATCGAAAAAATCAACTTTTATTGCCAATTTGACATGAATTTCTGCCAGTTTGTCATAAAAATCACTTCGGTATATAAGTTGCAAAACAGAAAAGTGAACGCCGCAAGGTGTTTCAAAGAAAAAATTATTATCAACCATTTAATAAATTAGGAGGACAAAATTATGAGACCAATGATTCGTAGAAACGCATGGTTGCCGACCGTGTTCAACGACTTTTTCGACAACGACTTCATGCCGAGGGCAAACGCTACGGCACCTGCCATCAACGTGATTGAAACGGCAGACGAGTACACCGTGGAACTGGCCGCGCCGGGGCTGAAAAAGGAGGACTTCAACGTGAACATCAACGAGGAGGGAAACCTCGTGGTGAAGATGGAGAAGAAAATCGAGAACGAGGACAAGAAGGCTCACTACCTGCGCCGTGAGTTCAACTACACGAAGTTTGAGCAGACACTGATTCTGCCGGACGATGTGGAAAAGGCCAAGATCGGTGCCCGTGTGGAGCATGGCGTACTCAC
>JAFYJH010000154.1 GCA_017538195.1 Prevotella sp.
ACTTTTTGAAAGTTTCCGCCCGAATTTGTTCCGATACGTTCCCGACGTAAATGCCGTAGGCATTCGATAAAGCATAAAATCCCGAAGGGATGCAAGAATACAGGTAGGGGTGAGCGAAGCGGAACCCCTGTAAACGATGGATAAGAACCTTTAAAAGCCCGAAAAGGGCGACAGAAACATCGTTGCGAATCTGTCACCCTTTCAGGGTTCATTGGGTCGTTGGGTTGTTCTTCTCACAGGGGCTTCACCCCTGCCTGTGGTCTTTCCGTCCCTTTGGGACTTTACTTCACCACCTTTTTACCATTTACGATATAAACGCCCTTCTTCGTCGGCTCACCGTTCAGTTTCTTACCGTCGATGGTGTACCAACTATCATTTATCATTTCTCCGTTATCATTTAGCGGAGCGTCGATTCCCGTGACTTCCCCCTCACCATCCACGAAGTGCATTTCGCGGGCGTATGCTGTCGAGCCGCCTGTCTTGCTCGTCTGGCGGACAATCCAGCGGTAGGGACTTACGGTCACGCCGTCGCCGTCTTCACCATAGCTGACGCTGCCCTCGTCGTTCACGTAGTAGAAATCGAAGCCTGAGCGGGGCGAGGTCGGCAGATAGGTGGCAAAGAAAGAATATACGTGCGTCATCGTCTCTGTCTTGGCCAGTTCGCTGCTCTCGGGAGCCTTCATCGGCGTGTTCGTCGTGATGAACTGATAGTCCGTCACGGCAGCCAAGGGCTTGTACACGTATGGCATATTGGCTTTGAGTTTGTCGCCTGCCTCCATCTTCGTCAAGAACACCCAAGCATCTTCCGAGGTTTCCGTATCGGGCGATGGCGAGTTGGCAATCATGTTAATCTTGTAGAACGAGAACTTCGCGAGGTCGGCAGCCTTGACCTCATAGTCGAAAGGAAGGAGCCATGCCTGATGCTTGCCCACCTGCTCCGTGGCAATCGTCTTCTTGTAAGTGGCCATGCTCACCGTCTTCTCCACCGTGCGGGTATAGGGCTCGCTGTCCGTCAGCACAGGAGAATCCAGGTCGCCGACGAAGGTGACATTAAAATATTCTGAAAATCGTGTTTTAGCTTTCTCGAGTTGACTGGCTTCGACGTGGAACTTCGTCGTCCCATCTGTCTTAAAGGAATTTAGATTTCCTGCAATATTCGTCAGGTTATCCGGGGCAGCATAGCAATAGACATCTTTCACGCTGTTACATTCATAAAATAATTCATTTTGAAAAATCTTCATTGAGGAAGGGATGGTGACAGATACCAGGCTTGTGCAGCCATAGAAGGCAGCAGTTCTGATGCTCGTCACACCCTCAGGGAAAGTGATGGATGTCAGGGCTGTGCAACCTGAGAAGGCATAATCGCCTATCATTTCTACACTACCGGGGATGGAAACCGACTGCAGCCCGCTGCAGCCATAAAAAGCACTAGGCATTATCTCTTTCACGCCATAGGGAATGATGACGGATTTCAAGTCTGTGCAGTCCTGAAACGCATTGTAACCAATGGCCGTAACAACATAGCCGTTAATGTTGTCCAGAATCTCCACATCGCCGTAAAGCCAACTCTCATGTCCCACCACCCAAGCAGTAAGGTCGTCTGGGTAGTCAGTCTTCACCTCGTACTTCACGCCTCTTCTCGTAAATTCGTCTCCCACCTTCGCCCACATCGGTGCCGACATGAGCAGGGCTGTCAATAATAGTAATAGTTTTTGTTTCATGATTTGTCAATGTTTTTATGGGTTAATAAATAAGTTGATTGATGATTGATTGTCGATAGTTTTAAAAACGCACAAGGCGATGCCCACAAAAAATGGACACCGCCCGTCATCTGTCAGGTGGAAAACTCCTCCGAAAAGTCCCTAAGTCTGTAGGGGGGGGGGAGTAAATCGTTGATTATCAATTAGTTGAGTAAACATAAAATGTTTTTTAAAATGGTAAATGATGGTTCGTTTTCGTTTTTTTCCTTTCTTTTTGAAGTTCTACTGCCGCAAAAGTACAAGAAAAAGTCCAAACCGCCAAAGGATTTGGGGATTTTTTGAGCAGAAAATTTATTTTTTAGGTGAAAGCGACAAAGAATAAGCAAGATTTTTTCTCAATTCCCATTTTTTTCGTATCTTTGCAGAAAAATACAGCAAAATCAACAATATTATGGCAACAAAACCTGAATTTAAGTATGCGCCCATGTTCCAGTTGGGCGAGGACAAAACCGAGTATCGCCTGCTGACGAAAGAGGGCGTAACGACTGCCCAGTTCGAGGGCAAGGAAATCGTGAAGGTGTCGCGAGAGGCACTGACGCTGTTGGCTCAGCAGGCGTTCCACGATGTGGAGTTTATGCTGCGCCGTGAACACAACCTGCAAGTGGCGGCGATTCTGAACGATCCCGAGGCTTCGGAGAACGACAAATACGTGGCGTTGCAGTTCCTGCGCAATGCGGAAGTGGCGGCGAAGGGCATCCTGCCGTTCTGTCAGGACACGGGCACGGCGATTATCCACGGCGAAAAGGGTCAGCAAATCTGGACGGGATTCGAGGATGAAGAAGCCCTGTCGCTCGGCGTTTACAACACGTTTACGGAGGACAACCTGCGCTATTCGCAGAACGCGCCGCTGACGATGTACGACGAGGTGAACACGCGCTGCAACCTGCCTGCGCAAATCGACATCGAGGCTTGCGAGGGTGCGGAATATCATTTTGTGATGGTGGCGAAAGGCGGCGGTTCGGCGAACAAGACCTATTTCTACCCAATGACGAAGGCCACGATTCAAAACGAGGGCACGCTGCTGCCCTTCCTCGTAGAGAAAATGAAGTCGCTCGGCACGGCGGCCTGTCCGCCCTACCACATCGCGTTTGTCATCGGCGGCACTTCGGCGGAGAAAAACCTGCTGACCGTGAAACTCGCGTCGATTAAATACTACGACTCGCTGCCCACGACGGGCGACGAGACGGGACGCGCCTTCCGCGACATCGACTTGGAGAAGAAACTGCTGAAGGAAGCCCATAAAATCGGGCTTGGCGCACAATTCGGCGGCAAGCATCTGGCGCACGACATCCGCGTCATCCGACTGCCGCGTCACGGCGCTTCGTGTCCCATCGGAATGGGCGTTTCGTGCTCTGCCGACCGCAACATCAAGGCGAAAATCAACCGCGACGGCGTTTGGCTCGAAAAAATGGACTCGAACCCTGCCGAACTGATTCCTGCGGAGTTTGCGAAGGCTGGCGAGGGCAAGAACACGATTGTCATCGACCTCGACAAAGGCATCGATTCCGTGCGCAAGGAACTGTCGAAATATCCCGTTTCGACGCGCGTGAACCTGAAGGGAACGATCATCGTGGCTCGCGACATCGCCCACGCGAAGTTGAAGGCGCGGCTCGACGCAGGCGAAGCGATGCCCGACTACTTCAAAAACCATCCGATTCTCTACGCCGGCCCTGCCAAGACGCCCGAAGGCTATCCCTGCGGTTCGATGGGTCCGACGACCGCCAACCGAATGGATCCGTGTGTCGATGAATTCCAAGCCAACGGCGCGTCGCTCGTGATGATTGCGAAGGGCAATCGCTCGCAAGTCGTCACCGATGCCTGCAAGAAGCACGGCGGTTTCTATCTCGGAAGCATCGGCGGTGCAGCGGCAGTCTTGTCGCAGTCGAGCATCAAGTCGATTGAGTGCGTGGAATATCCCGAACTCGGTATGGAGGCCATTTGGAAAATCGAGGTCGAGGACTTCCCTGCCTTCATCCTCGTCGATGACAAAGGCAACGACTTCTTCCAAACGCTGAAACCGTGGTGTCCGAAGAAGGGTTAAAGAGTTAAAAAGTTAAAAAGTTAAAGGTTTGGAAGTTAGGAAGTTAAGAAGTTAAGCCAATTGTTCTTTTGTTAAAAGGCTATTGTCCCTTTCACTCCCCTTTCACTCCCCTTTCATTCCCTTTCATTCATTAAAAAACAACAACTATGACATTAACCGAAAGATTTATAAACTACACAAAGTTCGACACGCAGTCGAGCGAAGACAGCCAGACCGTGCCAAGCACCTCGAAACAACTGATTTTTGCGGAATTTCTGAAGAAAGAACTCGAAAACGAGGGCCTCGAAGACGTGGAAATGGACGACAAAGGCTACGTTTACGCCACGTTGCCTGCCAACACGAAGAAAAAAGCACCCGTCATCGGCTTCATCGCCCACTACGACACGAGTCCCGACTGTTCGGGAGCCAACGTGAATCCGCGCATCGTCGAAAACTACGACGGCGGCGACATCACGCTCTCGGAAGGCATCGTGTCGAGTCCCAAAAAGTTCCCCGAACTGCTGCATCACGTGGGCGAAGACCTCATCGTGACCGACGGAACAACGCTACTCGGTGCCGACGACAAGGCCGGAATCGCCGAGATTATGCACGCCGTCTGCTTCCTGCGCGACCACAAGGAAATCGAGCACGGAAAAATTCGCGTCGCCTTCAATCCCGACGAGGAAATCGGTATGGGAGCCCATCATTTCAATGTCGAGAAATTCGGCTGCGAATGGGCCTACACCATCGACGGCGGCGACCTCGGCGAACTCGAATTCGAGAATTTCAACGCAGCCTCGGCGAAAATCCATTGCAAGGGCGTGAGCGTCCATCCGGGCTATGCGAAGGGCAAAATGGTGAACGCCAACCGCCTCGCCGTGGAGTTTGCCCAAATGTTGCCTGCCGACGAAACACCCGAACAAACCGAGGGCTACGAAGGTTTCTATCACCTGCTCGGAATCCAAGGCGGCATCGAGAAAGCCACGCTTTCCTACATCATCCGCGACCACGACCGCGACCGTTTCGAGGACCGCAAGGCGTTCATTGCGAAATGCGTCGCCCAGATGCAGGAAAAATACGGCGCAGACGCTGTCACCGCCGAGGTGAAGGACCAATATTATAATATGAAGGAGAAAATCGACCCGAATATGCACGTCATCGACATCGTTCTCCACGCGATGCAAGACTGCGGCGTACCCCCGAAAGTGATGCCGATTCGCGGCGGAACCGACGGCGCACAACTCTCGTTCAAGGGTCTGCCCTGTCCCAACATCTTCGCCGGAGGCGTGAATTTCCACGGACCCTACGAGTTCGTTTCCGTTCAGGTGATGCAGAAGGCCGCCGATGTCATCGTCCGCATCTGCGAATTAACCGCCAGATACAACGATTGATGGAGGCGCTGATTCTCGACCTCACGCTGATTCTCGTCGTCGCTGGAGCCGTGACGCTGCTGTTCAAAAAGCTCAAGCAACCGCTTGTGCTCGGCTACATCGTGGCTGGATTCCTCGTGTCGCCGCACATGCCGTATTTGGCATCGGTCGTCGATAAAGAGAATATCCAAACGTGGGCCGACATCGGCGTTCTCTTCCTTCTTTTCGCGCTCGGACTCGACTTTTCGTTCAAGAAAATCCTGAAAATGGGCATGGCGCCCGTCATTGCGGCGTGCAGCATCGTTTTTTCGATGATGATGCTCGGAATCCTCGTCGGAAAAGCCTTCGGATGGTCGCAGATGAACTGCATTTTCCTCGGCGGAATGTTGGCGATGAGTTCCACGACGATCATCTACAAGGCATTCGACGATATGGGCTTGCGCCAACAGCATTTCGCCTCGCTCGTGATGAGCGTTTTGATTCTCGAAGACGTGCTTGCAATTGTGATGATGGTGATGCTTTCGACCGTCGCCGACGGCAATTCAGCCAACGGCGGACAACTGCTGATGAGCATTCTGCGCCTCGGTTTCATCCTTGTGCTGTGGTTTGTCGTGGGCATTTTCCTGATTCCGCTTTTCTTGCGCAAAACGCGAAAACTGATGACCGACGAAATGCTCGTCATCGTTTCGCTCGGACTCTGTTTCCTGATGGCCGTCATTGCCACAGGAGCCGGTTTCAGTTCGGCTTTCGGCGCGTTTGTGATGGGAAGTATTTTGGCGGAAACCATCGAGGCCGACAAGATTATCCGACTCGTCGAACCCGTGAAAAACCTCTTTGGCGCAGTGTTTTTCGTGTCGGTCGGAATGTTGGTCGATCCCGAAATTCTCGCCTCGCAATGGCTGCCGATTCTCGTGCTCACGCTCACGATCCTGTTCGGACAAGCCATTTTCGGTTCAACGGGCTATATGCTGAGCGGTCAGCCGCTGAAAACGGCGATGCGCTGCGGTTTTTCAATGGCGCAAATCGGCGAATTTGCCTTCATCATCGCCTCGCTCGGACTAACGCTCGGCGTCATCGGCGACTTCCTCTATCCCGTCGTCGTGGCGGTTTCGGTCATCACGACTTTCCTCACGCCCTATATGATTCGTGCGGCGATTCCGGCCTACGAAATTCTTGAACAACGGATGCCGAAAACTTGGCTGCGACGGCTCAACCACCTCGGCGAAGCCCACCACGCGACCGCCTCGGAGCAGAATCTGTGGCGGCAACTGCTCACGCAAATGGGCGTGAACACGCTGATTTATTCGATTCTTTCGGGTGCCACCATCGCCCTGATGTTCACCTTCGTCAAACCGTTTTTGGCAAAATTGCTACCCGAAAAATTATCAATTGTCAATTATCAATTATCAATTGTCAATTTACTCACCGGCCTGCTCACGATTTTGCTCATCGCCCACTTCCTGCGGGCAATGATTATGAAGAAAAACCACTCGCCAGAGTTCCGCGCACTCTGGACGGAGAGCCATCTGAACCGACTTCCGCTCATTTTCACCGTACTCGTGCGCATCGTCATCGCCGCAGCCTTCATTTTCTACATCGTCAATGACCTGTTCCACTTCAAAGGCGCTCTCATCGTGGCGATTGCGCTCGTCGCCATCGTCATTATGGTGATGTCGCGAGGACTGAAAAACCGCAGCATCCGACTCGAAAGAATGTTTGTGCAAAACCTGCGTTCACGCGAGATTGAAGCGCAGGTGCGAGGCCGCAAAAAACCGCTTTTCGAGGGCCATCTGCTCGACCGCGACATCCACATCGGCGAATTCACCGTTCCCGACGACTCGCGCTGGGCGGGCCAGTCGCTCAGCCAACTCAACATCGGCCATCGCTTCGGCGTTCACGTGAGCAGCGTCTTGCGCGGAATGCAACGGCTCAACATCCCGACGGGCGACACGCTGATTTTCCCGGGCGACCGCATCCGCGCCATCGGCAACGACGACCAACTTCAGCAGTTCGCCAACGCCCTGCGCGACGAACTCGTGCCCGAGGATTTTGAAATCGAAAAACGCGAGATGCACCTGCGGAAAATCATCCTCGACAAAGACAGTCCCTTCATCGGGCGGTCGTTGAAGGAAAGCCGCATCCGCGAGGAATACAACTGTATGGTCGTGGGTGTCGAGGAAGGTCAGCAAGACCTCACCATCATCGATGCCAACCGACTTTTCGAGCAGGGCGACATCGTCTGGGTGGTCGGCGAAGATGCCAACCTGAAACGGCTGATGAAAACAAAAACGTAAAAAAATACAAAAAATATTTGGAAAATCCACTCCATTGTTGTATCTTTGCAAGCGAAACGAATACTTATACGAAAATGAGAGATAAAAAAAGCCGATTAGAAACCCTGAAAATGCTCATTTCGAGCAAGGAACTGGGCAATCAAGATGAAGTGTTGAAAGAGTTGCAGCGCGAGGGCTTCCAACTGACGCAGGCCACGCTGAGCCGCGACTTGAAGCAGTTGAAGGTGGCGAAGGCGGCCTCGATGAACGGAAAATACGTCTATGTGCTGCCCAACGAAACGATGTACAAGCGCGTCCACAGCGATTCGACGGCACGCGACATGCTCGAGTCGCCGGGATTCCTCTCGCTCGACTTCACGGGCAACATCGGCGTGATTAGAACGCGGCGCGGATTCGCCAGTCTGTTGGCCTACAACATCGACATGGTCGAGATTCCGAGCATTCTCGGCACCATCGCTGGCTACAACACGATTCTGCTCATTCTCAAAGAGGGCGCCAACAAGCACGACCTCATCGCCGAACTGAGCGAAATCATTCCTGACATCAAAAAAACGATGAATTTATAAAAAAAATCGGGTCGCCTGCAACTTTTCTGGCGTGAAATTCGTCTAACCGATAAAAACAGATGATTTTTTGATTTTTTGGTTATAAATTTAAATTGGAAAAAACTATGTCAACAGGAAAAAAACTTTTGCGGTCGAGCAGCGACCGCTGGATAGCAGGAATCTGCGGCGGCATCGCCGATTATTTCGATGTGGATCCGGCTATGGTTCGCCTCATCTACTTGCTCTTGTCGTTCTTCAGTGCGGGCTTCCCGGGATTTATGATCTATCTGGTGCTCTGGCTCGTGATGCCGAAGGATTGATGCTGAAAGATTGATGCCGAAGGATTAAGAACACGGCTAAAACGAAAAAGCGTATGCTCGTCGGGGCATACGCTTTTTTTATCGTTGATTTGGATGATTCAAGAGTAGCGGATGAGCTGTCCGGCGCGGATGTTGGCGTTCTTGCCAAGTCCGTTGAGTTTGCGCAGATGCTCGACGCTCACGCCGTATTTCGTGGCGATGCGATAGAGCGTTTCGCCAGCCTTCACCTTATGCACCTTGCGCGTAGCGGCAGAAGCGACGGTTTTCTGCTTCGAGGAGGCGCTGCTGCCGCTGTTGCGGTTGGCTGCGGTGGCCGTCGAGTGGACATCTGCCGGATCGTAACTTCCGTTGCCACGCACGCCACGCAGACGAGTTGCCTCGGCAGACTCGCGGTTGTAAGTGCTCTTGCGATAGACATAGAAGTCGCCCGTCACATCCTGCGCACGGAAGTCGAACAAAATTGCCGGATTCAGTGCCACGCCGCAGAGTCGAGTTTCGAAATGCAGGTGGGAACCGGTCGAGCGGCCTGTGTTTCCGCCAAGTCCGATGACGTCGCCAGCCTTCACGCGCTGATTTTCGCGGACGAGTTGCTTCGAAAGGTGTCCGTAGATGGTTTCAAGTCCGTTGTCGTGGCGGATGACGATGTATTTTCCGTAGCCTGCGGCTTCATATTTCACCATTCGAACCATTCCAGAGAACGCCGAGCGAATCGTGTCGCCCACATAAACCTTGAGGTCGAGTCCCTTGTGCTGCCGTCCCCAACGCGGACCGAAGTTCGACGTGACGACGCGGCTCGGAGTCGGCATACAGAAGTCGCGCAGGTCAATCTTATACTCGTCGGGCAGTTGCGTAGCGCGGTGCGCGTACTTGTTTTCCCAGTCGGCATAGAGGTCTTCTGCGGGAAGTCCCGAATACTCGCGGTCTAAAAGTTGCTGGAAAGTGAGTGTGTCCACGGCCTTCATCTTCTTATCGACTGGAGCCTGACGAGCCAACAAATCTTGGGCTGCGACCTGCTGTCCAGAAAGAGTGAATAACGCCGTAAATGCAAATGTCTTAGCAATTTTCTTTAAATTCATAATCGTCTTTTTTTAGTTCTGCCTTCCGCGTTGAAACCTGACAACTTTTGTCCGCCTCAAAACGCCCATTGAACCATACGAGAGCACAATGCACTTGCAAAAGACGCTGCAAAGGTAGGAAAAAATCTTTGAAACTGAAAACTTTATGACGAAAGATTAAAGTTTATTTTGGTGTTTTAACATTTCGGACGACGATTTGAAAGTTTTTTAGACCTTTTTTTTATGAAATCGCCTTTTTTTACGAATCTACGAAATCGCCGCCCAGTTGATGTTGGTTTTCCGCAGTTCGCGCAGTCGGTTCCACAGCATCTGATACTGCGGACTTTCGCAGGTCGGGTCGTTGTCGATGATTTTCTGCGCCTCGTCGCGAGCCATCTGAACGAGTTGTCCGTCGCGGGCGATGTCGGCGATTTTCAGGTCGAAGGCCATTCCGCTCTGCTGCGTGCCCTCAAGGTCGCCCGGACCGCGCAGTTTCAGGTCGGCTTCGGCAATCGCGAAGCCGTCGTTGGTGTCGCACATAATGTCGATTCGCTTGCGCGTCTCATTCGAGAGTTGATAGTTGGTGACGAGGATGCAATACGACTGGTCGGCGCCGCGCCCTACCCTGCCGCGCAACTGGTGGAGTTGCGAAAGGCCGAATCGCTGCGCCTCAAGAATCACCATCACCGACGCATTCGGCACGTTCACGCCCACTTCGATGACGGTCGTGGCGACGAGCATCTGCGTCTCGCCGCTGACAAACCGCGCCATTTCCGCCTCTTTTTCAGCAGGTTTCATCTTGCCGTGAACTTTGCTCAGTCGAAATTCGGGAAACGCCTCTTGCAGTCGCACAAAACCTTCTTCGAGGTTCTGCAAATCCATTTTTTCGCTCTCTTTGATGAGCGGAAAAACGACATAAACCTGCCGTCCCTGCTGAATTTGCTGACGGATACCGTGATAGAGCGAAGTGGTCTGGCTGTCGAATTTATGGATGGTTTGGATGGGTTTTCTGCCCGGCGGCAATTCGTCGATGACGCTCACGTCGAGATCGCCATAAATCGTCATCGCGAGGGTGCGCGGAATGGGCGTGGCGGTCATCACGAGCACGTGCGGCGGATTTTCGCTTTTCGCCCAGAGTTTCGCCCGTTGCGCCACGCCGAAACGATGCTGTTCGTCGATGACGGCGAGGCCGAGCCGTTGGAATTGCACGGTGTCTTCGATGAGCGCGTGGGTTCCGACGACGATGTGGATGCTGCCGTCGATGAGTCCGCGCAGGATTTCCTCGCGTCGCTTGCCCTTGACGATGCCCGTCAGCAGTTCCGCGCGGATGGGCATATCGCCGAGAAAGTCGCGGATGGTTTGCAGGTGTTGTTCGGCGAGAATTTCCGTCGGAGCCATCATACACGCCTGATAGCCGTTGTCGAGTGCAATCAGCATCGACATCAGCGCCACGAGCGTCTTTCCACTGCCCACATCGCCCTGCAACAGGCGGTTCATCTGCCGTCCCGTGCGCATATCGGCGCGAATTTCCTTCATCACGCGCTTCTGCGCGCCCGTGAGTTCAAAAGGCAGGTGGTCGTGGTAGAAATTGTTGAAAATCAGGCCGATTTTCGGGAAAATATTGCCGCGATATTTGCGTCGCTGGTCACTGGCGTAGCGCAGGATGTTGAGTTGCACATAAAACAGTTCCTCGAACTTCAGACGGACGCGCGCCCGCTGCATTTCGTCGGGCGTTTTCGGGTAGTGAATCCAGCGCACTGCCTCGTCGCGTGAGCAAAGATGCAACGGATTTTTGATGTACGGCGGAAGCGTCTCGTTGAGCACGCCCTGCGACACATCGCTGCCATTCGACTGCCGCAGTTTTTCGAGCAGCGTCTTGATGATTTTTTCGAGCGCACGACTCTGCAAACCGCCGTTTTTCATCTTTTCCGTCGTCATATAATACGGCTGCATCCCCATTTCCGAGAGCACGAGTTCGGCGGCAGGGTCGATGTCGGGATGCGTAAACTGGAAACGCCCGTTGTAGATGCCCGGCTTGCCGAAAACGATGTATTCCACGCCCTCTTTATACTGCTGATAGACGTATTTCGTGCCGTTGAACCAGACCAAATCGGCCACGCCGTGACCGTCGGAGAAGTGCGCCACGATGCGCTTTTTCCGTGCGCCCATCGCAAACTCCTCGAACGACAAAATCCGCCCCTTCAACTGCACAAACGGCATATCGGCCTGCAACTCGTCGATGCGGTAAATGCGGCTGCGATCCACATATTTATAAGGATAATGCTCCAACAGTTCGCCCCACGTCGAAATGCCGAGCTCCTTGTTCAGAAGTTCGGTGCGCCGCGGTCCCATGCCCGGCAAATACTTGATATTTTGGTCGAGGAGGTTCATTTTTGCTGTTTTTTCCATTTATTTAGGATGGATAGGATAAATGTGTCAAATAGGATTTCCCACAATCCCCAAATTGCCCATTATACCCCATTCCCCCCATTTCTCCGCTGCCAGTCCCTGCGCGCACGGGACATTTCTTCCTTGATACCGCCTTTCTCTTTGAATTCTCGCTTTTTCCACTCAATCAGGCCGCGAATCAGCACATCGCACTGATGAATGAGCGTGATGGCGATATTGGCGATGGTTTCGTCGGAACGTTCCTTGATTTTTTCGCGATAGATGGCAGAATCGAGATGCGTTTTGCAGAACGCACGGGTCTGGACGCAGCGAGGGTCGTCACACGGCCATTGCTGCAACCCACGAACACGGAGATAATCTTCGTAGTCGAGGAGCAACTCATGAAGCGACGCACGGTTCACATTCGTCAGCTTCAGTTCCATTTCACGCGACATGACGCCATCGATGTTTCCTTCGGCCAAATTCTGCTTGCCCGACCGAGCCGCCTGCACCATCTGGTCTATCGTTCGGTCGCCTCGCTTGAAGAACTTGTGAGCGAAGTAATATGTCACATCGTAGATGCACTCCGCTTTTTGGAAAGCCTTCAATGTCCGATAGTTCGTGTCTTGCCGCAGAAAATTTTTATCTTCTTCCATTCTTTAAACAAGATTGCAATTTGTACCAATCGCCTTATTTTTTCCTCTGCAAAATTAGGAATAAAAATCCAAACGACCAAAAATTTTGGGATTTTCTCATCATTTCAATTAAGAAATGCAACTTTGGGAAATCATATCAAAGAGTTGTCTAAATTCAAAATCATTCATTTTATCACTTTTATTTCACCACAAGATG
Source organism: Prevotella sp. (assembly GCA_017538195.1). Taxonomy (GTDB): domain Bacteria; phylum Bacteroidota; class Bacteroidia; order Bacteroidales; family Bacteroidaceae; genus Prevotella. The sequence goes on from JAFYJH010000154.1 coordinate 12,605, forward strand.
AAATCAGAAAGGCTTTACGACAATCAAGGTCGGCATAAGCCTTCCTAATAACAGCCTTTTTTTTCTGTTGCGTATGTCCAAAAACTTGATAGATTCCATCAAGAACAATTGACTTTCTGTGTTCATCCAGATCTGCCCACAAACACGACCCTGCCTCAGCTTCACCGCCACGCATCATAGAAATATCCATCAAAGCCTCATCTATGAAAGTTCCAAGTGTTTCCATGTTTTTCATCTTGTCATTCAAAGCATTGCACACAGATGCCGCGTCCGGCGGCGTGTCAGGGAAACATTTCTTCCACCAAACATCAATGATGCCTGCATGGGTAAAAAGGAAGGTCTTTCCTCCGACGACAACTTGCGAGGCAATGGAAAACAGGGGCAGATTATCAACGAGTAACTGATGTATATATTCAGCGCGAAGAGTGTCTTTTCTACTAAATCTATAAAATGTGTCCAGATAATGAATTTCATGATTTCCTATCAGCAATGTCACCCGATCCGTATTTGCCCGCTTGAAAGTTATTATTTCCTCAAAATTAGCCAAGGCTTCCTCTGATGTGATATTTTCATGTGCATAAGGATCCAGATAATCGCCAAGAAAAACAACTGGAAAATTCGGATACTTAGCGACAGCTTCCTTCCAAAACGTGCGTCCGTGCACATCCGGGACAACGACTATCTGTGCCGACATACACAAAGTGAATAACAGAGCGTTTATTAGAATGAATATTTTTTTCATTTATTTTATCAGCGTTTCAGCAATTTTGAGGTCGAACGGCGTGGTGATTTTGAGGTTTTCGCGGTTGCCATCGACGATGGTGATGGGTATCATTTATTATGCGCTCTGTAGCTCACGCCCGAAACGGTGGAGCGTTTGCTTGATTTGTTGAAGCCGTTGTTCGCTTGGTTTCGATATGCCGTAGATGTATCTTGCCAACAGGCTTTTGTGGATGCCCATCTCACGCGCAACCTCGGAAACATTCAACCATGCGAAACGGTTGAACATGGCGGCGACTTCATTCTGCAAATCGGGTTCTTTCGCCTCATAGAAACTGGAGATATGTATGTCCTCGTCTAACTTTTCCCATCGGATGTCGTCGCCAAACTTTCCAACTTTGAAGTCCATGCGTTCCTCTGGAGAGGCATCTTTCAGCGTGGGATACGCTTCCAACGGGCGACTCAGTTCCTTGCCGTCGTCGGTGAGCAAGAAAATTCGCTCGTTATCAAACCATATTTTTTGAATCTTTGCCATGTTTCTATTGGTTTTCGTCGATATGTTCGTGCCATTTCTGTATGAATTCTTCCTGAAAAGTTTCACACAGCGTCTGGGCTTTTTTCAAATCTTTTGGTTTCATGCCTTCATTTTTCATCAGTTCTACCGTCGAATCGAGCAAAAACTTCGCACGACCGTCGGCATTTTCCACATGAACGTGAACAGGTTGATGCTCGTCTGAATAGAAATAAAAGCGTAAACCAAACGCTAAGAGTATTGTCGGCATAATTGTAATGTTTTAATATTTGTCGCAAAGGTAGGTATAAATTTTTATACTTCCAAATTTTTTCGCGAAAAAAAAGCAGTCAAACGAATTTTATTCAATCAGCGTTTCAGCAATTTTGAGGTCAAAGGGCGTAGTGATTTTGCGGCTCCCCCATTGCACATACAAAAATATTTTCCATCCACATTTTTACATTTTGAAAAATATTGCGTATCTTTGCAACATCATTCATCAATATATAGGCAATGGAATATTCAGACTTCAAAAGGCTTATAGACAATTTGTTGGCTAAAAACAAAGAAACAGAGTGGATAGAATTCAAGGAGAATTTTCACTCTAAAGAAGAAATCGGAGAGAGGATTTCTGCTATTTCCAATAGTGCTTTTCTTTGCAACATGCCATTTGGCTACATCGTATTCGGCATTAACAACGAAACCTTGAAGGTTGTTGGCACCAATTTTTACGCAACACGCAAAAAAGTCGGTAACGAAGAATTGGAGTCATGGCTATCAACTCGGCTTAATCCTCGTATTGACTTTGAGATTATAGATGAGTTCGATTATGAGGATAGAGGGCATCTTTGTATCTTTAAAATTCCTGCAACTACGAATCGGCCAGTGTCATTCCTGCATGAGGAATATGTCAGAATTGGCTCAACGACGAGAAAATTAAGAGACTTTCCACAAAAAGAGGCCAAAATTTGGAAAGGGGGACAGAAAACTTTGGAGAAAATTGTGGTGAAGGAAAAATTAACCGCTACACAGGTGCTTTCCTTGTTGAGTGTTGAGACATATTTTGATATGATGAAACTGCCATTACCATCAGACACTAAAGGCATTATCGACCGTATGCTATCCGAGAAAATTGTAGTGGAAGATGGAGTGGGATATAGCATCACTGAACTCGGAGCATTGCTGTTTGCCAAGAATTTGACCGATTTTGACAATTTGCGCAGAAAGATTATCCGTGTTATTGTTTATAAGGGGAAAAGTAAACTTGATATCATTCGCGAACAGTCTTTTGATGCAGGTTATGCCATTAGTTTTAAAAACGTGGTGACTTGGATTAACAGCCAACTACCTGCCAATGAAGAGATAGGACAAGCATTACGATCTACGGTCACTATGTATCCAGAAATTGCCATTAGAGAGATAGTCGCTAATATGTTAGTACATCAGGATTTCAGCGAAAAAGGCTTTCCGATGGTTGAAATTTACACAGACAGGATAGATGTTTCCAATCCTGGACAGCCCATCATTAGTGTGGAAAGATTTATTGACGAGTATAATTCTCGGAACTCTTCATTAGCAGACTTGATGCGGCGGTTGGGTATCTGCGAAGAATTGGGTAGTGGTATTGACAAAGTTGTTGCGGCCATTGAGTTATTCCAACTTCCGCCACTTCGCTTCACAGTGCAAGAAGCCCGAACTACCGTTACTTTATTTGCCTATCGTAAATATGCTGACCTTGACAGACAGGAGCGTATCTATGCATGCTATCAACATGCATGTTTGAAATACGTTACTAACGACAAAATGACCAATCTGACTCTTCGGGAGCGTCTTGGGATAGACAAGCAGAATTATCCTATGGCGTCGCGGATCATCAAGGACGCTTTGATTGCAGGAAAAATCAAGGAGGAAAAGACCGAAAACCAAAGCAGAAACAGTAAGGGATATGTACCATTTTGGGCATAGTGTATGTAACTGGCATGTAACTGGGAACGTAATTTCTGCATTGATAAATTTTGAAACTGCCTATAAACAAAGGATTTTCCAATGTCGTTAGTATGTAACTGGCATGTAATCCATACATAAAAATGCTCGGAAATTTTATTCAATCAGCGTTTCGGCAATTTTGAGGTCGAAAGGCGTGGTGATTTTGATGTTTTCTCGGTTGCCATCGACCATCGTAATGGTTTCGCCGAGGGCTTCGACAACGGAGGCATCGTCGGTGAAAGTATCGCTGAAGGGTTGGCGATAGGCGCGTTTAAGCAGTTGAATGTCAAAGACTTGTGGGGTTTGCACAAGGCGATAGTCGTTGCGAGCGACGGCTCCATCGCTGATGTGGCGCAGGCTCTCGACAACGGGAACGACGGGAACGACTGCCTTCGCCGTGCGAGCCGCCTCATAGCAACGCGCAATGACCTCGACCGACACAAACGGACGCACACCGTCGTGAACACCGACAACGCCATCGGCATCGTCGGGAATCTGCGCGAGGCCGTTCTGCACGGAATGGAAGCGCGTCGAGCCACCTGCGACTATCCAATGTTCCACCCCGAAATGAAACTTGCCGCCCAAATCAAACCAATATTCAACCTGCTCTCGCGGCAAAACGAGGATAATCTGCAAGTCTTCGCTATAATCGGCGAAACACTCCATCGTGCGCATCAGCACGGGTCGTCCGCCAATCGGCAGAAACTGCTTCGGCACGTCGCCACCCATCCGCAGTCCCTGTCCGCCAGCCACAATCATCGCGTAATCCATCACTTCTGCATCAATTGGTTGTACCTCATTCCTTCCCTGAGCGATTCGGCGACTTCCTCGGACAGCAACTGCCCGACCAACTCATAGCCGAAGGCCATCGCTGCACCCGGACCGCAAGCGGTTGTAAACTGGCCGTCGTGCGTGACGAGTTCCGCCGTGTAGTCGGCTCCGTCGAGGTGTTTCTCGAAACCCGGATAGCAGGTCGCCCGACGACCGCACAGCAGTCCGAGCCGTCCGAGCACCATCGGGGCAGCGCAAATGGCCGCCAACCGACCGCCTTTCGCGTGATGCGCCACGAGCAGTTGGCGCAGCGGTTCAAACTTGTCCAAATGGTCGGCTCCGGGCCATCCGCCGGGCAACACGAGCAGTTCGGCATCGTCGAAGGAATCGACTTCGCCAAACATTTCATCGGCCTCGACGACCACATTCTGAGCACTCACGACCGAAGTCGTTTCCATAATGCTGACGGTGACGACTTTGAGGCCGCCGCGTCGCATGATGTCAATCGGTGCCATGGCCTCGACAATTTCGAAGCCATCGGCTAAAAAAACGTATATTTTCATCGTCTAAAAAGTTAGTGCGAATGCAAAATTACGATTTTTTTGTTTGATTTACAACAAAAATTGCAGTTTTTTGCCGAAATCGTTGTATCTTTGCACCAAAACTGTACACCAAGATGCAGAAAAAACTCCGATTTGCCCTTTTCGGCAACGAATTTCAGGCCAAGAAAGCGGCCTCGACGCAGAAAGTGATTGACACGCTGAGCGCATTGGGCGGCGAGGTGGTTGTGGAACCGTCGTGCGACGAGAATTTCCACGCCGATTTCGCCATCTCGATTGGCGGCGACGGCACGTTTCTGAAAACGGCCAGCATCGTCGGCGCGAAAGGCATTCCCATCATCGGCGTGAACATCGGGCGGTTGGGCTTCCTCGCCGACGTGCGCGACGACGAAATCGAGCAGGCTTTCAGCGCGATTTACGAAGGCAGATACCGCATCGAGGAACACGCCGTCATCAGCCTGACTGCCGATGGCGTGCCGCAGGATTTCATTCCCCACGCGCTGAACGACATCGCCGTGATGAAGCGCTACAACGCCTCGATGATCACGATTTACGCCTGTGTCGATGGCGACCCGTTGGTGACTTATCAGGCCGACGGACTGGTGGTTTCGACGCCGACCGGCTCGACGGCCTACAACCTGTCGAACGGCGGTCCGATTATGCTTTCGCAGACCGATGTGCTGTGTCTGACGCCCATCGCGCCGCACTCGCTGAGCATTCGGCCTATCGTCGTTCCCAACGACTGCGTCATCGAGTTAGAGGTGGAAAGTCGGTCGCACAATTTCCTTGTGGCGGTCGATGGGCGGTCGGCGACGCTCGACGAACAGGTGCGAATCCGCATCAGCAAGGCTGATCACAAAGTGAAAATCGTGAAGCGAGAGTCGGAAAATTTCTTCTCGACGCTGCGCGAGAAAATGATGTGGGGAAAGGATGTGAGGGAGAAATAATTGATGTGAGGGAGAAATTATTAAGGAGTTAAGGAGTTAAGGAGTTAAGGAGTTAAGAAAAATGGGGGTAAAAAAAATATTAAAAATACAAAATTCAAAATATCCAGTTCCAGTCATTATGAAATGGCTGTGGAAAGCGTGGCGAGGAAATCGGCTGCAAGCCTTTCTGAATGCAATGATTGGACTGTTGGGCGCGGCGGTTTCGCTGGCGCAGGTCGGCGCCATCCGTCACGCCATCAACGTGGCAGCAGGTGTGGACAAAGGGTCGATTTATTGGGCTGTCGCGCTGATGGCCTCCCTGATTCTCGGGCGTTTCGCGCTAAGCATCGCCAGCACGTGGGTTCATAACATTCTCGGCATCCGTGCTCAAAATCGAATGCAACAGCAGATGCTCGACCGCATCCTGCGCTCGGAATGGCAGGGCAAGGAAAGCCGTCATTCGGGCGATATGCTGAACCGCTTGGAACTCGATGTCAGCAGCATTGTCCATTTTCTGACCGAAGTCATTCCCAGTACGCTCTCGACGGCAGCCCTTTTCATCGGCGCGTTCTATTATATGTACACGATGGACCACCGAATCGCGTTGGTCATCGTCATTCTGGTGCCGATTTTCGTCGGACTGAGCCGAATCTACATCCCGAAAATGCGCGCCCTGACCCGCGAAGTGCGCGACAGCGACTCGAAAGTGCAGAGCGTTTTGCAGGAAACCATCCAAAACCGAATTCTCATCAAGACGCTCGAAAGCGACGACCTGATGGTCGGGCGACTCGAAGACACGCAGAGCGAACTGCGCCACAAGGTCGTGAAGCGCACGGCATTCCGCGTGATGTCGGGCTTCATCGTCAATTTCGGTTTTTCCTTGGGCTATCTCATCGCCTTCCTTTGGTCGGCTCTGCGACTGTCGGCTGGAACGCTCACTTACGGCGATATGACGGCGTTTTTGCAACTTGTCAATCGCATCCAAAGCCCAGCCCACAGCCTGATGCAACTCGTGCCGCACTTTGTGTCGGTTTTCACCGCCGCCGAGCGACTGATGGAACTCGAAGAAGACCCGCTCGAAGAGCAAGGCTCGCCGATTTATATGAAATCGCCCTGCGGAATCCGACTCGACAACGTCACCTACGCCTATCCGAGTAGCCACGAGCAACTTTCCACGCTCGAAAACCTTACTTTCGACTTCAAACCTGGCACTTGCACCGCCATTCTCGGCGAAACGGGCGCAGGAAAAACCACGCTCATCCGCCTGATTCTCTCGCTTTTGAAGCCGCAAAAAGGCCAGATTGAAGTCTATAACCAGAAAAACAAGCGCGAAATGTCGCCCCGACTGCGCTGTAACTTCGTCTATGTGCCGCAGGGAAACACCCTGCTCAGCGGCACGATTCGCGAAAACCTGCGACTCGGCAGCATCAGCGCGACCGACGAGGAAATGCTCAATGCTTTGGACGCGGCCTGCGCAGAGTTCGTCAGGGAACTGCCCGACGGCCTCGACACCGTCTGCTCCGAGCGTGGCGGCGGATTGAGCGCAGGTCAGGCGCAGCGCATCGCCATCGCCCGTGCCTTGCTGCGCAACCGTCCCGTGATGCTCTTCGACGAGGCCACGAGTGCCCTCGACCCCGAAACCGAGCGAAAACTGCTCGGAAACGTCCTCGGCAAACTCAACAAAACGGTGCTTTTCATCACCCACAGACCCGCCGTCGTGGATTATTGCGACCAAGTGCTGAGAATCTGAAATTACTAATCAAGAAAAATATGAAAAAACTTTTGCTAATTGTTTATAGTTTGCTGATGGGCACGCTGTTCGTGCAGGCGCAAGACCTCGATTCGCTCTACGCGCAGTCGATGTTGCGCAACGGGATGGAAGCGCCCGACTTCGTGATTGACAGCGCGTCGAATGCACGGTTGCAGGACCTGCGCGGACGATTCGTCGTGTTGCATTTCTGGGCTTCGTGGTGTCCCGATTGCCGTCGCGACACGCCCGAAATGAACCGTCTGCACGAGGAATTTGCGTCGGACAGCCTCGTTTTCATCCACATTTCCTTCGACACCGACCGCGAGAAATGGATGAACTACTACCTCGACAACCAAATGGAGGGGCTGCACTTCTGCGAGATGAAGAAAATGAAGGAGTCCGCCATCGCGCAGGCTTACGGAATCAAGTGGATTCCGTCGATTTACGTGCTGAACACCGAGGGAAAAGTCATCCTCGCGACCGTGCAAATCGAAAAACTGCGCAAGCGGCTCGGACTGCTCGACTATTCGCGGGTGAACATTCCGCGAGGACGACGCGCCACCGACCCGATGTTTCCGGGCGGCGACGAACTGATGATGCAGTATCTCGCCCGCCACATCAACTATCCGCGCACGGCCTCGAACTACGGTTTGCAGGGGCAGACGGTCGTGAAATTCCTTGTCGGAGCTGACGGAACGATTAGCAACGTGCGCGTTGTGCGGAACCGAATCACGGCAGACGACCGACTGGTGTTCCAACGGCTGGCAGGCGACGAAAAAAGGCGCGTGCGCGAGCAGGTGCTTGAGCAGTTTGCCGAGGAAGCCATCCGCGTCGTGTCGGGAATGCCGAAATGGAAGCCCGGCATCCGCCACGGCATTCCGATGAAGGTGGAATACGAGTTGCCCATCAACTTTAAAATCGACTACGGAACACACGAAATGGGATAAAAAATAATTGACAATTGATAATTGATAATTGACAATTGGATGATACGACTGAGAAACATTCATAAGACCTACTTCGGGGCGCAGCCGCTGCACGTGCTGAAGGGCATCGACCTCGACATCGGCGAAGGCGAATTTGTGTCGATTATGGGCGCGTCGGGTTCGGGAAAATCCACCTTATTAAATATATTGGGCATTCTCGACAACTACGACGATGGCGAATATCATCTGGCTGGAACGCTCATCAAAAACCTCTCGGAGACACGCGCCGCCGAGTATCGAAACCATCTGATTGGCTTCATTTTCCAGTCGTTCAACCTCATCGCCTTCAAAACGGCGGTGGAAAATGTGGAGTTGCCGCTGTTCTATCAGGGCGTTTCGCGGAAAAAACGCCACGCGATGGCCTTGGAATACCTCGAAAGACTGGGGCTTCGCGACTGGGCCGACCACTACCCCAACGAACTGTCGGGCGGTCAGAAACAGCGCGTCGCCATCGCCAGAGCCCTCATCACGCAGCCGAAAGTCATCCTTGCCGACGAGCCGACGGGCGCACTCGACTCGAAGACGAGCGTCGAGGTGATGCAACTGCTCAAGGACTTGAACCAGAGCGAGAAAATCACGGAAATCATCGTCACCCACGACCCTGCCGTGGCCGAACAAACCAACCGAATTATCCGCATCAAAGATGGTTTGATTGAAAAGTAAAAAGGTAAAAAAGTGAAAGAGTGAAACACGATGGAGCTGCTGAACGAAATATGGCAAACAGCTAAGCGAAACAAACTGCGCACGGCACTCACGGGATTCGCCGTGGCGTGGGGAATTTTCATGCTCATCGTGCTGCTCGGCGCGGGAAACGGACTCATCAATGCCACGATGCAGCAAAACGACCGATTTTTGTCGAATTCGATAGTCGTTTGGGGCGGAACCACCTCGAAACCTTATCAGGGACTGAAAGAAAACCGAAAAGTGAAGCTCAACAAGCGTGATTTCAGCACAACGGAAAACGAATTCAAGAAAAACATTGACGAAGTGGGTGCTCAATATCAGCGCAGCGTCACCGTAAGTCGCGGACAGCAGTACATTACAGAAGCGATGTCAGGTGTCTATCCCAACCATACGAAAATCAATAAAATCGAAATGCTCACAGGTCGTTTCGTGAACGATATTGACCTGAAAGAAAGACGCAAAATATTGATAATCAGCAATAAACACGCCAACGAACTCTTTGAGGGCAAACCCTACGAACAACTGCTCGGACAATACGTTAAAGTTAATGTCTTTGCGTTTCAAGTCGTGGGCATCTACAAAGATCAAGAAAATGGACAAGCACCGATATTCACAAGCTATTCCGCTATAAAAGACATTTTTGGCGCGACCGATACCGATTTAGGCCGCATCGAATTCACGTTCCACGGTTTGGAAACCGAAAAGGACAACGAAGCCTTTGAAAAGGAATATCGGCAGCGGTTGAACGCGAACCATCAGGCGGCACCCGACGACGAAAACAGCGTCTGGCTGTGGAATCGCTACACGCAGTCGATGCAGATGAATATGGGTATGAACATCATTCGCACGGCGTTGTGGATCATCGGCCTGTTCACGCTGCTGTCGGGAATCGTCGGCGTGTCGAACATCATGCTCATCACCGTGAAGGAGCGCACGCGCGAATTCGGCATCCGCAAGGCCATCGGAGCCAAGCCGTGGTCGGTGTTGCGGCTGATTATCATCGAAAGCATCATCATCACCGCCATTTTCGGCTATATCGGAATGTTGCTCGGAGTCGCCGCCAACCAGTATATGGACGCGACGCTCGGCCACGAGGAAATCGACACGGGACTGTTCAAGGCCACGATGTTCGTCAATCCGACGGTGGGAATTGACGTTTGCATCGAGGCGACCGCCGTCATCATCATCGCAGGCACCATCGCCGGACTGATTCCTGCCCTGAAAGCCGCGAGAATCCGACCGATTGAGGCGCTGAGAGCGGAGTAATTAAAAGTTAAAAGGTTAAAAGGTTAAAGGGTTAAAGGTTAAAAAGTTAAAAGGTTAAAATGTTAAAATTCATAATTCAAAAATAACAATCGGCGCAGCCGACAATTCAAAATTCGTAATTCAACATTCAAAAATAACAATCGGCGTAGCCGACAATTCAAAATTCGTAATTCAACATTCAAAAATAACAATCGGCGTAGCCGACAATTCAAAATTCGTAATTCAACATTCAAAAA
>JAFYJH010000155.1 GCA_017538195.1 Prevotella sp.
ACAATTCAAAATTCGTAATTCAACATTCAAAAATAACAATCGGCGTAGCCGACAATTCAAAATTCGTAATTCAACATTCAAAAATAACAATCGGCGTAGCCGACAATTACTTCCCTTCGGTCAGTGACCGTTGGTTCAACATTCGTAATTCAAAATTCAAAAATAACAATCGGCGCAGCCGACAATTCAACATTCATAATTCAAAATTCAAAATTAAGAAAAAATGTTCGACCTCGACCGCTATCGCGAAATACTCGACACGCTGACGCGCAACAAAAGCCGCTCGTTCCTGACCGGATTCGGCGTGTTCTGGGGCGTGTTCATGCTCGTGGCGCTCATCGGCGGCGGACAAGGGCTGAAGGAACTGCTCAACAACAACTTTGAGGGCTTCGCCACCAACTCGGCGATGGTCTGGGCGCAACCGACGAAAAAGGCGTTCAAGGGATTCCGAAAGGGTCGGAAATGGGAACTCGAATACAAGGACGTGGAGCGACTGCGCCAACGAATCCCCGAACTCAATGTCATCACGCCAGTGCTGTTTTCCAACGGCGGTTTTGCCTACTACGGCGACCGCAAGGCGGAAATCAGCGTGAAGGGTCAGTCGCCGGACTATCGCTTCGTCGAAGAACCGCAGTTGCGCTATGGCCGATACATCAACGAAATGGATATGCAACAATGTCGGAAGGTCTGCGTCATCGGCAAAAAGACCTACAAAGACCTTTTTCCGAAGGGCGGCGACCCCTGCGGCGAGTCCATTCGCATCGATTCCATCTATTTCCAAATCGTGGGCGTCGATTATCGCATGGCACAGGGTATGAATTTCGGCGGTGAGGCTGGTACGATGGTCATCCTGCCGATTACGCTGATGCAGCAGGTCTATAATCGCGGAAACGAGGTCGATATGATTTCCGTGACGGGTCGCGAGGGCGTTGTGATGAGCCGATTGAGCCAGACGATTCGCGAAGTCGTGGCTGCGGCCCACGCCATCGACCCCACCGACGAACAGGGCATCATGGTTTTCAACACCGAAGTGCTCTTCCAACTGCTCGACAACATGTTCCGAGGCGTGAATTTCCTCATCTGGCTCGTCGGATTGGGCACGCTCTTGGCTGGAGCCATCGGCGTGTCGAACATCATGATGGTGACGGTGCGCGAGCGGACTACCGAAATCGGCATCCGACGCGCCATCGGAGCGACACCGCGCATGATTCTCTCGCAAATCATCAGCGAAAGCGTCATTCTCACCGTCGTGGCGGGCATGAGCGGAATCCTTTTCGCCGTGCTGATTCTGCAAATGCTGCAACTCGGCAACACCGAGGACGGCATCGTCAAAGCGCATTTCCAAGTGGGCTTCTGGACGGCCATCATCGCCGCTGCCACGATTGCCGCAATGGGGATTCTGGCAGGGCTTGCGCCTGCGTTGCGAGCGATGAGCATCAAGCCAGTCGATGCGATGAGGGATGAATAATTAAAAGGTTAAAGGGTTAAAAAGTTAAAAGGTTAAAAAAAATAATGTTCAATGTTCAATAATCAATGTTCAATAGAATAAAAACGATATGAAAAAGTATTTTAAACTGATTCTTGCGGCAATCATTGCCCTCGTGTTCATCGGAACTTTCGTCTTCCTTTGGAAGCAATCGCAGCCACAACCCATTGTGTATGAGGAATTTACACCCGAAGTAAAGGACATCGTGCGCTCGACCATCGTCACAGGAAAAATCGAACCACGCGACGAAGTGAACGTAAAACCGCAGATTTCCGGCATCATCACCAACATCTACAAAGAGGCGGGCGACATGGTGCAGGCTGGCGAAGTCATCGCGAAGGTAAAAGTGATTCCCGACATGCAACAACTCTCGTCGGCGCAGGCGCGCGTCAGGCTCGCCAATGTCAATGTCAATCAGGCGAAAATCGACTACGACCGCGTGAAAACGCTGTTCGACAAGGGCTATATTTCCGCCGACGAGCACGACAAAGTGGCGCAGACCTATCGTCAGGCTCGCGAGGAACTCACCGCCGCCAACGACCAGTTGCAAGTCATCCGCGACGGCGTTTCGCGCACGAATGCGTCGGCCTCGAGCACGCTCATTCGCTCGACCATCACCGGCCTCATCCTCGACGTGCCCGTGAAAGTCGGTAATTCCGTCATCCTGTCCAACACCTTCAACGACGGAACGACCATCGCCAGCGTCGCCAACATGGGCGACCTGATTTTCCGAGGCAACATCGACGAAACCGAAGTGGGTCGCCTCGTCACGGGGATGCCGATGAAAATCACCATCGGAGCCCTCGAAGACCAAGGACTTGACGCACGGCTCGAATACGTTTCGCCGAAGGCCGTCGAGAGCAACGGTGCCAACCAGTTTGAAATCAAGGCCGCCATCCGCTTCGACGCGAAAACCGCCTTCCGCCAGATTCGCAGCGGCTATTCCGCCACCGCCGAAATCGTGTTGGCCGAGGCTCGCAACGTGCTCACCGTGCCCGAAAGTGCCGTAGAATTCAGTGGCGACAGCGCCTTCGTCTATGTCATCAAAAACGCAGGCGGCAGCGAACCTTCCTACGACCGAAAACCCGTCACGACCGGCCTGAGCGACGGCATCAGCATCGAAATCAAGGGCGGCATCGCCCAAACCGACAAATTGCGTGGGCCGCAGAAGGTCAAAGAAGAGGAAAAATAACGGAGGATTCCTGCATTTTAGTACCTTTTCAGCTTGCGCTGCAAAATCCATTCGCCGCAAATTTGCGGCGAATAAGTCGTTTTTTTGCCGCATTTCTATTTTGCGTTTATGAAACCATCAACGGCTATACCGTCCGCATCAGGAATGTTGTTGATTGGTTATTACGGAAAGTTACCCTTTGGAAAATCACCTTTGGGTAACTTTTTTGTATGACAAACCCAAAGTAATTGTTAAAAAATCTTTATTTTGATTTTTTCTTACACTTTTGTTTTTCGTTTCAAAAATTTTTCTTAATTTTGCAAGCGTGATTTCAAAATCACAAAACATATTTGCTCAAATCGTATTCCGAATCAGCACCTCGCAAGACGAGTAAAACGAGCAAAAACTAATTCCTGTTTGGAGCCACGCGACAAGTGTGGGCTTCATCATAAGGAATTAGGGGTCGTGCTGAACCTTGGAATACGTATGGCGAAAGTCTGCGCTTTCTTTTTTTTCAAAAGTTAGTGCTGATGGAACAAAAGTAATAAGTTACTAAAACGGAATACAAATATGAGCATTTATCAAAAAAATCAGCAACAAAAGAATCAACGCCAACGGTTCTGTGAGAGAAGAAAAAAGTACACAAAAGGGGGGCTAATTTTGTTAGCGTTCATTGGGATGGGACTGGCATCATCGTGTGGGAATAAATCTGACGAACAACTTGAACAAGAAGTCTCTTCTGGAGTTGTTTTGGTTCAGAATCAAAGTTATTACGAAGTGGTGTTGTCCAATGGAGAATCTATCTACTTTTCCAGTTTTGATGATGAAGACGGAGTAAAGGGATTTGCGACGGAAGAAGATTCCGTTGAGGTCGTCACTTCCTATGGAACAGGCTTCTTCATTTCGGAAGATGGAAAAATCGCAACCAATGCACACGTAGTTTCTAACACAGTATCTGATAAGGATGTAAACAAATCCATATCATCTCTCATTAGTGTTTTTAAGAAATATTTTTATGGGTTATATAGTGAGGCTGATGAAAAATACGAAAAAGCTGTAGCTTATTGCAATGTAGCACTTTATGACGATGATGTTAGTGTGGAAGAATATCACAAATATAGAGACATACGAGATGCCATAAAGAAAGTACGTGACGAATATGCTGAATTTTACAATGGAATTGACGAAATTCGCGCCAGCGAATCGGAAATAAAATACCACAACGAAGTTAGTATTGCATATAATGACACTTATGTTACAAGTACAAAAGACTTTATTTCCTGTGTTGTAACCCAAACAGACGCGGAGCACGACTTGGCTATCATTCAGATTAAAGACAAAAAAACACCTGAAGGAAAATATGTTTTTTCTCTTGAAGAGGAAGATCCCCTTGAAACATACACTTGGGACGAGAATCTGACACGAAAGATTAGCAAAGACAAGAATAGTAAGTTGTTTATGACGAGTTTTAATCTTGGCCCTAAACTCGCATTGACAAAAGAAGGTATAAAATCTCAGTTTAACAATGGCAGTATTAGTCAAAAAACTGATGAAAAGATAATGTACTCTATTCCTGCATTGCCAGGCAGTAGTGGTTCGCCGGTAATAAATTTGCAAGGCCAATTGGTTGCGATAAATTTTTCCGGCTTAAATGGAACACAGAATTTCAACTATGGAATTCGTGTGAAATATTTAAAGAACTTGATTGACAAATAACTATCTTTTAAGCCTTGAACTACGACAATTACAGCGACCGGCAAATCGTGGAGGGCATTTTGCAACACGACAAGCACCTGATTGAATATTTCTTTCAAAAGAAGTGTTCGGGGCTCTTTGCGTACATATTATTAAATGTCTTTGACGGGAATATTGATAGGCGCGAATTGATAGGAGAACTCTACTTGTTCATGGCAAAAGACGATTGGCAAGTGTTCCGCAAGTTCCAGTATCGCAGTTCCTTGATGACATACGTCAGCGTGGTTGCCGTGCGCTTTTTCCAGAAAAAACGCGCCGCACTGATAGATTCTATGCCGACGGAGGAACTAAATGATAAAATGCGACACGGATACAACTCGGAGTTTAGCGTTGAACAGCGGATTGACATTCGCGAGGCCCTCAATAGGATGCCCAACGAGCGATACCGCAAAGTCATAGAACTGCTCTATTTAAAAGATGTACGCCCGGAACTCTTAGCGGAAGAAATGAACGTAACAGTAGATAACTTATACAACATTCACCGACGCGCACTTGCACAGTTGCGCCTCGTAATGGGGAGAAAGGAGGAGTATTATGATTGACTTCAAAGATTTCAATGAGAATATTTCCGACGAGTTACTGGCAGCGTATATTGATGGAAATACTACAGCAGAGGAGACCCTACTGATAGAAAACAGTATTAGAAAAGACTCTACAATATCAGAGGTCAACGAGATAGTAGGTGACAGCACCTCGTTTGGAAGTGGCTTCGACTGGGAATTTCATAAAGGAGATTTCGGATTCTGGGAGTTGGGGTTGCCACCTGCAGTGACAAGTATTCTTGACGAATCAAATAACATTAGTAATATTTTTTTAACTGATACAATTATGATCATGGAAAGAGAAATTCGTTATGCTAACAGCAGAATAGGTGAAGATCCAAAGATTGATGTATCTTCGGATGTCTATCAATGGTATCCGGACACTTGTGCCATAAAATCTCAGCAGTTGGTATTGGAGAAATACGGTGTGTTCGTCTCCCAAGAAGAATTAATAGATGTTGCAACAAAGAATGGATGGTATACAAAAGGCGGTGGCACTCCCATGGAATATGTCGGAAACCTTTTGGACTATTACGGTGTGCCATCTACGTCTGTTGTTGATGCAAACGTCAATAACATCGTTGCAGAGTTAGCTCAAGGTCATCAAGTTATTGTGGGTGTTGATGCTAATGAGTTACATAACAACAAATTTTTTGAATCGCTTAAAGATTATTTTTCAGAAACACCCAATCATGCTCTGATTGTAGCTGGTATAGACACATCTGACCCTAACCAAACTTATGTCATATTGAAAGATCCCGGAACTGGCGATGTTGCAAAACCATATCCAATAGAACAATTTGTAGATGCTTGGGAAGACTCCTCTTGTTTCATGGTATCCACTAATGATCCCGCATATCCACAATACTCGCCAGAATTGATTAACTTTGATTATCAAGCTATGCACATAGATGATATTTGCGGAGTTCCTTTTGATGATTATATGGATATGAATAACGTCCTGTCTATAGATGACATGTGTATTATTGATACAAACTTTATGGAATCATGGAAAGATTTTTGGGAAGACCATCAAGATATTTCTCAAATAGTGTCCAACACAAATGAGTAACAATTTTAAACATAAATGGGCCAAAGAAAGTATTGCCACAATTAAAAAGGTTATCGAGAGAGTAACCCTTCCCGATAACCAATTCCTTGAAGTTAATTCAAAACTTAAAGAAATTGAATTGCGCGACAATGATAATCACTTGTACCTTGGCATAGTGGGGGAATTTGCAAGTGGAAAATCAACTTTAATAAATGCTCTGATAGGAAAAGACTTTTTTGTAACTGACGCATGGCAAGGAACAACAACGATTCCGACGCACATACGATATGCCACCAACATTGATTTAATTATCAATTACAAAGATGGGCAAATGCAGAGATATTCTAGTAATAAAAAAAGTTTGTTGGGTAGGTTTCTCCCCGATGTTTATAGTAATTTGACAAATTGGAAGAAAATTGTTCTTGGCTTAAAAGGATATTTTTCTGCAAATAATTATGACAAGGAAATGCTCCAACTATTCGACATCCTCACTACTAGTGACGAACTGACAGAAATAATTTCTGAAGTTGTCGTCGAATATCCTTCTGACATTCTGAAGGATGGCCTCGTTATTATTGACACACCAGGAACCGATTCCACCAATCTACAACATAAAAAAATAGCGGAGGAAACAATTGCAAAAAAATGCGACCTTGCTTTTGTTATCATTCCGAGTGACCGACCTTTGTCTATGACTTTAGCTTCTTTCGTTAAACGCAATATGGGGCATTCATTAGACAAATGTGTTTTTTTTCTAACTAAAATTGAACTTATTAAAAAAGCAGAAGAAAGAGTTAGGCTCTATAATGGAGTTAAGAATCGAATTCAATCTATGATATCAATAAGTAATCCGCAATTAATGAATGCTCCGACTTTATTGTATCTAGAACAAAACAATGTTGTGGAGCCATCGGGACTTTTAAGTCATTTTACTGCTCTTGAAAAGAAAGAAATGTCAGACTTGTATAAGCAAAATGTTGACTCCCTGTTGTCACAGATATACGAATCTAAGGAAGAAACAATTTGCCACAAATTAAAAATCCTATTAAATACTATTTTAGCAGAACTTACAATTGAACTAAACAATAGAGAAAAAGAATTGGGTCAAAATCTGCAAACATTAAAACGATTAAGAACCAAGCCTTTAAGAGATTTTATAACAGAATTTTTCCGAACAGAAGGATTAGCACGGCAATACCATAGTTTGAATTTTAAAATGAAGGAAAAATGTTCTTCCAAAGCTTCTTCTTTGGTTTGGCATGTGAGAGGGAAAATTGACAAAATCACTCCCAACAACTCAAATAATCCCAAAGATGACACACAAAATATCATGAACTCCTGTGATGTCAAATCATATGGTAAAGGTTGTTTCAATGACTGTTATACTTATTTTTTGTCACTTTTAAAAGAAATGCAAACTGAGTACGAAACAAGTTTTGCACGGTTTAGAAAAGATTTTACGAATACTTTTTCTATTGAGGCTTTAGATTCCGAATTTTCTTTGCATATAAAGTCTTCTTGGCAAAAGAAGTATCAAGTCAGATTTAAAAAGAAGGATATTACGACGGGGTTAATTGCCCGATGGTGGAAAGAATTAGATGAAGTACAATCTCAAATGAAAGAAGCTGTTCGACCATATATTGAGCAAGGATTTGATAAAATTTACAACTTTTATTCTTCTATAATAAAGAAGGTAAATGATGATTTTGAAAATCAAATGGAGCAAATACGGTGGCATTTCATTTCGAAATTCGAAAAAGTTATTCAAAGAAGAATCCAAGAAGAATTGAGAAAAGAAGAACGCGTTAATGCTAAATTGGAAGAGATACAAACATGCGTCAAAACGCTGAATGAAGTAAAAAACTTATTTAATAACATAAAATATGGAAAAAATTAACAAACTACGCCCCATATTAGGGCATGAAACATTATTGCAATTTAAGCCTCGACTTGATGAAATAGAAAGGTTTGAGGCCAACAAAAAAATGCGGATAGGAGTTTTTGCCGATTACGGAGTGGGAGGAATCTCCTTAAACATCGTTGAAAAAATTCTATCCGATGAAGTTCTTAAACCTTTCATAGCCATAGCTTTAGAGGATATGTTTTTTACCATAACCCACGGAGAGGGTTCAGCATTATTGATGAATAGTGATGGGGGCATTATTAATATTGATTCTATAAAGCATGATTTGGATAATTTGCATCAGTACAAAGTGCAAACATTCACAAAGAGTCAACTACTTGCCAACGATGACATTGAAATAGTAAAGCTTTGCCCCTATGAATACGAGCAAAGAGAATTGGCAATGTTTGATGCTGTTATTTTCTGTGTTTCAGCGTTAAATGCATTATCTGTTGATAATCTCCAGATAATGGGGCAACTCCATTCATTTGGAGCAAAAGAGATTTTTATCTGCTTCTCGCAAATAGAGCAGGTTAAACAAACTGAAATCGAAAGATTATTCAAATACATATCTTCAAAACTGACATCATCTTTACCTGGTGCTTCCTATTGTTTTATATCCACAGAAGAAGGTTATGAACCAGATGAACTTATAGCGGATTATTATGGATATGATAAGATTTCAAACTGGTTAAATACAATCATTGAAGAAGGTATCAGAGAGGACAAACGGGAGAAAATTTCAAATTATCTTACTCAAGATTTGATTGAATCGGCGATACGATCAATGCGTCAAAAACTTCTGCCTTTAGAAGAAAGTAGAGCGCAGAAGTATGAAAATTTTAGAACAAGAGAACAGAATGTAAGATTCCAACAACTCGCATGGGAAGATTTGAGAATCGAATGTGAAAAAAGAGAGAATGACTGCGTTCAGGTAATCAATGATGAGTTGAACAATAGCTCTCAAAAAGTATATGACAAACTCCACTTGGATCTTATCTCAACCCAAAATCCCAAAGAATGGTGGAAAAACAATTTGCCTCTTAGACTTAAAATCGAAATTGACAACATTTCAACTTACATTGACAACAAACTTCAAAACAGACTTCGTACTGATCAGGCGTGGTTAAATAAAGAACTACTGGCCAAATTTAAGGCTGGTGCAGTTGATAGTCCCGACGCTTCTTTGGACAATCCCAATGTCAATGTTGACATAGTCCCAGATGCTGACGAGATGAAAGATTTGCGAAAATATCGTTATGCCTCAATGGCTGGAGCTTCTGCATTGGCCACCGCAATGTACTTCATTGTCGGACCTGTTGGAGCGATTGTTAGTGCAGGTTGTGGTATTCTTGGAGACAGGATGCTAACAAAGGAGATTGCGAAGCAGAAGAGTACTCTGGAAACATCACTGAGGACATTGGTTGATGAAACTTTTCTTAAGATAAAGTCCCTTATTCCTTCCAAAGTACATGAGGTCTATGAGTCATTCATTGATGCTCTTGATATAAAAGAAGATGGGTGGCTTAAAGCTCACAAGATAGACTCTTTTACATGTACTGAGGATTCGGAAATTAGTAATTTTAATGTTATTATAGAACAACTTAATGATTTAAAGTAATATGGATTTCAACGTATATAATGCAAAAAAACAACAAGTAAGCAATACCATAAATGAAGTAAAATCTGTTTATGCAGAACTTGGAAGTGACTATGCTAGTGCAGAAACAGATATTATAGAAGTGTATCGCAAGCTCCAAAATGACACATTTAAAGTCGTCGTAATGGGTCAGTTTAAAGTCGGAAAAAGTACATTCATAAATGCACTTTTAGGTGGCGGTGACATTTTACCAGCCGCAGCACCACCTTGTACTGCAATTATAAATGAGGTAAAATACGCAACTGACAAAAAAGCGATTATTCATTTTAAGAACCCTGTACCTCCTTTACCTCCTACTATTATGTGCAGTATTAAAGACTATGTAAACAAGTTTGGAGGAAAGAATGTAAATCCTATATCTATTCCCGTCGAAAGTATAGAGGACTATGTTGTTATAGACATAAATGCAGAAAGTCAGTCTAAGGCAATTGTCGAATCTCCATATGAAAAAGCAGAATTGTTCTGGCCATTGGAAATATGCAAGCAAGGCGTTGAAATAATAGATACTCCGGGATTAAATGAGAACGAATCAAGAACAAAAGTTACAAAAGACTACTTGACTAATGCTGATGCCATTGTTTTTGTGCTAAGTTGTATAGCTCCATGTGCTCAGAATGAAATGACTGCCATCAACAACGACATTATTTCATCTGGTCATCAATATATCTTCTTTGTCGGCAATAGAATCAATCAAATTGCATTAAATCAGCAAGAGAAGCAAAAGACTCATATCATTTCCAAATTAAAAGACAAAACAAAATTTGGAGAAAAAGGAATCTTTTTTGTTAATGCAGAAGATGCAAAGGATGGACGCCATGAACATAATCAAGTAAAACTGGCACAGTCAGGTATACTTGAATTTGAGAAACTATTAAATGATTTTCTTATTAACCAACGCGGAGTTATCAAACTTTCTCAGCCTATCATCAAAACAATCTATTCTATTGACAAAGCCATTAATGAGACAATTCCCAATGAACAAAGGATGCTAAATACTTCTTTAGTAGATTTGGATCACAGATTGCAACTTGAACTTCCAAATTTGGATCGTTTAAAAAGAGAAAGAGCGCAACTAAAAGAACAAATTACAAATCGTATTGAGAGAATTGGTGCAGAAGTAGGCCAAAAAATAGAATTTCACCTAAATGAAATGGAAAGGAGTATGAGAGAGCGAGTATATGGAGTACCATGTGATTCGTCTATCTCTATATTCAGTCCAGAAGATTCTACAAAGGAATTTACAGAAGAATTAATAAAGAAACTACAAGATAAGATACTTGAAGAACAAAACACATGGCAACATGACAGCATTGAGCCATTTATTAATGGTCGTTTAGAAGAAATGAGAGAGGATTTTAAATATAAGTTTAGAAATATCTTATTAGAGATAGATGCGATGAATCTTCGAATCTCAGGTAGTCAGGAAGTAAATAGCCCTGGTGCTGTTGAACGAATTACTGCAATGGTAGCAGGTTTCCTTGGTGGAGGAATTGGTGGTGCTGCCGCTGGTGGTGCTATGGGATTTTCAACAGAATTCATTGGTACAATCGTTGCTCAAATTGTTGCCGCAATAGGTCTAATGCTTTTAGGTGCAACCAGCCCTGTTATACTTGTCGGAATGATACTCATTGCAATTGTCGGTATGGGTACAATGGGTTCTAATGCAGAAGACAGAACTCGTGACGAGGTCATAAAGGAAGTTTTAAAGGCGATGCAAAACGAAAAAAGAAGTATTACTATAAATGCTGTTAAAACGCTTAAGCAAAAATTACTAAATAGCACAAAAGAACTCGACAAAAAGATAGATGAAGAATTGAATGCTGTTGAAGAGAAAATAGAAAGTATTCGCGCAAAAAAACGTGAAGGTCAAGTCCAAGTAGACCGACGTCAGCAACTTTTGATAACAAGTCTTACTAATTTGAAATTATCAAGGGACAAATTAGATTTAATATTGGAATCATTTAAGTAAAATAGCTGATTTTTTTAACAATATTTTCATTTTGATAGATTTATTCTGTCCATGCACTCTATCTTAAAAAGAGAGTATGGACAGAATATTATTTTCCTAAAAAATCGTATCTTTGCAGAATGAATTTCAAATGTTTTATACAATCCAATATGTCTAACCCTTAAAATAGGAGGTAATTATGATTTCCAATTTGTCTTCAACTCAGAAAATGAGTAATGAGAGTAGTAATGAAAGTACGAAAATCTGCGTTCCTAATTATGACGGGAAATGGTATCCAGACCTCGACAGTGCAGTGCGCGCTTTACAGGCAGTTACAAAAAGCCTGAATTATGAATTGCGTGGCATCGTACAGTATAATGTACGCTACCGCGACTATCTGCGCGAGCATGGCAACGAGGCTTTGGTGGAACTGATGTTGTCGGAGGCTCCTACGCTGAAGGAATCGCCCGAAGATGTGAAATATCTGCGCTACTGGCTTAAGAACGACTTGGAGGAGGTCGCTGCATACGACATACAGTGCTATAACATCAATGACACCATAGAACTGTTTGGGAAGGAAATTCATGGGCTGAACCAACTTCTTAAATGTACTGAGGTGTTTATGAAAGATGAATCCGACCCGAGACCGTGGTTGCCAAAGAATCCTCGTCCTAAGATAGACGGCTTGCATATCGGTCAGATGTATATGAGCTACCCGAAGTTTGATTCTTATGACAGTGGTGATGATCGTGAGTATCAGAACTATATCATACGCGACCATCCTATCAGCGAGAACGAAATGAAAAAGTTATATGACTTGCCATCGGGAAGCAATGCAATCCGCGTGCATGAGTATATCCCGGAAAGTATGTTGCCGGTGGTGTACTACGAAGGCACTGGCAACTATATGTTGGTAGCAAATAAAAAATGATTGACGTTTAAAAATCAAAAAAATGGAAAAAGTATCAGCAAAAACGTTCTTCACGGTGCTGTGGAGAGGATTGTGTCAGGCATTGGGTTGGTTTTTCGGCCTGTTCGGGTACAAAAGAGACGGCAAGTTTGCCAAATGTGTTTGGGGACTGTTTGCCACGAGTGCGGCAATTCTTATGTTTTTCATCACGTCGCTGTTGATTTACTCTTTCGGCTGTGAATTCTACGACAGATACGCCAGAAGGTATCATAGTTGTGACGATCCGGACTGCTATGAGAATACGTTTATCAGTCGTAATATCTTTTATCACGACCACGGCGATGGCAATGGCTACATTTTCAATATCTTCACGAACAAAAAGACCCTGAAAAATGTGGCGTGGATTTCAAAGCCTCTCGGCTACGACTCATTGGTTTGCTTCAGCAACGGAAAGAAACGGGGCTATTTCAATATGTTTACAGGCACGGTTTCCATCGAGCCGAAGTATGACCATGCGTGGGTGTTTTCCGACGGACTGGCCTCGGTGGACGACGATGGCTGGATTAAGTTTATCGACCACACGGGAAAGGTTGTCATCGACAATCACATTCCCTATTTCCTCGGGAAAGACGGCTATGTGTTCCACTACGGCCACTGCATCATGCACGACGAGCGAGGTGAACGGGTCGGACTCATCGACAAGCAAGGAAACTGGGTGTTGCAGCCGGAATATTTCCGTATCGAAACGAGCGATTCGCTTTGGATTGTCAATAACGGCAAGCAGAATGCCGTGCTCGGTCCCGACTTAAAAGCCATTATCCCGTTCAGCAATGCCCGTTTCTGGATTTGCGACAGCCTCATCGAAGCCGCCATGCCCGACCATTCCGTCCGCACTTACAATCGGAAGGGCGAAATTGTGGAGGACTTCTACATCAGCGATGTCGAAACATTGACGTACGACACCGACGAAGTGTACTTTGAAACGACGAAGAACTATGATTATCAATACGAGGACGAGAAAACGGTTGTCGAATCGGAAAGCAGCGAACTGCGCTTCAAGCAAGCCGTTGCCCGTTGTCGCAGTTATCAGGCTGAACATGGTTGGCACGGATTGATGTCGCCCGACGGTCACACGATTACGCCACCCTCCTACTCGCTGATTACTGCCATCGGCCCCGACCTTTACCTGTGTAAAGTGGCCGACGGTCAGAAATTGATTCTCAACGGGAAAGGGCAGCGAGTGAAGTGATTTTTCCATGAATAGAAAAACAGAGCAGGGATCTGAGTAGCTACAATGGGCGAAAGAGTCCCTGTTTTTTTGTAAAAAAGAAAAATCGCGGAATTATTTGGCATTTTGTGAAAAAAGCCGTATATTTGCAACATCAATATAAAAATTGTGAGTAATGAGCACACAAACGATGACACAGAAAGATTTTCAGAACTTTATTGAAAAACATAAAGTTGAAATTGAGCAGATTCGTAATTCTGCCCATCTTCTACACGAGTCGGTGAACCAGACATACGATGGCAATCTTCCGTATGGAATTCATCTGGACATGGTTGTGGATTCTGTTTATAAGTACGGGCATTTTGTCTGTGCTGAAGAAACGGACATTTTACCGATGTTTTTCGGCGGATACTACCATGACAGTATCGAGGATGCTCGTTTGACATATAATGATGTCATGAAAACTGCCCGACAATATATGGATGAGCAACAAGCATATATGGCTGCGGAGATTGTTTTTGCCCTGACAAACGACAAAGGGCGTAATCGTGCCGAACGAGCCGGTGAAAAGTATTATCAAGGCATACGCGAGACACCGTATGCTCCATTCGTGAAATTGGCTGACAGGTTGGCGAACATAAGATATTCTTCCACCCATGAAAATGGAAGTAATGTACATATGAGAAAAGTTTATCAGAATGAATGGCCGCATTTTTTGGAAGCGATTGATGCCAAACGAGAAGACAAACGTTTTCAACTCCCCATTTCAATGATTGAAGATATAGAAACTTTTTGGAATCCTTAGACTCTCATTAAGCGGTTTTTCAGCTGAAACCTGCAAATATTTCGTTAAAAATCCGAAGTTGCACTTCGGATTTTCAGTGGAAATCTGAAATAATACTCCCGTTTTTTGTGTTCTTTTATTTTTGTCTATGAGCCATTTTTCATCATCATGTAAAAAAAACGACATTATCTTCCTGTCGTTTGCTATTTTTTTGTACCTTTGCAGGCAATAAACTGTTAAACAATAAAATCTCAAAAAATATGGATTTACTACATCAAATCGTGGCACGGGCGAAGGCTGACAAGCAGCGCATCGTGCTTCCAGAGGCCAACGAGGAACGCACGCTGCGTGCTGCCGACCGCGTTCTGGCCGACGAAGTGGCCGACATCATCCTCATCGGAAACCCCGACGAAATCCACAGCGATGCCGAGAAATGGGGACTGACGAACATCGACAAGGCGACCATCATCGACCCGCTCAACAACCCGAAGAGCGAGGAGTATGCCCAACTGCTCTGCGAACTGCGCAAATCGAAGGGAATGACCATCGAGCAGACGCGCGAACTGGTGAAAAATCCGCTCTATCTGGGCTGTATGATCATCAAGACGGGCGGTGCCGACGGTCAGATTTCGGGTGCTCTCTCGACGACTGCCGAGACGCTGCGCCCTGCGCTGCAAATCATCAAATGTGCGCCCGGAATCACCTGCGTGAGCGGTGCGATGCTGCTTGTCACCAAGCAGGCGCAATATGGCGAGGACGGCATTCTCGTGATGGGCGACGTCGCCGTAACGCCGATGCCCGACGCGAACCAGTTGGCGCAGATTGCCGTCAGCACGGCGAGGACGGCCCGTTCTGTGGCTGGATTTGAAGAACCCTACGTGGCGATGCTGAGTTTCTCGACGAAAGGCTCGGCCAATCACGAAGTGGTGGATAAGGTGGTGGAGGCCACGCGCTTGGCACGGAAAATCGACCCATCGCTGCAAATCGACGGCGAACTACAGGCCGATGCCGCTCTCGTGCCGTCGGTGGGACAGAAGAAAGCTCCCGGCAGCCATATCGCAGGCCGTGCCAACGTGCTTGTCGTGCCGAATCTTGAAGTGGGAAACATCGGCTACAAACTCGTGCAGCGCCTCGGCGACGCTGTGGCCATCGGTCCGATTCTGCAAGGCATCGCCCGTCCCGTGAACGACCTCTCGCGCGGCTGTTCCGTCGATGACATTTATTATATGGTGGCAATCACAGCCTGTCAAGCAATGGACGCAAAATAAATCATTCAAAATAATTCAAAAAGATGAAAATACTTGTATTGAATTGCGGTTCAAGTTCCATCAAGTACAAATTGTACGATATGGACGACGAATCCGTACTGGCACAGGGCGGCGTGGAGCGCATCGGCCTCGACAACGCCTTCCTGAAACTCACGCTGCCCAACGGCGAGAAGAAAATCCTGATGCACGACATGCCCGACCACAAGGAAGGCGTGAATTTCGTGTTCCAACAACTGCTCAGCGAAGAATACGGTGCGCTGAAGAGCCTCGACGAAATCGACGCCGTAGGCCATCGCATCGTGCAGGGCGGCGACCTGTTTGAAAAGAGTTGCCTCGTGAACGAAGGCGTGGAAGCAGGCATCGAAAGCCTCTGCGACCTCGCGCCCGTCCACAACGCAGGCCACCTGAAAGGCATCCGCGCCGTCAATCACCTGATGCCCAACGTGCCGCAGGTGACGGTGTTCGACAACGCCTTCCACTCGACGATGCCGCCGCACGCCTATCTCTACGCCGTGCCCTACGAACTTTATGAGAAATACCACGTGCGCCGCTACGGTTTCCACGGCACTTCGCATCGCTACGTGTCGCATCGCGTCGCCAAACTGATGGGCAAGGACATCAAAGACTTGAAAATCATCACCTGCCACATCGGAAACGGTGCCTCGGTCGCTGCCATCAAAGACGGAAAAGTCATCGACACTTCGATGGGACTCACGCCGCTCGCCGGAGTGATGATGGGTTCGCGCTCGGGCGACATCGACCCGTCGGCTGTGACCTATCTGATGGCCAAGTTGAATATGCAGCCGCAGGAAATGGCCGACTTCCTCAACAAAAAGTCGGGTGTGCTCGGCATCACGGGCATTTCCAGCGATATGCGCGACATCGAAAACGCCGCCGAGGAAGGCAACGAGCGTGCTCGCTTGGCCCTCGACATGTATAACTATCGCATCAAGAAATACATCGGTGCCTACGCTGCCGCGATGGGTGGCGTCGATGCCATCGTGTGGACGGCTGGCGTGGGCGAAAACCAGATTGGAACGCGCCTCGAAGCCTGCGCCGACTTGGAATTCTTGGGCGTGAAAATCGATGCCGAAGCCAACAACTGCCGTGGCGTGGAACGCCTGATTTCCACTTCCGACTCGCGTGTGCAGGTCTGGGTGATTCCCACCGACGAGGAAATCGTCATCGCCCGCGATACGATGGAACTTGTGAAGTGATAGGTTACAGATAAAAAGATAATAGGTAATAGGTTTTGATTACTTTTTCATCGCCTATTACCTATTATTTTATTGATAGCCAACGTTTATTTCACCACTTTTTTCTTTCCATTTTGGATAAAAACGCCTTTCTTCGGTGTCGCTACGCGCTGCCCTTGCAGGTTGAAAACTGCCGAATTGTCAATCGTCAATTTTGAATTGTCAATTGATTCAATGCCGGTGGTCGTGTTCTCAGTCGTTTTGATGAGTTCCCAGACGCTTGCGCCCCAGTCGTAAGGCTTCAGCAGGATGTAGTTCCACGCACTGGGATTGGTGTACCAACTGTACGCGCCCGAAGCATCGACGATGGCAATGGCGGAGTTGCCTTGGTCGGTGGTGACGAGTTTCAGCGTCCATTTGTAGTCCTGACCGAGTTGTACGCGCTGTTCGGCGGCACTCGACGCGACAAAAGCGCGATTTTCGCTCGTTTTGCTGCTGATGTAGAAGGTTTTGTCGGCGTTTTTCGTAAACGACCATTTGTAGGCGTCCTCGTCGGCGAATTTCTTGGGCAACACGGCATCCGCATCGGCGCAGGCGTAATAGTCGGTGAAATAGGCGTTGCGGATGTGGTAGTAATAGCCTTCGTCGATGGCATCCTCAACGGTGGTTTTCTCCATTTTCTGGAATTCCTCGTAGAGCGCGACGATGGCAAGATAGGTTTCGCGGTTCACGCCGCCTTCGTTCAAAGCGTTTCGACCCGAATCGACGACTTTTTCACGCAGGAATTGCAGTGCTTCCTCGGTCGGCTGGCCGATTTCGTGCGGTTCGGCAGTTTCAATTATCAGTTCGCTTTTTTCGACGAGTTTTTGCAGCCACAGGCTGTAGTCGGTGACTTCCTCGATGCGCCACGTGCCCGGATAGCAGAGCGATCCGTCGGTGTTGGCGACGATGCTGATGGTCGAGCCTGAGAGTTTCGCATAAATGTTGTAGCTTCCATTTTTGATGTTCACCACGCCCGGAATGTAGGTGTAGCCACCGGCGGCTTTCGTGGCTTTGGCGATGGTGAAATTCGTGCCCGAATCGGCGGTTTTCACTTCGCTATTGGCCGAGGCCGACATAGAAAGTTGTTTTTCCGTGAAAACACTGACGATTTGATAGGTTCCGTTGGCTTGTTTCTTGAATTCCCAAAGTTCTTCGGGCTCGGTCTGCGGCGTGTAGTGGACATAAACGCCGTTTTCGCCCTTCGCGTAGAGCGACGAGCCGTTGAAACGGGTGCGGAAATGGGTTGCTGCGCTGTTGATTTTATAGATTTTTCCGTCTTCGGGCAGAACAATCGGCGCGTTTTTGTAGTTGTCGATTTCGCTTGTCAGATTGGCGAGTTTCGAGGCGTTTTCCATATCGTTTTTCAGCGACTCGACCGCCTGCTGAAGCGCGTTATAAGCCGATTGAATCGGGTATCCGACGGCATCGGGCACGCTTTCTTCGAGATATTTTTCAGCCTCGGCAATGGCCTGCTCCGCAGGAGTCAGGTCGTCGGGCTCGATGTAGTGTTTGGCATAGAAGATTTCCTTTTCGTCGAGCACTTCATCCTGCGATTGCAGACGGGCATAGAATCCCGGGAAATTTCGCTTGGAAGCACTGAGCCACGCCACTTCGCTGAGCGCGAGCAGACGCGGATAGAAGCAATATTCGGCCTCGCGGTTCGAGGTGCAGGTTTCGGTCCACAGATTCGCCTGTGTGCCGACCACGAAACTTTCGCGACCGCTCACTTCGGCGTGAGGATTGAACGAATAGATGCGCTCGACGCTGCTGATGGTTCCGTCGCCGTAGCCGCCCATATAGGGCGCGTCGATTTCCATCTGCGAAGGCGTGATTTGCAACTGGTCGAGATAGTAGCGCGGCGAGGGCGTGAACACGCTCTTGAAGCCTTTGTCGGCAGCGGCTTTGGCGCGTCCTTCGTGCCACGCCATGATGAGCGGATCGATGGTGTAGGAACTGTTCCAATGGTCGATGACCTCGTCCCAAGCCATCACTTTTTTGCCGTAGTTTTCGCTCAAGAAACTGCCGATGACCTGCACGAGCCACGGTTGCAGGTCGTTCACGCCGCTGAGTCCTTCCTCCTGAATGCGACGCTTGCAGTCGGCGTTGTTCTGCCACGCCGTCGTCGGACATTCGTCGCCGCCGATGTGGATGTATTCATACGGAAAGACCTCGGCGATGTGGCCGAGCACGCATTTCAAGAAGTCGATGGCCTCGTCCTTGCCGATGTTCAAAACGTCGGTGCTGATGCCGCCCGGAATGCGCACGTTGTAGGTTTTCGACGGGTCGCAACTCAGATCGGGATAGGCCGCCACGACAGCAACCATGTGGCCGGGCATGTCGATTTCAGGAACGATTTCGATGTTGCGTTCCTTCGCGTAGGCCACGACTTCGCGCAGGTCGTCGAGCGTGTAGAAACAGCCGCGACCGTATTCCGTATCGTCGTAGAGCGAGGTTTTGTTGGTTGCGTCGTAGCTTTGCATCGAGCCGGCGCGAATCGCCCCGACGGTCGTCAGTTTCGGATATTCGGGAATCTCGATTCGCCAGCCTTGGTCGTCGGTCAAATGCCAGTGGAATCGGTTGAGTTTATAGATGGAAGCCACGTCGATGAGCTTTTTCACCTCTTCCTTGTCGAAGAAATGACGGCTCACGTCGAGCATAAAACCGCGGTAGGACATCAGCGGTTTGTCCGTGATATTGACGAAGGGCAAAGTCCAATCGGCATCGGCTTTCAAGTCTTTTCCGTAGATGGCCGAAGGCATCAGTTGGCGAAGCGTCTGCAAGGCGTTGAAGAAACCGCCGAAATCCGACGCGCTGACTTGGATTCCGTCGCTGCTGGCAGACAGTTTATAACCTTCCGATGGACGCGACTCGTCAAGAATCATTTCCAGATATTTTCCCGGCCAATTTACGTTTAATCTTGCGTCTTTCACATCACAGGAAATCCCTGCCGTGCGCTGAAAATCGTCGGCCATTCGCTGTGCCATTTTTTTCAAGTATTCGTCCTCATTCGGATTATTTTTTTCTCGATTGCAAAAGAGAATCGTCGTCAGTTCGTGCAGGTCGAAACGACCGCCGTTCACGCTCACCGTCTGCGGATAGGGAACCACTGGCACGAGCGCGTTTTCCATCGTCATATCGGCTTCGGCAATAAATTCCATCGGCGCATTCGCGTCGCCCGAATCGTAGAGTTTGATGTCGTTCTTGAAGCCCATTCCGCCCCAACAGTTGAACGCCTGACCCGTATTCGAGAACGGCGTAATCGTGTAGTTGCTGCCCCGCGTGTTGATTTTGAACTTTTGCAGCGACTGCGGCGACCGTCCGGCTCGAATTTCAGAGCCTCGTTCCGTGCCGACAGCGTAGAGTTGCAGGCCGAGTTTGTTCGTGAACGTGTAGCCGTCGGCAGCCGAACCTTTCACCTTCCAGAGTTGCGCCGCCTTGCCCGTCGGAATCGCCGCTTTGCAAACTGCGTCCTCGCCGTTGGAGGCCACGACATAAACGCCCTGCGTGAATTTCAGGTAGTACCAATACTCGTTGTCCGAATCGCTGATATTCGGGAATCCTGCTGCGCTGACCGCGTTTGCCAACAGCAACGAAATGAATAGAATGACAGATTTTTTCATCATGTTGTTTGATTTATTATATTTGTTACTTTTTTCGTTTCACTCAAGGGAACTCCTTTTTCACCCTTTAACCTTTTAACTTTTTAATTTTTCAACCCTTTTCCCATCACGGCTGACTCTCGCCCTCGACATATTCCTCAAGGAAAAGATGCTCGCCGTCGTAAACCGCGTAAGTGAACTGCTCGATCCAGTCGCCGAGAATCAGCATCCGCGCACGACCTTTTTCGCCGCGTTCCTCGATGCCCGTCTCGCGATTTTTGCTCAGCATCAAGTCGAGTTCGATGTGGCGATGGCCGTAGATGAAAAAGTCGATGTTTTTGTGGGTTTCGAGGTATTTCTTCGTGTAAATCACAAGGTGTTCGCGTTCCTCGCCCCAGAACGGCACAGGACCGCCCGATGCCTTGTGCGCACGATAGTTTTTGCCAGCCCAACCAAGTCCAAGACTCATTCCCCACCACGGATGCACGAAGTTCAAAAGCCGCTGACACACGCGGTTGTGGAACAGCCAGCGCATAAATTTGAATTTTCGGCTCGGATCGCCGAGCCCGTCGCCGTGGGCGAGGTAGAAAACGTGGCCGTAGATGTCGGTCGTCAGCGGCTGCCGATGCACAATCACGCCACACTCCTGTTCCAAGTAGCCGTAAGTCCAGAGGTCGTGGTTGCCCGTGAAGAAATGCACCTCCACGCCCATGTCGGTCAGTTCGGAAATCTTGCCGAGAAAGCGCGTATAACCCTTCGGAACCACGTGCCGATATTCGTTCCAAAAATCGAAAATGTCGCCCATCAAATAGACGGCGGCAGCCTTCTCCTTGATGCTGTCGAGAAACCTCACCAAACGCCGTTCCTGCGTGCGCGGATGAGGAATCGCCAACGAACCCAAATGGGCATCGGATAAAAAGTATATATTCTTCATAAAATTATCAATTGTCAATTATCAATTGTCAATTAGTCGAATCCCAACTCCACTCTTGCTTCCTCCGACATCATCGACTGGTCCCAAGCCGGCTCAAACACGAGGTTCACCGTGCAACCCTTCACGCCCTCGAGCGTTTCCACTTTCTGCCGCACATCCTCCAAAATGAAGTCGGCAGCGGGACACGACGGCGCAGTAAATGTCATGTCGATTTCCACCTCGCGGTCGTCCTTCACCTCGATGCGGTAAATCAGTCCCAATTCGTAGATATCAACGGGAATTTCGGGGTCATAGACGGTCTTCAGCACATCTACAATCCGCTCTTCAATCCAAATTTTCTCTGTCTGATCCATGTCGATTTTTCACTGTTTTGCGTGGCAAAGTTACAAAAAATTCTTGATTATGTGCTCACTTAAGCGTTTTTTTTGTACCTTTGCAGCGCATTTGGAAATCAAAACAAGATTTTTCACAATTAAAAATTCAATAACAGCAATGATTAAATCACAAGACATCAAAAAAGGTACTTGCATCCGCATGGATGGCAAGTTGTATTTCTGCATCGACTTCCTGCACGTGAAGCCGGGCAAGGGTAACACGATTATGCGCACGACGCTGAAAGACGTTGTCAGCGGTCGCGTATTGGAAAAACGCTTCAACATCGGCGAATCGCTCGAAGACGTGCGCGTGGAGCGTCGTCCCTACCAGTATCTCTACATGGAGGGTGCCGACTACATCTTCATGAACAACGAGACTTTCGACCAGATTCCCATCGCCAAGGATCTGATCACGGGCGTGGAATACATGAAGGAAGGCGACGTGGTCGAAGTGGTGAGCGATGCCGACACGAACACGATTCTCTATGCCGAAATGCCGGTGAAGACGACGCTGCGCGTGACCCACTCGGAGCCTGGAATCAAGGGCGACACGGCCACGAACACGCTGAAGCCTGCAACGCTGGAAACGGGCGTGGAAATCCGCGTTCCGCTGTTCATCGAGGAGGGCGAACTCGTGCTCGTCGATACGCGCGACGGCTCGTATTTGCAGCGCGTGAAGGAATAATTTTCAGTGCATAGTTCATAGTGCATAGTTCATAGTTGGCTCGCACGGAATGAATTGTCCTTTGCTGCACAAATGATGAAAAATGTACTATGAACTATGAACTATGAACTATGAATTATAGTATCATCGTCCCCGTTTTCAACCGTCCCGACGAGGTGGACGAGTTGTTGCAGAGCCTTTGCGAGCAGAATTTCAAGGATTTCGAGGTGATTATCGTGGAAGACGGCTCGCAAGTGCCCTGTGAGGCTGTGTGTCGTCGCTATGAGGATCGGCTCGACCTACATTATTATTATAAGGAGAACAGCGGTCCGGGACAGAGTCGAAACTACGGCGCGGAACGAGCGAAGGGCGATTGGCTGATTGTCCTCGACAGCGATGTGGTGCTGCCGAGCGGTTATTTGGAGGCGGTAGAGAAAAGCATCAATTGTCAATTGTCAATTGTCAATTGTCAATTTGACGCTTGGGGCGGCCCCGACGCAGCCCACGACTCATTCTCGTCCGTGCAGAAGGCCATCAGTTACTCGATGACCTCGTTTTTCACGACGGGCGGCATTCGCGGTGGTTCATCCCCCCAGTTGGGGGGAAAGAGGGGGGCTCTCGACAAGTTCTTTCCCCGTTCCTATAATATGGGCATTCGTCGCGAAGTCTATCAGGAACTCGGCGGCTTCTCGAAAATGCGCTTCGGCGAGGACATCGACTTTTCGTATCGAATTGTCGAGGCTGGCTACAAAACGGCCTTGCTGCCCGATGCGTGGGTGTGGCACAAGCGGCGCACTGATTTCCGCAAGTTTTTCCGACAGGTTTTCAACAGCGGCATCGCCCGCATCAACCTCACGAAACGGCATCCCGGCACGATGAAGTTCGTCCACGTTTTGCCTGCAATTTTCACGGCTGGCACGATTCTTTTGACCGTCATCGCATTCCTCGGTCTCATCATCGCCTTGCTTGGACTTTGGGCTTCGTGGCCGAGAAGCGGACAGCAGCCGCATTGCAACCACAGCATTTTGTTGGTTTTCTTCGGAATTTTCGTCATTCTCGCGGCACTTTCGCCACTTCTGCTCTATTCATTGGTCATTTTCGTCCATTCGTCGGTGAAAAATCGCAGTCTGTGGGTCGGTTTGCTCTCAATTCCCGCCGCTTTCGTGCAGTTGATGGGCTACGGACTCGGCTTTTTGAAGGCTTGGTGGAAGCGAATGGTGCTGAAACAAGATGAATTTACGGCTTTTGAAAAGAATTTTTATCAATGAACGATAAGTTGAACATCAACCAGTGGGCAGAGGAAGACCGACCTCGCGAGAAACTGCGCGACTTGGGAGCCGAGGCGTTGAGCGATTCGGAACTGTTGGCGATTCTCGTCGGTTCGGGTTCGACGAAGGAAACGGCGGTCGAACTGATGAAGCGCGTGCTTGCCGACTGCCAAAACAACCTGAACACGCTCGGCAAGAAGTCGATTCGCGAACTCTGCGAATACAACGGCATCGGCGAGGCGAAAGCCATCACGATTCTCGCCGCCTGCGAATTGGGCAAGCGTCGGCAACTCGAAAAGGCCGAGGAACGCAAGGACGTGGGTTCGCCGACCGCTATCTACGCGCTGATGCACCCGAAAATGCAAGACCTCGACGTGGAAGAGTCGTGGGTGGTGCTGATGAACCAGAAATACCGCCTCATCAAAGCGGTGCGCATCTCGCACGGCGGCATCACCGAGACGGCGGTCGATGTGCGAATCATCATGCGCGAGGCCATCCTCGCCAACGCCACGGTGCTCGCCCTCTGCCACAATCATCCGTCGGGAAGTCCGCTGCCGAGCAAGGACGACGACCATCTGACCGAGCGCGTCAAGCGAGCCTGCGAAACGATGCGCGTCCATTTCCTCGACCACATTATCGTCTGCGACGGCACCTATTACAGCTATCACGAGCAGGGAAAGGTCTGAAAAAATGGTAAAAAATCGTTTTTTTGACGATTTTTTCGCAGAAATTTTTGTCATTTGGAAAAATATGTATAACTTTGCAGCCCGAATTGGAATACGCAAGAATAAACAACAAAAAATAAAACGATAAGACAATGAAAAGAACATTCCAACCCCACAACCGTCGCCGCGTGAACAAGCATGGTTTCCGCGAGCGCATGGCAACGAAGAATGGTCGTCGCGTACTGGCTTCACGCCGCGCCAAAGGCCGCAAGAAGTTGACCGTATCCGACGAGCACCACGGAAAATAATCCGCGGAAAAGCGTAAAAACGAATGAGGCGGCACGAGGAATCGACCCTGTGCTGCCTTTTGTTGTGCCCAATTCGCAAAAAAATGCGCAAATCGTTTGGAGTTGTGCATAATTTTCAATAACTTTGCACCTAAATATTACATATAATAAGGTAAATGAAGACATCAGAGTTTTTCGGAAAGTTCAAGAGCGGCTACCTTTGGGGCAACCTGCTGGCGATGTTGGTTGTGGCTGCGCTGCTCGTGGTCGGCGTGAAATACGCGCTCGACATCTATACGCACCACGGCGAGAGCCTGACGGTGCCAAGCGTGAAGAACAAGAAGTTCAAGGATGCCGAGCGCATTCTCGACGACATGGGCCTCGTCGTCATTGTTGCCGACACGGGCTACGTAAAGTCGCTGCCGCCCGATGTTGTGCTGGAGCAGTCGATTGAGCCGGGTTCGCACGTGAAGTCGGGGCGAATCATCTATCTGACGGTAAACGCACTGACAACGCCGACAATCACGCTGCCCGACATCATCGACAACAGTTCGCTGCGCGAGGCGATGGCGAAACTCTCGGCGATGGGCTTCAAACTGGCGATGCCGCAGTTCATCCCGGGCGAGAAAGACTGGGTCTATGGCGTGACGGTGCGCGGAAAGAACGTGGTCACGGGCGACCGAATTTCCATCGAGGACTCGGTGGTCATCCAAGTGGGCAACGGGCTTCGCGACATGAGCGATTCCATCAACTACATCGACCCGATTTATCCCGAAA
>JAFYJH010000156.1 GCA_017538195.1 Prevotella sp.
CCATTACAGTATTAAGAGATGATGTAAAAAACAAGCACACAGGACTGACTACGGGCACACACCTTTTGATTCCGTTGGAATACGAGGATGTGGCAGAAAACTTGCTCCACCAGTTAGACTCGCTGAGTTTCGACTATGTGAATCGGAATCCCGAGCAACGCTATCATTACAACTTCAATCCTCGCTTTTCAAATCCTAACTTACCAAACTATTATTCCGACATCGTCGAAGGCGATGTTCACCGACAAGGCGATGGCGACAATATCACATACGATTTGAGTTATTATCGCGACAAAGACGGCTTCCACTTTCTCAGCACCACCACACAGGGCGAGCGGTGGGTTCCTCGAGATTTCGCATACCTGAAAAGCTACATCAACGGCGAGCGAACATATCGAAAGAATAGTCCGAAAAAAAAGTAAAAAAACGACTAAATTATCCAAAAAGAGTCCTCATTTCAAACCGAAATCGAGGATTTTTTGTATCTTTGCACCGTAAAACATTTACAAACGACGATGAGCAAGTACGAAATTCCATTTTTGACAGCCTGCATCCAAGCATTCGGACGGCGTTTTGCCATGACACGGCAAGCGGCTTTCCGCTATTTGCACAAACATAAAGGACTGGCATTCTTGATTGAATTCTACGATGTCGAGCATCTTCAGTCGATGGACGAAACAATAGACGACCTGCTCATCATCTGTCAAAGAAACGGAGGAACATTGGCATGAAACTCTACCACGGAACAAATTCTGACATCGAGGTGATAGACCTCACGAAAGGTTTACGCCACAAAGACTTCGGAAAGGGCTTTTACTTGACGCCTGACAAAACGACGGCTATTCGTATGGCACAGAAAAAAGCACGGCTTTTTGGCGGTGAAGCCACGTTATTAACCTACGAGTTTGACGAGGCGGCCATGCATTCGGACTTGAACATAAAAATCTTTCCCGAAAAGGCCAGTGTGGAATGGTTGTTGTTTGTGGATGCCAATCGTGACAGGAAGAATATTGAATCCATACACGACTACGACATCGTTGTTGGACCAATTGCCGACGACGGCGTTGTTTTGCAACTCACAAACTTCCGCGAGGGCATCTATTCGCCAGAACAGGCTGCCGAGTTGCTTCAAGACAGGTATCTCGACCAACAATATTATTTGGGAACGGAGAAAGCACTACGTTTCCTTCATAAAACAAAAGTTGAAAGCGTATGAATCAGCCCTCACATCACCAAATAGCGACATTTCTGACCGATTACGCTTTGAGCGAACTGGTGAAATATGTCATGGAAGATACGGGCTGCTCCATTGAACAGGCGATGGAGCGCGTGTATAATTCTCCTTTGATGCCTGCCTTGCAGGACGAAGAAGGAGAGCTATACGTGCAAAGCCCCGCGTATTTATATGAATTGATGGAGCGTCAAGAACCCTTCCTCAAAGAAAGTCTATAATTGTACTTTAAAACATTGATGATGACCATTATTTTCGACTTAGACGGCACGCTGCTCAACACCATCGACGACTTGGGCTATGCCTGCAACCACGCGCTGAAACTGACGGGCTACCCGACGCACGACATCGAGGATTATCCGGCGATGGTGGGCAACGGCATCAACAATTTGATTCGCCGTGCGCTGCCCGAAACGGAACGGACGGAGGAGAACATCCTGCGCGTCCGAGCGCATTTCGTGCCGTATTACAACGACCACAACACCGACTACACGCGACCCTACGACGGCATCCCCGAACTGCTCGACGCGCTCAAGGCGCAGGGGCATCGGCTGGCGGTCGCAAGCAACAAATACGACGCTGCCACGAAGCACATCGTGGCGCATTTCTTCCCCGGCACATTCGACTGCGTTTTTGGCGAGCGCGAGGGCATCGAGCGGAAGCCTTGTCCGCAAATCGTCTTCGACATTCGTCAGGAACTGCCCGGCGATGCGCTTTACATCGGCGACAGCCTCGTCGATCGCGACACGGCGCGGAATGCCGAAGTGCCGTTTGTGGCTTGTTCGTGGGGCTTTGTGCCGCGTGAAAGGC
Source organism: Prevotella sp. (assembly GCA_017538195.1). Taxonomy (GTDB): domain Bacteria; phylum Bacteroidota; class Bacteroidia; order Bacteroidales; family Bacteroidaceae; genus Prevotella. The sequence goes on from JAFYJH010000156.1 coordinate 2,042, forward strand.
TGGTCGCCGAAGGCATCGAAAACATCGTGGATCGACCAGAGGAAATCTTGAAAAAACTGTAAAAAAATGGAAACAAGAAAACATCTTGCAGCGGAAAAGAAACGCTGTGGCTCACACAACTGCGCACAGGCCATCGTCTGCACCTACGCCGACCGCATCGGGCTCGACGACGCGACGGCTCGAAACGTCGGAAACGCCTTTGCGGCGGGTATGGGAAATATGGAAGGAACCTGCGGCGCACTCGTCGGCGCAGGCATCGTTCTGGGTATGGCGACGAAGGACAAAGCCCTATCGATGAAGGCGATGCGGCAGGTGATGACGCAGTTTCAGCAGCGCAACGGAGCAACGCAGTGTCGGCTGCTTAAAGGCGTTGGCACGAAGGAAATGCTGCGCGAATGTCCCGACTGCGTCGCCGATGCCGCCGAGTTTCTGGAAAAGCAGTTGAGCGAGTGATTTTTGCTCGTTCGAAAAGAATCAAATTATTTGTTTTTTTGATGCTATTATTATAACTTTGCACGCAAGATATAAATTTTAAAAAGAAAACGTATGAAAAAAGTATTCTTAACATTGTTTGTTGCTCTGTTCAGCATGAGCGCACAGGCACAAGAACAGGAATTTAAGCACGAAATTGGTGTGTTTTATGGTTTTGGATCAGCATCTGACATTCTCTCAACCTACACGAGTATGTTTGCTGCCGCCGCAGGTGATCAGAGTTCTTGGTGGGGACCAGTCGGCGTGGAGTATTATTACCACATCTCGCCCGTGGTGGGTTTGGGTGCTGTCGCGGAATATGCCAGTTGTAAGGCCATGGATGAAAAAAACCGTACGAATGATTTAAATGAAACATTTATCACAGTGATGCCGTCGGTGAAGTTCAACTGGCTTCGCAAGAAGTATTTCGGTATGTATTCTTCCCTTTCTGCAGGTGCGATGTTTCTGTCGCTCTCTTGTGACAACAACGTGAAGGCCACTGATCCAGACGCTAAAGACGAGACTTTGGTTGCGTTTATGTTCCAAGCCACAGCTCTGGGCATGGAGTTCGGTGGTTCTGCCTTCCGCGGATTCGTCGAGGCTGGCATTGGCGAAAAAGGGTTGCTTTGTGCCGGTCTGAGATATAAGTTTTAATTTAAACTTTCGGTTTTTTTTGCCCAATTTTGCCAAGAAAAGAAGAAAAAATGGTCAGTAAAGCAACGATAAAGCGGATTCGAGCGCTCGAACATAAGAAATTCCGACGGCAGACGGGGCTGTTTGTGGCGGAAGGACCGAAAGTGGTCGGCGACCTGCTGGCCGCGATGTCGGCACGGGATTTTTTTGCCACCGCCGAGTGGTTGAACGAAAATCGAAACTTGATTTCGGCGGTGCCGAAGTCTGAAAAATCGGGCGGAAAGCCTTTGGGAAGCGACGCAAAACCGACCGTCACGGAAGTCAGCGAGGAGGAGCTGCGCCGACTGAGTTTCTTGCAGCATCCGCAGCAGGTTCTCGCCACGTTTGAGATTCCGGCAGCCTCACCCCCAACCCCTCTCCCACTGGAGAGGGGAG
>JAFYJH010000157.1 GCA_017538195.1 Prevotella sp.
AGCAAATGGATGATGCCGCAATAGGAAAAACCATGCTTGAGGATGTTGTGCTGCATAATTCGATTGTCCTTGTGCGTGTCGATGCGGATGTTGCGCTCACGTGCGAAACAGAAGTCCATGATGCTGTCGAAAATGCCGTGAACATCGGGAAAACTGGCGATGCGATGGACGACGTGATAAGGCTGAGTGTCGTCGAGCCAGTCGCCGTCGTAAATCGTCGCGTAAGTGGGTTCTGGCGACTGCAGAAAAGCGAAATACGCCACAATCCGAGCGTCGTCCACGACGACAAAACCAGCATCTTGCCCGATGTCGCTTTCCACATTCGAGAGCGAGGGATAGCCCGACTTCCATTGCCGCGTATTCCCCGAATCGGTCATGATTTCCCGCGCAGCATCGAACACAGCAATCAAGGCCTCGCCGTCGGCAGGCAACTGCGCACGACGAATTTCTCTTGCGCTGTTTCTGGGTGATTTTGGAATCATCTACGAATTCATCGACAGCAGGAATTCTTCGTTGTCTTTCGTGCGCTCCATCCGCTCGTGGATGGTGTTCATCGCCTCGACGGGATTCATGTCGGCGATGTATTTGCGGAGAATCCACATGCGGTCGAGCGTCGTCTTGTCTTGCAGGAGTTCGTCGCGTCGTGTGCTCGAAGCCACAAGATTGACCGACGGGAAAATTCGCTTGTTCGACAGCGAGCGGTCGAGTTGCAGTTCCATGTTGCCCGTTCCCTTGAATTCCTCGAAAATCACCTCGTCCATCTTCGAACCCGTGTCGATGAGGGCGGTTGCGATGATGGTGAGCGAGCCGCCGCCTTCGATTTTGCGGGCTGCACCGAAGAATCGCTTCGGTTTTTGCAGTGCGTTGGCATCGACACCTCCCGTGAGCACTTTTCCAGAGGCCGGTGCGACGGTGTTGTAAGCGCGTGCGAGGCGCGTGATGGAGTCGAGGAAAATCACCACGTCGTGGCCACATTCGACCATTCGCTTGGCTTTTTCGAGCACGATTCCCGCGATTTTCACGTGACGCTCGGCAGGTTCGTCGAAAGTCGAGGCGATGACCTCGGCATTGACGGTGCGAGCCATGTCGGTCACTTCCTCGGGACGCTCGTCGATGAGCAGCATCATCAGATAAGCCTCGGGATGGTTGGCGGCAATCGCGTTGGCGATGTCCTTCATCAGAATCGTCTTACCCGTCTTGGGCTGAGCCACGATGAGTGCGCGCTGGCCCTTTCCGATCGGGGCGAAGAGATCGACGATGCGCGTCGAGAGATTCGTGGTTTTCGGGTCGCCGCAGAGCGTGTATTTTTCTTCGGGGAAAAGCGGTGTGAGATGCTCGAATGGGATGCGGTCGCGCACTTCCGAGGGCATACGGCCATTGATTTTCTCGATGTTGGTCAGTGGGAAATATTTCTCGCCGTCGCGAGGCGGTCGCACGGTGCATTGCACCACGTCGCCAGTCTTCAGTCCATAGCGTTTCACGAGGTTGTTGGCCACGTAGATGTCGTCGGGCGACGACAGGTAGTTGAAGTCGCTGGAACGCAGGAAACCATAGCCGTCGGGCATGATTTCGAGTACGCCGTTGGCTTTGATGAGGTCGTCGAAATTGAACATCGAGTTATCCGACGACGGCATCATCGGCTGAAGGGGCTGAACCGGCTGCTGAACCCGAATCGTCGGATTGTCGAAGATGTCGTAGGTCGGCAGTGCGCCGTGGTCTTCGATGGGAATATCGACAACGGTGATGAAGTCGGTGCCGTCGCCCGGGTCGCCCGCCCAAACCTCGTTGGTGGGCTCGCCGTTCTGACTCGTTTCGTTGTGGGCATTGATTTTAGCCTGCAACTGCGCCAGCAGATTGTCGTCCTCGCCTTCGGCGGATTTTTCCGTGTTCAAGTCGGCTTCGGGCGCGTAAGGCTCGATGTCTTCGGGCCTCGTTTCCACGACTTCCCATCTCACTCTCTGGTCGCCTTCCTGTTCCTTTTTCTTGGCTTCGATGGCGGCAATCAGTTCGAGTTCCTTCTTCGACTTGCGACCTCTGTGCTTCGACAGGGCGGCCAGTTCGCGCTCCATTTCCTCAAGCGTCGGCGTTGCGTTCTCCGTCGGTTTCTCGACTTCAAAATCGGTCGTTTCGTCCGTCGTTTCGGGCTCGTCCACTTCGCTGACGGCAGGCATTTCCTTGAACAGCGGAGCCTGCTCGGGAGCATTGGCCTTGTTCTTCTTCGTGTCGAAGTTTTCGCCGTCTTTTCCATTGACGGTATAGACGTGGTCGGTGTCTTTTTTCACGATGCGCGAGCGCTTTTTCTTGCCGCCGAGCGGATTCTTGGCAGCCTCTGCGCTGGCTTGTTTCTCCAAAATGTCATAAACCAAAGTTTCCTTGTCGCTGATGCTTGCGTCGGCACCAGTTTCTTTGGCAATATCAGCCAATTCGGCGATATCTTTTTGCATTAAATCGTCTTTGTAATACATGGTGTATTTTTGCATGAAAATTGTGAATTACAAGGTGTTTCAAGAACAGAAACACGCTGTTGGTGTAAAAACCGACTGCAAAGTTACAATGTTTTTTTGAATTACGCAAAAAAATAGGCAAAAAAATGGCTTGTTTCGGAAAAAACAAGCCACTTTTTCTATCGAATCGATGGAATTTTTACTCCTGATCCATCTTTGCTTTCAGTTCTGCCAGCGCGTCGATGTCGCCGAGCGTGGTGCTGGCGGCTACGTTCTGGATGGCGGGAGCAGCCTCTTTCTTCGGAGCGGCCTTCTTGGCAGCGGCCTTCTTCTCCTCTTCCTTCGGCTCCTCGAATGTGCGGCTGTGCGACAGGATGATACGCTTCGTGTCCTTGACGAACTCGATGACCTTGAACTCAAGTTCTTCGCCTGCCTGAGCCTGCGAACCGTCGGCCTTCACGAGATGCTTCGGCGTGGCAAAGCCTTCGCCGCCTTCGTTCAGCGTGATGACGGCACCCTTGTCCATCATTTCGGTGATCTTGCCCGTGTGGACGCTGCCCGGCGTGTAGAGCGTCTCGTAAGTGTCCCAAGGATTGTCCTCAAGCTGCTTGTGGCCGAGCGAGAGGCGACGGTTTTCCTTGTCGATTTCGAGCACGATGACCTCGATTTCGGCACCCTGCTGCGTGAATTCCGACGGATGCTTCACCTTCTTCGTCCAAGACAGGTCGCTGATGTGGATCAGACCATCGACACCTTCTTCGAGTTCGACGAAAATGCCGAAGTTTGTGAAGTTGCGAACCTTTGCCGTGTGCTTCGAGCCAACGGGATACTTGTTCTCGATGGATTCCCACGGATCTTCCTTGAGCTGCTTGATGCCGAGCGACATCTTGCGCTCCTCGCGGTCGAGCGTCAGAATGACGGCCTCCACCTCGTCGCCGACGTGCAGGAACTCCTGAGCCGAGCGCAGGTGCTGGCTCCACGACATTTCGCTGACGTGAATCAGACCTTCCACGCCCGGAGCAATCTCGACGAATGCGCCGTAGTCGGCAATCACGACAACCTTACCGTTCACGTGGTCGCCCACCTTCAGTTCGCTGTCGAGAGCGTCCCACGGATGAGGCGTGAGTTGCTTCAGACCGAGGGCGATGCGGCGTTTCTCATCATCGAAGTCGAGGATGACAACGTTGAGCTTCTGGTCGAGGGCGACAACCTCGTGCGGATCGCTCACGCGGCCCCAACTGAGGTCAGTGATGTGGATGAGTCCATCCACGCCGCCGAGATCGACGAATACGCCGTAGGTGGTGATATTCTTGACCGTACCTTCGAGAATCTGACCTTTCTCGAGTTTCGAGATGATTTCCTTCTTCTGAGCCTCCAACTCGGCCTCGATGAGCGCCTTGTGAGAGACAACCACGTTGCGGAACTCCTGATTGATTTTCACAATCTTGAACTCCATCGTCTTGCCCACGAACACGTCGTAGTCGCGAATCGGGTGAACGTCGATCTGGCTGCCGGGCAGGAATGCCTCGATGCCGAACACATCGACAATCATACCGCCCTTCGTGCGGCACTTGATGTAACCCGTGACGATTTCTTCCTTCTCAAGAGCCTCGTTCACACGGTCCCAACTCTTCGAGAGGCGTGCCTTCTTGTGCGAAAGCACCAGCTGACCTTTCTTGTCCTCAGCGGTTTCCACATAGACTTCCACCTTGTCGCCGACCTTCAGTTCGGGATTGTAGCGGAATTCCGAGGCGGAGATGATTCCGTCGCTCTTGTAACCGATGTTCACGATTACTTCCTTCTTGTCGACGTGAGTTACCGTACCTTCAACGACTTGGTGGTCTGCCACCTTGTTGAGGGTTTCGTCGTAAGCGTTTTGCAGTTCTTCGCGGCTTGCGCCAACTGCTGAACCCTGCTCAAATTCTTCCCAGTTGAAGTCCTGCAGCGGTTCGATGTTTTTTAGATTTGACATAGTGTTAATTGAATAAAAATTGTTTGTAATTGATAAAGTTAGACTTTATGTTTATTGAAAACGGCTGCAAAGGTACAAAAAAAATCCGACATAAATATAATTAAGGTGTAGAAGCCGACAGATTTAATAAAATTTAATATTTCTCATTCCTGATTTTCGCTTTTCGACACGCTTGTGGAGTCGCTTGGCTCGGTTTCGGAGTCGTTTTCGGGCATCGTTTTTTTGGCAGGAAGGCCCAACAAATCGCGCAGTCCGTTGAAATCTTTTCGCCAAATGATGCCGACGCCCTGCGTGTTGAGCGAATTTCGGGTGAAATAGCGGTCGTTGGTCTGGTTATAGACCTTGATGGCGAGGTTTCCGCTCGGACGAAGCAGGTATTGCAGGTCGAAGTCGCCGATGAACGAGGTGGTGGCGTTGGGGTTGTCGCGATAGCCGAACTCGCCGTTGATGAGCAGGCGGTTGTTGAGCAGTCGGCCTGAGAGAAGTCCCTCGTATTCGGCATTGTAAAAACCTTGGTCGCCCGTCGAAATGTTGGCTCCGAAGTTCCAATTCTGGTTCTTGACGAGGCTCGACAGCACGTTGTTGAGTTGCTGCGAAATGGTGCCGCTGAGCAGGCTCTGCATCGCGAGCGAAGTCTGGCTCTGCTGGGCTGTTCCGTCGGCTGCGGCGTTGTTGGTGCCTTGGTTGTAGAAGCGTCCGACGGCGAGCAGATAGAGCACCTGCTGGTTCATTTCCTGCTCGGAATTGATGAGGTTGAAAATCATCTGCTTGGCATCGGTTCCGACGGTTGGCATATCGAGGGCGAAATCGACGCGCGGCTGATTGGGCGTGCCGGTGATGTTCATCAGACAGTTCACGCGGATGTTGTTCGACTTGAACGAATTGCCGAGTTGCAGGTCGGAAAGCGGTACGCCGACAACGGTGTAGAGCGCCTGCAAATTGAGTGCGGCGTTGTAGGGATCGCCGCCGAAAACGATGGTTCCGCCCTGCGCAAACTGGAAATCTTTCTTGATGACGTTCTGGATGGTGAGTTTGTAGATGCCGTGATCGACGTTGTAGTTGCCGAACATATCGAACGAGCCTTTGTTGTAATAGGTTGCACGAAGGACACCGTCGCCGTTGAGTGCGATGTAGTCGCCGGTGTTGTTGTCCATAATGACCTTCAGCGTCGCGCGAGGATTCGCGTTGATGAGGAAATTCAGACGAATGTCGGTGCTCTGTTCGGGCGATTCTTCTTGGGTGATGGCTGATGGGTGATGGCTGATGGGTGTTGGGTGTTGAATATCGGAATTATCCCGAACTCCTGAACTCCTGAACTCCTGAACTCCTGAACTCCTGAACTCCTGAACTCCCGAATTCCT
>JAFYJH010000158.1 GCA_017538195.1 Prevotella sp.
AGGTGCTCGACGACTATCAGTACGACTTGGGCGACTGTATGTTCTGCCAACTTTGCACCAATTCGTGCAATTTCGACGCCATCGAGTTCACCAACGACTTCGAGAACGCCACTTTCGACCGCGAGTCGCTCGTGCTGCATCTCGACAAGGAAGTTTACGAAGGCGGCTCGCTGCCCTCGCTCATCGACGGCGGCGCGGAGCTGACCATCGGAAAGTTTAACACCAAAACAAAGTAAAGGAATATGGCAAGATTAGTAATGTTTTGCATTTTGGCAGCCGTCATTCTCGGCTCAGCCATTATGTGCGTAACGACCAAGAGGATTATGAGAGCCGCGACGTTCCTGCTCTTTGTTCTCTTCGGCGTGGCGGGAATCTATTTCCTGCTCGACTACACGTTCCTCGGAGCGGCGCAAATCAGCATCTATGCCGGAGGTATCACGATGATGTATATCTTCGCAATCCAGTTGGTGTCGAAGCGCACGCTGCAAGGTCTTGAGGAGCACGTCAAGGGCAGTCGCGTCCTTGTCGGTGCCTTGGCGGCTCTGATTGGCTTCGGAACGGTGATGATTGTATTTTTCAAAAACCAGTTGTTCGACGTGATGGCGACGATGACCGAAGGCGCGGAAGTGCCGATGGAACAAATCGGAACGGCGCTCGTCGGTGCCGACAAGTACGGATGGGTGCTTCCCTTCGAGTTCATCTCGATTTTCCTGTTGGCCTGCATCGTCGGCGGCATTATGATTGCAAGAAAGGAGGGCAAGCAATGATACCTGTCGAGTGTTATTTCGCGCTGAGTGCCATGCTGTTTTTCATTGGCTTCTTCGGCTTCGTGACCCGTCGCAACCTCATTGCGATGCTCATCTCTGTTGAACTCGTGCTGAACGCGGTCGATATCAACTTCGCCGTGTTCAACCGCATCCTCTATCCCGGACAGCTCGAAGGCTTCTTCTTCACATTGTTTTCCATCGGTGTGAGCGCTGCCGAATCGGCTGTTGCTATCGCAATTATCATCAACGTTTACCGCAACTTCAAGAGTGATCAGGTGAACAGTATTGAAAATATGAAATGGTAATTTAAATTGTAAATCTGTAAATTGTAAATTGCAATTATGTACGAATATTCATTTTTGATACTTCTGCTTCCCCTGCTCTCATTCGTTGTCTTGGGACTTGCGGGAATGAAAATGTCGCACAAGACGGCTGGACTCATCGGCACTTGCTCGTTGGGCTTGGTGACGGTTCTGTCGTACCTCACGGCCTTCCAGTATTTCACTGCCGACCGCGTCAATGGCGTGTTCCAGACCATTGTGCCGTATAATTTCACGTGGCTGCCGTTGGGCAATCTTCACTTCGATATGGGCATTATGCTCGACCCGATTTCGGTGATGATGCTGATTGTCATTTCGACGGTGTCGCTGATGGTCCACATCTATTCTTTCGGCTATATGCACGGCGAAAAGGGTTTTCAGCGTTACTACGCCTTCCTGAGCCTGTTCACGATGTCGATGCTCGGCTTGGTTCTCGCCACGAACATCTTCCAGATGTATATGTTCTGGGAACTTGTGGGCGTGTCGTCGTATCTGCTCATCGGCTTCTACTATCCGCTGAAAGCCGCTGTTGCCGCCTCGAAAAAGGCGTTCATCGTGACGCGCTTCGCCGATATGTTCTTCCTCATCGGCATCTTGATTTTCGGCTACTACACGGGCTCGTTCTCGTTCTCGTTTGCAGGCGACATCGTGATGGGCGCAGGTACAACGCCGTTTATTGTCGGAAATGCTGACAAAGCCGTCGCTGCAGGTGCAATGATTCTGCCGACGGCCCTCGTGCTGATGTTCATCGGTGGTGCAGGTAAGTCGGCGATGTTCCCGCTGCACATCTGGCTGCCCGACGCAATGGAAGGCCCGACTCCCGTCTCGGCGTTGATTCACGCTGCCACGATGGTGGTTGCAGGCGTGTTCCAGTTGGCGAGAATGTTCCCCTTGTGGATTGAATATGCGCCGCAGGCGATGTCGATAGTCGTCTGGGTCGGCGTTTTCACGGCGTTCTACGCTGCTGCGGTGGCGATGGCGCAGACCGACATCAAGCGCGTGCTGGCGTTCTCGACGATTTCTCAAATCGCATTTATGATGGTGGCGCTCGGCGTGAGCCTGCCAGGACACGAGGCCGTTCTCGACGACCACGCGCAGTTGGGCTATATGGCGGGAATGTTCCACCTTTTCACCCACGCAATGTTCAAAGCCTGCCTGTTCCTCGGTGCAGGTTGCATCATCCACGCCGTCCACTCGAATGAAATGGCGCTGATGGGCGGTTTGCGGAAATATATGCCCGTGACGCACATCACTTTCCTGATTTCCTGTCTGGCTATCGCAGGCATTCCGTTCTTCTCTGGCTTCAGTTCAAAGGACGAGATCATCACCGCCTGCTTCCAGTACAGCCCTGTCGTTGGTTGGATGATGACGGGCATCGCTGCAATGACGGCGTTCTATATGTTCCGCCTGTACTATGGCATCTTCTGGGGAACGGAAAACAAAGAGGCTCACGCGCATCACACGCCGCACGAAGCACCGCTTTCGATGACGATTCCGCTGATTGTGCTTTGCTGCATCACCGTTGGCGTCGGCGTTTACACCACCTTGGCAGGATTCCTCGGTTGGGGCGGCTCGTTTGGTTCGTTTGTCAGTGCAAGCGGTCAGGATTACACCATCCACTTCAACTTGCAGATTGCTTCGACCTCGACCATCATCGCCATCGTGAGCATTATGCTTGCTACCTTTATTTACAAAGGTGAACGACAACCCGTTGCCGACAAACTCTACAAGACCTTCCCGAACCTTTGGCAGGCGGCCTACAAGCGTTTCTATCAGGACGAAATCTGGCAGTTTGTCACCCACAAGGTCATTTTCCGTTGTGTTTCGATGCCCATTGCTTGGTTCGACCGCCGTGTCATCGATGGCACGTTCAACTTCTTGGCGTGGGGCACCAACGAGGCAGGCGAGAGCATCCGTCCGTGGCAGAGTGGCGACGTGCGGCAGTATGTCGTCTGGTTCCTCACGGGTGCAGTGGCTTTGACACTGATTTTGCTTGCCCTATAAATCGTAAATTGTCAAATTGTAAATTACAGTTATGAATATACTAAGTTTATTTGTTCTGATTCCCGTCCTGATGCTGCTTGGTCTTTGGCTGAGCAAGAATCTCAATCAGGTGCGTGGTGTGATGGTGGTCGGTTCGACGGCCTTGCTTGCGCTGTCTGTCTGGCTGACCGTCTATTTCGTGCAACAGCGAGCCGCCGGCAACACCGAAATTATGCTGCTGACCGACACGATTCCTTGGTTTAAGCCGCTGAACATCGCCTACGCCATCGGCGTCGATGGCATTTCGGTCGTGATGCTGTTGCTGTCGAGCATCATCGTGTTCACTGGAACTTTCGCCTCGTGGCAGTTGAAACCGCTCACGAAGGAGTATTTCCTGTGGTTTACGCTGCTTTCGACGGGCGTTTTCGGCTTCTTCATCAGCATCGACCTGTTCACGATGTTTATGTTCTACGAAGTCGCCCTCATTCCGATGTATCTGCTCATCGGCGTGTGGGGCAGTGGTGCGAAGGAATATTCCGCGATGAAGCTCACGCTGATGCTGATGGGCGGCTCGGCCCTGCTGATTATCGGCATTCTCGGCATCTATTTCTTCTCTGGCGCAACAACGATGAATGTCGTTGAAATCGCCCAGTTGCACAACATTCCCGTCGCCATCCAGAAGGTGTTCTTCCCCTTCATTTTCATCGGATTCGGCGTTCTCGGAGCGATGTTCCCGTTCCACACTTGGTCGCCCGACGGTCACGCTTCCGCGCCGACTGCCGTGTCGATGCTTCACGCCGGTGTGCTGATGAAACTCGGTGGCTACGGCTGCTTCCGCGTGGCGATGTATCTGCTGCCCGAAGCCGCACAGGAACTCGCGTGGATTTTCCTGATTCTGACGACGATTTCGGTGGTTTATGGCGCACTTTCGGCCTGCGTTCAGACCGACTTGAAGTACATCAACGCCTATTCGTCGGTCAGCCACTGCGGACTGGTGCTTTTCGCCCTGCTGATGATGACGCAGACCGCCAGTTCGGGTGCCATCCTTCAGATGCTCTCGCACGGTCTGATGACGGCTCTGTTCTTCGCCCTCATCGGTATGATTTATGGTCGCACGCACACGCGCGACGTGCGCAAACTCGGCGGACTGATGAAAATTATGCCCTTCCTTGCCGTTGGCTACCTCATCGCAGGCTTGGCCAACCTCGGACTGCCCGGTTTTTCGGGCTTCACGGCTGAAATGACGATTTTCGTAGGCTCGTTCCAGAATGCTGACACGTTCCACCGCGTCTGCACGATTATCGCCTGTTCGTCGATTGTCGTCACCGCTGTCTATATCCTGCGCGTGGCGGGCAAGATTCTGATGGGCAAGGTCGCCGACCCGCACTACGAGCACCTCACCGATGCCACTTGGGACGAGCGCGTCGCCGTTGCCTGCCTCATTTTCTGCGTGGCTGGCCTCGGACTCACGCCTTTCTTCTTCAAGCCCATCATCGACGATGCGCTGGTGCCGATTCTCACGGTAATCAATCCGGCAATGGCAACGATATAATTGTCAAAAAATAAATTGTCAAATAGTAAATTGTCAAATAGTAAATATAGTTATGAATTACGGACAATTCCTAAATATGGTACCCGAGGCAAGCCTCGTCGCCATTCTGATTATTCTGTTTTTCGCTGATTTCGCCCTCTCGAAGAGCGAGAAGAAACATTCTGTGCTGCGCTGCCTCACCCACACGCTGCTGCTTTTGCAACTCGTGCCCTGCGTGTTGGCAGAGCCGACGTCGGTTTTCGGCGGACTCTACGTTTCCACCGCAGCCGCCAACGCGATGAAACTCATCCTCACGGGTGGAACGCTCATCGTGGCGATTATGGCGCAAGCGTGGTTGAAAGCCCCCCTGTCGTCCCCCGTGGGGGACACAAATGCCCAAGGTAATGAAGCCCCCTCGGGGGCAGTAGGGGGGGCTTTTCTTTACGAAGGAGAGTTCTATATGCTGCTCGTTTCCACGCTGCTCGGTATGTACGTGATGACCTCTTCGGGTCACTTCCTGATGTTCTTCCTCGGACTGGAAATGGCTTCCGTGCCGATGGCCTGCCTTGTGGCAATGGACAAGTGGAAGAAAGACTCGGCTGAGGCCGGAGCGAAGTATATTCTGACCGCCACGTTTTCGTCGGCGATTATGCTCTACGGCATTTCCTTCATCTACGGTGCTTGCGGAACGCTCTATTTCGACGATGTCGCCGCAAAACTCAGCGTGACCCCGATGACCATCGCCGGACTCGTGTTCTTCTTCGCCGGACTCGGCTTCAAACTCTCGCTCGTGCCGTTCCATTTCTGGACTGCCGACACCTATCAGGGCGCACCGACGACCGTCACCGCCTATCTTTCCGTCGTGTCGAAAGGTGCTGCGGCCTTTGCGCTCTGCGCCATTCTGATGAAGGTCTTTGCGCCGATGATTGCCCAATGGGAAATCCTGTTGTATGTCGTCATCGTGCTGTCCATCACGATTGCCAACCTCTTCGCGATGCGCCAGTCGGAACTCAAGCGATTCATGGCCTTCTCGTCGATTTCGCAGGCTGGTTACATCATGCTCGCCGTCATCGGCAACTCAACGATGGGCATCGCCTCGCTGATGTTCTACACGCTCGTCTATGTGGCAGCCAACCTCGCCGTTTTCGCTGTCATCAACGTGGTTGAGCAGAACAACGGTGGCAACACCGACCGCTCGGCACTCACGGGTTTCTACGAGACCAATCCGCGCCTGTCGCTTCTGATGACGCTCGCGCTGTTCTCGCTTGCAGGCATTCCGCCCTTCGCAGGAATGTTCTCGAAGTTCTTCGTGTTCATGGCAGCCGCCCAGCAAGGTTAGGTTTGGGCTTAGGTCGTAGTGTTCATCGCGCTCGTCAATAACGTTCCGAGCCATTACTACTACCTGCTCATCGTCAAGGAAATGTACATCAAGACAACGGCCTCGCCGCTTCCCACATTCCAGAGCGACACCGCCACGAAACTCGCCCTCGCCATCTGCACCGTCGGCATCGTGCTCTTCGGCGTATGGTCGGGCATCTACGAGTGGCTCACAAGCGTGGCTGCGATGTAGAAAAGCAAATTGGAGCAAAAAAAATGCAGGAAGACCAATCATCTTCCTGCATTTTTTCGATTACTTCGTTTCAACCTCTTCCTTCATGTCGATGAACTGCTTCTTGGAATCGTAGAATTCGTATTGCAAGAAAGCGAGTTTCTGAGAAGAAACGATGTGCACTCCAGGCCCGTATTTTATTTGCCACCGCCGTTTTTGCGAGATAAAGCCCTGATTGATGTAGGCGGCAACATAGGGATGGACGTGCAGATAGAATTTCTTGACGCCGATTTGATTGACGAGGGTGTCAATTTTACTCTCTAATTGCTCTGTGAAAAGGAGACTCGACTTGATGGTTCCTTTTCCGAAACAGGTCGGACACGTCTCTTCGACATTGACATCGATGGCGGGACGCACGCGCTGCCGCGTGATCTGCATCAGTCCGAATTTCGACAGCGGCAGAATGTTGTGGCGGGCGCGGTCTTGCTCCATGTTCTTGCACATGCGCTCGTAGAGCATCTGGCGGTCTTCGGGCAGGTTCATGTCGATGAAATCGACGACGATGATGCCGCCCATGTCGCGCAACCGCAGTTGGCGGGCCAGTTCGTCGGCGGCTCCGAGGTTCACCTCGAGCGCATTGGCTTCCTGACCTTCCGCCGAGCGCGTGCGCACTCCGCTGTTCACATCCACGACGTGCAGTGCCTCCGTGTGTTCGATGACGAGGTAGGCTCCCTGCTTGAAACTGACGATTTTTCCGAATCCCGATTTCAGTTGTTTCGTGACATTGAAATTGTCGAAAATGGGCACCTTTCCCGTGTAGAGCTTCACGATGTTCGCCTTTTCGGGCGCGATGAGTGAAACGTAGCTCTTCACTTCGTTGAAAACGTCCTCGTCATTGACGTGGATGCTTTCATACGTCTGGTTGAAGAGGTCGCGCAGCAGGGCAACTGCTCGTCCTGTTTCTTCATAGACCAGTTGGGGGCGCTGCTGAATTTCCTGCACTTTCTGGATGGTTTCTTCCCATCGCTTGTTGAGGATTTTCAGTTCGGCATCGAGTTCGGCAACTCTCCGTCCCTCGGCCACTGTGCGCACGATGACACCGCAGTTGCGGGGCTTGATGCTGTGGATGAGTTGTTTCAGTCGGGCGCGTTCTTCGCCGCTTTTGATTTTCGAGGAAACGGTCACTTTGTCGTTGAACGGGATGAGCACCAAGTAGCGGCCTGCGAATGAAATCTCGCCTGTGAGTCGCGGACCCTTGGTCGAAATGGGTTCTTTGACAATCTGTACCAGCACTTCCTGCCCCAGTCCGAGCGTGGTCTGCACGCTGCCGTCTTTCGGAAGATCGGGCAGTCGGCTGGCCTTGCTGAAGGGGAAGGAGCGTTTCCTGTCGCTTTGTACCTGTTTCAGGTATTTTTCATAAGAGCTGAATTGATTACCCAAGTCAAGGTAGTGCAGAAAGGCGTCGCGTTCGTGTCCGACATCGACAAAGCAAGCGTTCAGCCCTGGCATGAGCTTCTTGACTTTTGCCATGTAGATGTTTCCAACAGCGAAAGATGCTGAACGGGGCTCGTACTGGTATTCGACGAGCTTCTGATCCTCCAGCAGGGCAATCGAAATCTGTTTCTGTTGGACGTCAATTACTAATTCGCTGGTCATTTTCCTTACTCCTTGTTGGTTGGATAATTAGACAACAGGCTTACTTGTTCTTGTGCCTGTTCTTGCGCAGTCTTTTCTTGCGCTTGTGCGTGGCCATTTTGTGGCCTTTTTTCTTTTTACCGTTTGGCATAGTTGTTAATGAATTAAATGTGAATTGTTAAAATTATTTCTTTTTCATCTGCTCAAGGAAGCTCTTGGCGGGCTTGTAGCACGGAATGTCGTGCGCATCGACCTGAATGGTCGTGTTCTTCTTGATGTTGCGGGCAGTCTTGGCTGCGCGGTGCTTGACGACAAAACTGCCGAAGCCTCTGAGATAGACGTTCTCGCGCTTCTCGAGCAGGCTGTCCTTTACGGTCTCCATAAAACTCTCGATGACGACGGCCACGTCGCGCTTCTGCAAGCCCGTCGTGAGAGTGATTTGGTTAATGATGTCTGCTTTGGTCATTTTCAATCGTTTTTTTATAGGGTTATTGTATAGTTTTTTCGTTTCGGGTTGCAAAGTTACAAAAGTTTCGTGTGATATGAAAATTTTATGAAGATTTTTTGCTGAAAAAAGTGCAGAAGTGGCTAATTTTCAGTCTATTAGGGCGAAAAAAGAAGGAAATACACGATTTTGTGCATCTCCTTCCTGTCGATTTTCGACCCTTCGGTCAATACTCCATGACGGGCGGCAACTCCTTGGCCTGCTCAATCATTTTCTCGACTTCCGTCAGGCTCGGGACGCGGCCCACGAGGTTCTTCTCAGCGTTGATTTCCTCGAGTTTCGGCTGCAAGTTCTCGGCCACGCGATGGCGGAATTCCTTCACCGTATCGACTCCGGCGGCCTCCAACAGTTCCGAGAACTGCGGGCCAACGCCGTTGATGCGCATCAGGTCGGCATGGTTCGCCCAAGTCAGGATGAGTTTCGGCGAGATTTCCGTAGCCTCGGCCAGTTCCTTGCGTCCGGCGGGTTTGCAGCACTTTTCGAGCAGTTCGTCAACCGTGTTGATGCCTGCCTCGATCAATTTCTTTGAATACACTTCGCCGATTCCCTCGACGTCAATAATTTTGTATGTCATAACTAAAATAATTAAGGTGTTAATAAAATGATAGATTTTCTTTCGCAAAGTTACGATTTTTTTCCGAACTGCCAAAATATTTCGGCATTTTTTTGTTTTTTAGGCGACTTAATTGTAACTTTGTGGGCGAAAAGCGGTGAATCATGCAGAAAATGGTGACGATTTTGGGGCCGACGGCGAGCGGAAAGACGCAGTTGGCGGCGGTACTGGCGGCTCGGCTGCATCGGGAGGGCCAAGAGGCGGAAATCCTGAGCGGCGACTCGCGGCAGGTGTATCGCGGCATGACGATCGGAACGGGGAAGGACCTCGACGACTACGTGGTGGATGGCTATCGCGTGCCGTATCACCTGATTGACATCTGCGACGCGGGCACGAAGTACAACCTGTTCGAGTATCAGCAGGATTTTCTCGCGGCCTACGAAGCGATTCGGAGTCGGGGAGCGTTGCCGATTCTCTGCGGTGGCACGGGGCTTTACATCGAGTCGGTGCTGAAGGGTTATCGGCTGTCGCCCGTGCCGCAAAATCAGGCTCTGCGCGACGAGTTGGAAGGTCGGTCGCTCGACGAACTGACGGCGATGCTCGTGGAACTGAAGCGGCAGTCGGGCTCGACGATGCATAACCAGACGGATGTCGATACGGCGCAGCGGGCGATTCGCGCCATCGAAATCGAGACCTACAACCTCGCGAATCCCACGCCGGAGCGCGAGTTTCCAGCCATCGAGTCGGAAGTTTTCGGCGTGAGCATCGAGCGCGAGGCGCGTCGCGAGAAAATCACCCGACGGCTACGGCAACGACTCGACGAGGGCATGATTGACGAAGTCAAAGGGCTGCTCGACCGAGGAATCGCTGCCGACGACCTGATTTACTACGGTCTGGAGTATAAATTCGTGACGGAATACGTTGTTGGAAAATTGACTTTCGACGAGATGTTTCGTCAGTTGGAAATCGCCATCCACCAGTTTGCCAAGCGGCAGATGACGTGGTTTCGCGGTATGGAGCGGCGCGGTTTCACGATTCACTGGATCGACGCGGCGTTGCCGATGGAGGAGAAGATTCAATTGATTCTTAAAGGCCTCACCCCCTAACCCCCTCTCCAAAGGGCGAGGGGGAACCTTCGGAAAGTGTAAAAATGTAATCAAAACTATTCACTATAAACTATGAACTCTGAACTATGAACTCTGAATTAAATAATAAATGGGGCATTCTCTACTGCCCGAAATCTGGAATTTGGAACTCGCCGACGAAGCGGTGGGAGAAAATCGAAAAGTGCCTGCAAGCCGAAGGCATCGAGTACGACTATGTGCAGAGCGAAAACGCCGGCAGCGTCGATCGGCTCGTGAAAATGCTGATTGCCAACGGCTACAAGACCATCGTCATCGTCGGCGGCGACTCGGCGTTGAACGACGCGGTGAACTGCCTGATGCAAATCGACCGCCAGAAGCGCGAGGAAATTTCGCTCGGCGTGATTCCGAACGGCGTGATGAACGATTTTGCCCTGTTTTGGGACTTGAAAGAGGACGAACTCGAGCAAAACATCAAGTGGCTGAAGGCTCGCCGCGTCCGGAAAATCGACCTCGGATGCATCCGCTACACGAACAACAAGGGCGAAAAATGCCGTCGCTATTTCCTGAACTGCATCAACATCGGCCTCGTCGCCACGATTATGAACCTGCGCCGCCAGACGCGCCACTATTTCGGTTCGCGCACGCTGTCGTTCTTCTCGTCGTTTGTGCTGATGATTTTCCAGCGGCTCGACTATCGGATGCACCTGAAAATCAACACCGACGAAGTGAAGCGCAAGGTGATGACCGTCTGCATCGGCAATGCGCGAGGCTACGGCCAGACGCCGAATGCCGTGCCCTACAACGGCTGGCTCGACGTTTCGGTGGTCTATCATCCGCAAATGACGCAACTTTTCGAGGGAATCTACCTCTTCGTGCGCGGAAAATTCCTCAACCACCGCTCCGTGCATCCCTATCGCACGCGAAAAGTCGAAGTTTTGAAGGCCGACCACGCGATGGTTGGCGTCGATGGCCGCATGATGAACACACCCGTCGGCGAATTTTCGGTCGGCGTTGAGCCGGAAGTTGTCAATTTCTTGGCTCCGTCATAAAAAATACCGGAATCGTGGAAAATTCGAT
This sequence comes from Prevotella sp., assembly GCA_017538195.1. Classification (GTDB taxonomy): domain Bacteria; phylum Bacteroidota; class Bacteroidia; order Bacteroidales; family Bacteroidaceae; genus Prevotella. The sequence goes on from JAFYJH010000158.1 coordinate 11,006, forward strand.
GACTTTATACGAACTGAACCTGCTGGTGCGCGATGCCATCGAGATGTCGCTCGACGAGGAATATTGGGTCGAGGCGGAAATCTCGGAGGTGCGCGAAGTGCGCGGTCATTGCTACATGGAACTCGTGCAGAAGGACGCTTTCGGCAGTACGCCCGTGGCGAGGGCTTCGGCGAAGTGTTGGAAAACGACGTGGGAACGGTTGCGACCGCGTTTCGAGCACACGACGGGACAGCCGCTACACGCCGGAATGAAGGTGATGCTGCGCGTGACGGCGAACTTCCACGAGGCTTTCGGATTCTCATGGATTGTCGGCGACATCGACCCGACTTACACCATTGGCGATATGGCGCGGAAGCGTTTGGAAATCGTCGCAAAGTTGAAGGAAGCAGGCGTTTTCGACTTGCAAAAAGAATTGTCGCTGCCCTTGTTTGCGCAGCGCATCGCCGTGATTTCAAGTGAACACGCCGCAGGCTACGGAGATTTCTGTAACCAATTGTTAGACAATGACTTTGGATTTTCTTTTCAAGTAAAACTTTTTCCTGCCACGATGCAAGGCGAAGCCGTCGAAGGAAGCGTCATCGCCGCCCTCGACAGCATCAATTCCGAGATGGAAAACTTCGATTGCGTGGTCATCATTCGGGGCGGTGGCGCGACTGCCGACCTCTCAGGCTTCGACACCCTCGCATTGGCCGAAAACGTGGAGAATTTTCCGCTTCCCATCATCACGGGCATCGGTCACGAGCGCGACGAGAGCGTGTTGGATATGGTGTCGTTCCTCCGCGTGAAAACGCCGACGGCTGCCGCCGCTTTCCTCATCGACCATCTCGCAGAAACCGCCCAAATCATCGACAATTGCCAAACAACCATCGCCAACTATTCCGAAAAACGTATCGCAGCCGAAAAACTACGGCTCACAACGCTTTCCGAAAAGATTCCAATGCTGTTTTCGTTGGTGAAAACCCGTCAGACAACCGACTTCGACCGCCTTTTTACCCGCTTGACAACACTCGTCGAAAAACTGCTGACAGCGGAACGCCATAGACTGGAACTCATTCGTCGGCAGGCGGAAAACCTCGACCCGACGGTGCCGTTGCGACGCGGCTACAGCATGACGCTGTTCAACGGAAAAATCGTCCGTGACCCGAAATCACTGCAATCGGGCGACGAAATCGAGACAAAATTAGAAAAAGGAACCCTCAAATCAATTGTAAAATGAACAACGAAATCAAGTACGAAGAAGCTCTGGCGCAGCTTCAAGAGATTGTCCAGAAAATGGAGTCTGACGAGTTCAACATAGACGAACTCGCTGTGCAACTGAAAGCCGCACAGCGATTGATCAAACTCTGCAAAGACAAACTGTCTAAGACGGAAAAAGAAGTCTTAAAGATACAGGCCGACGGTGATTGACCTGAACTCGGGACCGCGGTCTTTTTTGAACACGCTCATCGGCGAATATTTGCAGAAAATGCCCAAGCCGCTGATGTCGAAAACACCCATGATATCGACCGTCACGGGACGCAGACCGATTTTCTTTGTGGAACTTTTGTGTTCTATGTCGCCCACTTCCCACGAATTGTTAATCCATCCGCCAAGGTTGAAATTGACCACTGGACCCACCGAGAAACTGAAATCCTTGCTGAATTTCTGGGTGAAAAACAGCGGAACATTGATGCCCATCGTGTGGATGCGGGAACTGCGCGAACCGTCATTTTCGATGATAGGCACAAGTCCAACAACATCGCCAGTCTTGGCTAACATCGTGTTGTTGTCCTTCAGTCCGTAGTTGCGCCAGTTGAGACCGAGGCCAGCGGAATAGGTCTGCGAGGCACCCTTCGGAGTGTAGTCAATCTGCGCTACAGTCCACTGGAGATCCCACGACTTAAACGGAGCAAACTCGTAGCCGTCGGGCGCACCCGTCGCGATGTTCACACCGACACCAAAGTGCATTGTCCAATCGGTCGTTTCGCCGTCTTTCAGCGTCAGGTCAGTCTTGCTCTTCGACTCACCGTCTTTACTTGTGAATGTTTCGGCATTGGCAGTCAGTCCGACAGCGAGTAATACCATCAAAAATAATTTTTTCATAACTCAAGTTTTTTTAGTGATAAATAATGAAGTTTCGGTTTTGATTGATATTGCAAAAGTAGATGTTTTTCAATAATCAACCAAATTTTTTATCGAAAATCGTTGGTCGGACGCTTTTTTTTGATTACTTTTGCAAACAAAATACACAAATAACCTAAAAATCATATCAATGAAAGATTTAGAATGGGGCAAACTGCCCTTTGGCTATGTGCCGACCAACTACAATGTGCGTTGCTACTACCGCGACGGCAAATGGGGCGAGATTGAAACCAGCTCCAGCGAGTATCTGAATATCCACATCGCAGCGACCTGTCTGCACTACGGTCAGGAGGCGTTTGAGGGCTTGAAAGCCTACCGCTGTCCCGACGGGAAAGTGCGTTTGTTCCGCCCTGAGGAGAACGCGAAACGCCTGCAATCGTCGGCGCGTGGCGTGATGATGGCGGAGGTGCCGACCGAGTTGTTTCTTGAGATGGCGAAGAAGGTCGTGAAACTCAACCAAGACTTCATTCCGCCCTACGAAAGCGGTGCGACGCTCTATCTGCGTCCGCTGCTCATCGGAACGGGTCCGCAGGTCGGAGTGAGGCCGGCGACGGAATACCTCTTTATGATGTTCGTCACCCCCGTCGGACCCTATTTCAAGGGCGGTTTTCAGGGCAATCCGTATGTCGTCACACGCGAATACGACCGCGCCGCACCGCACGGAACGGGCATCTACAAAGTCGGTGGCAACTATGCCGCGTCGCTTCGTCCGCACGCCGAGGCTTGTCACGGTGGTCAGTATGCCTGCGAGTTTTACCTCGATGCGAAGGAGAGAAAATACATCGACGAGGCCGGAGCCGCCAATTTCTTCGGTGTCAAGAACGACACTTACATCACGCCGCAGAGCACGTCGATTCTGCCCTCGATTACGAACAAGAGCCTGATGCAGATTGCCGAGGACATCGGTATGAAGGTGGAGCGTCGCCCGATTGCCATCGA
>JAFYJH010000159.1 GCA_017538195.1 Prevotella sp.
ACTTCACGAATACCACTTCACGAAATCGACTTCAGTTCCGCGAGCGTCTGCTTCAGCGCAGCGATTTTTTCCTCGGCATCGCTCTGTTTCTTGCGTTCCATTGCCACGACAGCCTCAGGCGCGTTCTGCACGAAACGCTCGTTGGCGAGTTTCTTCATCACGCCGTTGAGGAAGCCTTCGAGATGTTGCAACTGCGCCTCGGTTTTCTCGATTTCCGCCGTCACGTCGATCAGACTGCCGAGCGGAACGGCAAATTCGTCGGTGCCGACCATAAAGGTCGAGGCGGTCGCGTCTTTTTCGTCGCTTGCGCTGATACTTTTCAAGTTCGCCATCTTCGAAATGACGGCGTTGAACGGCTCGTAAGCGTTTTTGCCGACAACTTGCAGTTCGAGTTGTTCCTTCGGGGCGATATTTTTCTGCGAGCGCACCATTCGCACACCGCTGACAATCTGTTTCACTTTCTCGATGTCGTCGATGAGTTGGGTTTCTTCAGCCGTCGGCGCGTCGAGTTTCAGACACTCGCGCATAATGCTCTCGCCGTCTTTGCGGTCGTAGAGATGCTGCCAAAGTTCCTCGGTGATGAACGGCATAAACGGATGCAGCATTTTCAGCAGCGCATCGAAAAATTCGAGTGTTTTCGCGTAGGTCGCGCTGTCGATGGGCTGCGGTTCTCCGTTGATATACGCAGGCTTCACCATTTCGAGATACCACGACGAAAATTCGTCCCAGAACAGTTTATAGACGGCCATCAACGCCTCGCTGATGCGGTATTTCGAGAACAAATCGTCGAGTTCGACGGCGACTTCCTTCAGTTTGGCCTCGAACCATTTCACGGCAATGGAAGCCCCCTCTACGGTCCCCGAGGGGATTTCTATAGCTTGGGCATTTGTGTCCCCCTCGGGGGACGAAAGGGGGGCTACCTTCCAACCTTTCACAAGCCTAAACGCATTCCAAATTTTGTTGTTGAAATTACGACCTTGTTCGCAAAGTGCCTCGTCGAAAAGAATGTCGTTGCCGGCAGGCGCCGAGAGCATCATTCCCATACGCACGCCGTCGGCTCCGAATTTCTCCATCAGTTCAATCGGGTCGGGCGAGTTGCCGAGTTGCTTCGACATTTTCCGACCGAGTTTGTCGCGGACAATTCCCGTGAAATAGACGTTTTTGAACGGAATTTTGCCCGTATATTCCTCGCCTGCCATAATCATTCTGGCGACCCAGAAGAAAATGATGTCGGGCGCGGTCACGAGGTCGGCAGTCGGGTAGTAATACTCGATTTCCTCGTTGCCGGGCTTGCGGATGCCGTCGAACAACGAAATCGGCCACAACCACGACGAAAACCACGTGTCGAGCGCGTCCTCGTCTTGGCGAAGCACAAATCCGAAGCCCCCCTCCGTCTCCCCCGAGGGGGAGAGTTCTTTCAGTTGAGGATATTTCTCCAGAGCCAACTTGTAAGCTTCTTCTTCATTTTCAGCCACTACAAAACTTCCTTGAGGAATGATTTCCTCCCCCTCGGGGGAGGTCAGGTGGGGGGCTTCAATATAGTACGCCGGAATCCGATGACCCCACCAAAGTTGCCGCGAAATACACCAGTCTTGGATATTTTCAAGCCAGTTTTTATACGTGTTCACATACTTCTGCGGATAGAATTTCATCTCGCCGCTGAGCACGGGCGGCAGGGCGATGTCGGCGAAATGCTGCATCTTCAAGAACCATTGCAACGACAGGCGCGGCTCAATTGCCGTGTCGGGATTGCGCTCGGAATAGCCCACTTTGTTCGTGTATTCCTCGACGCGCTCCATCAGTCCGGCAGCCTCCAAATCTTTGACAATCTGACGGCGGCAGTCGAAGCGGTCCATTCCCACGTAGAGCGGACTTTGCTCGGAAATCGTGCCGTCGGCGTTGAAAATGTCGATGGTTTCGAGATTGTGCGTCTTGCCGAGCATATAGTCATTGGTGTCGTGCGCCGGCGTCACCTTCAGACAGCCCGTTCCGAACTCGATATCGACATAGCGGTCTTCGATCACGGGAATTTCACGACCGACCAACGGCACAATCACTTTCCGACCTTTCAACCATTGGTTTTTCGGGTCTTTCGGGTTGATACACATCGCCGTGTCGCCCATAATCGTTTCGGGTCGCGTCGTCGCCACCACCGCGTAATAACCCTTTTCGTCCTTGTGGATGATGGCCCCCTCCAACCTCCCCGAGGGGAGGCTTTCAATTTCGGCTTCCCCCTCGGGGGATGAGAGGGGGGCTACCACATAATACTTCAAATGATACAGTTTCGAATGTTCCTCCTTATAAATAACTTCCTCGGACGAAAGCGCCGTCAGCGCCTTCGGATCCCAGTTCACCATTCGCAACCCCCTGTAAATCAATCCCTTATTGTATAAATCGACAAACACCTTGATAACGCTTTCCGACCGCGTTTCGTCCATCGTGAAAGCCGTGCGATCCCAGTCGCACGACGCGCCGAGTTTGCGCAACTGCTTCAAGATGATGCCGCCGTGCTCGTGCGTCCAGTCCCAAGCGTGTTTCAGGAACTCGTCGCGCGTCAGGTCGTGCTTCTTGATGCCCTGTTCAGCCAGTTTTTTCACCACTTTCGCCTCCGTTGCAATCGAAGCGTGGTCCGTTCCCGGCACCCAGCAGGCATTCTTGCCCTCCATCCGTGCCCGACGCACCAAAATGTCCTGAATCGTGTTGTTGAGCATGTGGCCCATGTGCAACACGCCCGTCACATTCGGCGGCGGAATCACCACCGTGTAAGGCTCTCGCCTGTCTGGTTTGCTACTGAACAACTTGTTATCAACCCAATATTGATACCATTTCGATTCGACCGCCTGCGGGTCATACTTGCTTGCTAATTCCATTGTTTTTATCCTTTTTTTGAATTTACGAATAATTATTTTTTACAAAATACGAAAAATCGGGGCAAAGTTAATCAAAATATTTGAGATACTCAAATAACTCGTGAATTCTTGTGTCAATTTTAATATTTTCCATTACTTTTTGTTTCTCTTTTGAAAAAAAAAGGTGTAAATCTGCAGCGTTGTACGAACAACAGAGCTTGGGAAGTTATGTTTTTTTGATTCTCAGCGATGATTGAAGAGTTTGGCGATGAGGTCGGGGCGACCGATGCGGCGCAGTTCGCGGATGATGTTTTGTCGCTCGCTGCCTTTGTACCAGAAGAAGAATTGTCGTTGGGCGAGTTTTTCCTTCGGACTTTTCGCCGAGAAAACGGGTTCGAGCGTGTAGGGATCGTAGCCGGTGTACCACATTTCGGTGGCAATCGTCATCGGCGTGGGCGTGAAGTCCTGCACTTGTTCGAGGTGGAAATCCATTTGCTTTGTCAAAACGGCGAGTTCCGCCATATCCTCGGCGTGGCAACCCGGATGCGACGAGATGAAATAGGGGATGATTTGCTGACGCAGGTTTTCCTCGCGGCAGATGCGGTCGAAGAGCCGTTTGAACTGCTGAAACTGGATGAACGGCGGCTTTCGCATCAGGTAGAGAACGCGGTCGGAGGTGTGTTCGGGCGCGACTTTCAGCCGTCCGCTGACGTGTCGGGCGATGAGTTCGCGCGTGTATTGTCGGGCGGCTTGGTTGCATTTCTCGTCGTCGGAATGGTGGAGCAGCAAGTCGTAGCGCACGCCGCTTCCGATGAAACTTTTCTTGATGCCGGGCAGCGCATCGACGGCGCGATAGATGTCGAGCAGAGCGGAGTGGTCGGTGTTGAGATTCGGGCAGATTTTCGGATGAATGCACGACGGTCGGCGGCATTTTTCGCAGACTTTCCGATTGCGTCCGCCCATGCCGTACATATTCGCCGACGGACCGCCCAAATCGCTGAGATAGCCTTTAAAATCGGGCATCTGGATGATTTTCTTGACTTCTTTCAAGATGTTTTCCTTCGACCGACACGCGATGAACTTGCCCTGATGGGCGGAAATCGTGCAGAACGCGCAGCCGCCGAAGCATCCGCGATGGATATTGACCGAAAATTTAATCATTTCGTAGGCGGGAACCGTTTTCCCCTTGTATTTCGGATGCGGCAGGCGCGTATAGGGCAGGTCGAAAGAAGCGTCGAGTTCGGCGGTGGTCATCGGTGGATAGGGCGGATTGACGACGACGATGGAAGCCCCCCTCAATCCCCCCGACTGGGGGGAAGAAATCATCACAGATTGAAGGATGCGACGGGCGTGCATCATATTCGACTGTTCCTCGATGTGGCGGTAGTTTTCGGCCTGCTTTCGCTTGTCGCGCAGGCAATCTTCGTGGCTGTGCAGAATGATGTCGTCGGGCTGAGGCTGGAAATCGTTTTTTGAAGTCAAGTAAACCGTCTGCGGAATGTCGCGTAAGTCCTTGATTGAAAGACCTTTATCTAAATTTTTGGCAATTTCGAGAATCGGCTTTTCGCCCATTCCGTAGATAATCATATCGGCACCCGAATCGCAGAGAATCGAGGGACGCAGGCGGTCTTGCCAATAGTCGTAGTGGGTGAGGCGGCGCATACTCGCCTCGATGCCGCCGAGCACGACGGGAACATCGGGAAACAGCTGTTTGAGAATCTTCGTATAGACAATCGTGGGGTATTCGGGACGGCAGTCGTGGCGACCGTCGGGACTGTAGGCATCCTCGCTGCGCAGACGGCGTGCGGCGGTGTATTTGTTCACCATCGAGTCCATCGCGCCGGGCGAAATGCCGAAGAACAGACGCGGACGACCGAGTTTCTTGAAATCGCGGAAATCGCCGTGCCAGTCGGGTTGCGGAACGATGGCGACGCGATAACCAGCCGACTCCAACGTGCGCCCGATGACCGCCGCGCCAAACGAGGGATGATCGACATAGGCGTCGCCTGAAAACAGGATGATGTCCAACTCGTCCCATCCGCGCAACTCACATTCCTTCTTCGTGGTCGGAAGAAAATCGCTCAGCCTGAAATTCGCCTCACTCTTCATCTTTCATCCTTCATCCTTCATCCAAGAACCATAGAGGTTGATAAGTTGCTGAAGTCCAAACGCTTTCATATTTTTGTTATAGAGAACATCTAAGCAAAGGTCCAACAGCGATTTGTCGTTGTTCCCAGCCGTTTCGAGCAACGAGCGGACGGTGAATTTCAGTTTGTCGAGCACCGTTTCGTCGATGATTCCGCTGCTGTCGGCGAGGCTGTCGAACAGTTGATAGCGGCTGATGGTCTGCAAATGTTCGTCTGTCACTTCGATGTGACGAGTTCCTGACGGATTGGCTTGTATTTCCATATCGTAATCACATTAGTAAAAAGTTCAAAATGCCTCGAAGAATGCCCTCGCGAGCGGCTTGTTCGCGGATACATTCGAGGGGAAAACCGACGCTGAAAACCTTGCAGTCGGCACCGTCGTAGGCCACTGCCGCACTCGTTCCGTCGGCATACTGCATTGCGCAATAGGCCGGTTGCAGCGGCTGCAACACATCGGAAACGGTGGCGGCGTAGTGCTTGTCGTTGAGTTGGTTGAAAATGTTGAAATTCGTGCCCAAACCATTGATGAGCGACTGCTGACCGAGGGCGTTCCATTGCGTTCCGCCGAACTGGATTCGCAGGTTTTCGGCGAGGAATTGCTGTTCATTCGGCGTTTGCATATCCGAAGCCACAAACGCGCCGCTGACGAGCAGCCGACCGTGCTGTTTCAGGTATTTTTGCAGCGTTCTCTGCATCGGAATCGTGAAAGTTTTATACGATTTCAGCGCGTGGTGGTCGTGTTTCTGCACGCCGAGAATCAAGTCGATGCAATCGCAGCGTTTCAGGTGGATGTCGCCGTTTTCAAAGGCTTCCCGCGAACAACTGACGATGTTGTATCGCTTCGCCGTCGCGATGGCGTTGGCGTGGGTGCGGACATAGTCGAAAGTGTTGCCCTGAATGTAGTAGCCAGCCATTTCGTTGCCGCAAAAACCGAGTCCGCCAGGGCCTTCGATGCCCATTTTCGTGCGGTCGAAACACTGCTGCCGACCGCTCCAACCTGCCGTCAAACCGTAGCTGATACCGGGGTCGGCATCGAGGTCGAAACCCTGCAACGAATCGTTGTCGATGGCGTATGGCGCAGCCAAGCGTTGGAATCCATCGACGATGAGCACGGTTTTCTCCGCATCGGGCACCCACGCCGTCGAAAGAACTTGCGTCGGGAAACTCTCGCCGCCCTTGTTCGTCGCCGTCACGCGGAAATGATAGGGCACAAAGGGGTCGATTTTCAGCGTGAGCGAGGTCGATTTCACGTGTTCGCCGTTGTCGAAAGTGCCGTTTCCGACGGCGGTATAGACGATGTAGCCCGACGGTCGCGCACTGTGTTCAAGGCTGTCGGCGACGGCTTCCCAACTGAGTTTAATCTTGTCTCTTCCGACAAATTCGATGCGGAAATGGTCGGGCGCAAGCGGCTGAACGGTGTAGGATTCGTGGTGCATCTTCGACACGTGACGCAAAACGCTTTTATAAATCGAACGCGCGAGGTTGAAGCGGAAATTCGGGTCTTGACCGTAGCGCATATCGGGAAAACTCTGGTGGGAAAGCGTCTCGATGATGGCCGACGGCACGGCTGGCACGCGCGTTTCCGAATAGTTGCGGTCGTAGAAATTCCGTCGCGGCCACGCGCCGTAGATTTTCGTCATATCGCTGACTTCGCCCGACAAAACCTCGTCTGCCAAATTGTAGGAAGCCTGCCGCGAAATGCCTGCGTCGAGCAGTCCGTCGTTGAAGTTCGTCGTGCAAATCGCCAACGGCCCGTAAACGCTTTGTCCGTCGGGGTTGAAGCCGGCATCGCTGTGGATGGCGAGCGTTAGTTCGATGGGAACGCGCTTGCCCTCGGTGTTCGGCGCGTAGGGCGAGCCGCCAGCAAGCCAATTCGTCATCAGCGAGCGCACGTTGATGTCGTCGGCGTAGTCGTTTGCGCCGTTTTTCGAGCTGTAGGCAGAGTAGGGCGCACCAGCCCATTGCGCATAGTAGCGCGCACCCTCAAACGACCGCGCCATTCCGCTGACGCTTCCGCCTCGCGTGATGTTGCCCATTCCTCCGCCGAATCGCACGGCATCGGTTGTTATTACGCCGTCGTAATTGCTTTGATTAGAGAGTTTTACGCAATTTCGTTCACTATAACCTTTATCGAAGTCGAAAGTTCCAAGATAGACCCAAGTTCCGTCGCCCATCTGCTGATTCACGTGGAAAACAGTCTGCTGACCCTTGTGGAAAACCGTGTATTCGGCATTGGGAACGCTGCCGTCGAGCGTCTGATAACTGACATAAACCGCGTAGCGACCTTCGTCGGGAAACGACGGCTGATAGGTCGCGAAACTGAGTTGGGAAGCCTTGTGCGTCGTCCTCACCATCCGCGCCGTGCCTGCCTCGAATGGATTTTCGCCGTCGTAGTAAGCACCCAAATGATAGGCGAAGCCTCGCAAATCCGTCGTCTGCCATTTGTGGCTGCCCGACTGCTCCATATAATAATAAGGTGTGGCGTCGTCGTTGTCGATGATGATTTCGTGCTTCTGCCAATCGCGCTCACGCGGCGTAAACACGACCGCTCCGGCGTTTTCGAGCATCGGAATGAGGTAGGGCACGACGATGGTCTGCGTGAAAATGTCCTCGGTGGTGCTGAAAAGATAGGGTCGCTGCCATTTCCAAAAGCCTTTTTCTTGGTCGAAATAGTAGCCGTGGCTCGCCCAGAGCGACAGATGGCGGTTTTGCAGTCCTTCGGAAATCTCGTTCGGTCGCGAAACATTCTTCACCCACGGCTCTCCCTTGAAGTCGATGTCGCCCCAAGTCGCCTTCTGAGCCTGCGCGGTCGTCGTCGCAAGCATCAGCGCGAAAATGATATGAAATTTAATCTCCTTCAATGTCGCCTACGGTGAATTTTTCGGGATATTTTCCCTTGAAGTCCTTGAAATACTGCTTGATTTCGCGCATATCGCGCTCGATGTCGCCCGTCGGAATGAGCGTTTTCGTGCATTGGATGAGTTTGCGCTCGAAGTCGAGTCCGTAGAGCAGAATCGGCAGTTCAGCCTTCAGCGCAATATAGTAAAAACCCTTTTTCCAGTCGGGATTCAGCGAGCGCGTTCCTTCGGGCGTGATGCAGAGTTGGAACGAGTCGGCCCGACGCGCTTCCTCGGCGAGATTGTCGGTCATACTCGATTTTTTCGTGCGATAGACGGGAATGCCGCCGATTTTCCTGAAAAAAATGCCGAGCGGCCAGAAAAACCACTCTTTTTTCATCAGGAAATTGATGCGCATCCCTTCGGCACGCATATAGAGCTCGCCCATCAGGAAATCCAAGTTGCTGGTGTGCGGAGCCAAGCAGATAATGAATTTTTCGGGATGGTTTTCGCTTACATTCGTCCGCCATCCCATTCGTTTATACAAGAGCCATTGGCACAGTTTTTTCATACGCCGTCCTCCTCGTTAAAAAGCGTTGTTGATGTGGTCGGCCAACTCGCTGACGTGCCCGGTAAATTCCCGAATCAGCTTCCGAAAATAGACTTTCTGGGGCATCCCCGGCTCGGGATGCGACAGGCGGCTGATGAAGTCGTCGCGCATAGCCGCCACCGAAACCATCAGCGATTCCACGTTGGTTTTCTCGTTGCCTCCGCCGTAGAGCGAGGCTGCCACACATTCTGCAAACAGTTCGTCGCAAATCGCGTTGATCGAACGTTTTAAATTTCTCTTATTGCTCATAATTTTCGTTTTACGCACCCCAAAGATAGGCATTTTTTCGGAAACGATGCGAATTTTACGAAAAAAAGTTTCAAAAATTTCGTTTTATTGACGATTTCTTTCCATATCTCGCCAAAAAATCGTAATTTTGCACCTCAAAAAATAGGATTATCTCAAAATTTTCACATTAAAAAAATTGTTTATCAAATGAAAAAAAGTCTTTTGCAACAAGAACGTGCCGCCTATCTTCCGAAGCTGCCGAAAGGTCTTCAGGGAGTGGTGAAGGTAAAGGAAGGTGAACCGACGCAGAGTGTCGGCAATCAGGAGGAAATCAAGGCGCTTTTCCCGAACACCTACGGGATGCCGCTCGTGGAGTTTGTGCCGGGCGACGAGGCCGTGTCGAAGAAAATGAACGTCGGTGTGATTCTCAGCGGCGGTCAGGCTCCGGGTGGACACAACGTCATCACGGGTCTGTTCGATGCCATCAAGAAACTGAACCCCGAAAACCGACTCTACGGCTTCATTCTGGGCCCGGGCGGACTGGTCGATCACAATTATATGGAAATCACGGCTGAAATTGCCGACGAATACCGCAACACGGGCGGTTTCGATATGATTGGATCGGGTCGCACGAAACTCGAAAAGGTGGAGCAGTTCGAGAAAGGTCTGGAAATCATCCGCCAACTCGACATTCAGGCCATCGTCATCATCGGTGGCGACGACTCGAACACCAACGCCTGCGTCTTGGCCGAGTATTACGCCGCGAAGAACTACGGCGTGCAGGTCATCGGCTGCCCGAAAACCATCGACGGTGACCTGAAGAACGACCAAATCGAGACCTCTTTCGGCTTCGACACGGCTTGCAAGGTCTATTCCGAACTCATCGGAAACATCGAGCGCGACTGCAATTCCGCCCGTAAATACTGGCATTTCATCAAGGTGATGGGTCGCTCGGCCTCGCACATCGCATTGGAGTGCGCTTTGCAGACGCAGCCGAATATTTGTCTGATTTCCGAGGAAGTCGAAACGAAGGAAATGAGCCTGAACGATGTCGTCGATTACATTGCGAATGTCGTCGCTTCTCGCGCCGCCGAGGGCAATAATTTCGGTACGGTCATCATTCCCGAAGGACTTATCGAGTTCATTCCTGCCATCAAAAAATTGATTTCGCAGTTGAACGATGTTCTGGCCTTGCCCGAAGCCGACAATCTGAGCAGTGCCGAGCAAATCGACTTCGCCAAGAGCCATCTGACGAAGGAA
>JAFYJH010000160.1 GCA_017538195.1 Prevotella sp.
CAGCGTTTCGGCATCGGCACCGTCACGAAAATCGAAGGCGACGGCGAAAACACGAAAGCCACCGTCGAATTTCGATACGTCGGCACGAAGCAACTGCTCTTGAAATTTGCCCGATACACCATCGTCAAAGCATAAAAAAAGCGTGAAAACTCACGCTTTTTTTCTCGTTTTTGAAAAACGGTCTTTCTTCTTCAGCCATTCCTTTTTCCTGGCCTCATATTCCTCTCGGTGCCGTTCCAAATGGTTGTCTGCCATCACTTGAACTGACTGTAAATCACGGTGATTTTAATTGGAGCGTAGGGATTTTCGCTACCGCCGACAAGTCGCGTGCTGTTGAGCGCCATATTGTGGGAAACCTTGCCTGAAGTATCGACCGTGACGGGAATCACGACCACTTTGTTCCAATTTTCCGACGAGCGGTTGGCGTTCATCAAGTTGATGAGTTGCGAAATGTTGTTGAACGTGTAGCTGTTCGAGGTGCTCACGGTGTTGGACGCGAGGAACGACGAGCGACTATTCACCAACTGATTGTGCTCGAAGAAGCTGTAGAGGCTGTCGCGCGGAATCATCAGCAGACTTGTCGGAGCCGTGAAAGCGTAGTCCGACTGCTTTTCGTTGTTGATGCGCGGAAGCACGATTTTCGCCGTGTTGAGAGAGTCTTTTTCGTGTCCGCGAAGAATTTCATCGACTGGCAGCGTCAGTTCGGTGAAAATTCCGGCGGGCGTTTTTAAGTAAGTGCAAGTGTTGTCGGCCACGAGCGACTTGATTTTCTGCTTGTCGTTTTCGATTTTCGTGGCCTGTAAAACCTCTTCCGTGCCTGCAAACGAGGCGGCTCCGACGCAAACGGTGTCGCTGTCGAGGAAGCGGTAATAGACATTGAGTCGCGTCAGTCCGACATAGGCCATCGAGCCGATGCCGCCCGTATGCTCGAAGTAGAATCCGGGCAGAATCTCGTTCATGAATTTCAGCGAATTGCCGAAGGCCGACGGATTCTTGTAATACGTGTTCAGCAGGTAGGTTCCGAAGTTGTTGTAGGCGTTTCCGTCGCGGTCGGTATATTCCTTGTCGAGCACGATTCTGATGTTGTTGGTATAATTGCTGCTCTGGCGTTCCTCACTGCTCAGTGCGAGATCGACGAGCGTGTAAGCCTTGCCTTGGTGGATGCCGTCGCTGCGCAGATAGCCTTCGGCTTTCGGGTCGAACGACGAGTAGTATTTCTGGTTTTCGAGCATCGGCTTCGCCATTTCGTGGACCGTAAGTTTCATCGTCGCGAGCGAATCGCCGTAGAAATTTGAGTAGAACAGACGAATTTCGCACGAGTCGGCGACAATCTGCCCGTCAATTCTGCTGACGATGCTGTCGGCCTTCGGGAAGAGGTTGGCATAGTCCTCAAGCATGTGGAACTGCGTCATAAAATTGCCCGTGACGTAAGTGCCGGTTTCGGGGTCTTTGATTCTGCCGAGATAGCCCGTCGTTGCGCGTGAATAAACGGAATCGGCGGCTATCGAACGGCTCGAAACGACGAATGAATCGGTCGTGACGGCCAAGTTGTCCATATTGTGCAGCAGCGATGTGCCGATGTCGTTGGTCGTGTCGTCGCAAGAGGCAAAAATGGCCGCCGCCGACACCAAAAACATAAGAAATTTGTATTTCATTTGCTTGTTTGAAAGTTAGTTTGCGCCCCGCGTCATTCGCCGTCGGGACAAATCGTGTCATAGAAGTTCAGATAGGCTTCGCCGAAGTCTTCGCCGGGATATTTCAACATCGGAAGTTCCTTGTCGGCAACGTAGTTGAGCAGCGGCTTATTGACCTTTTTCCCTGCCTCGACGATGGCGTCGCTGTAGTCGATGGCGAGTTTGCCGAGTTCCAGAAAATCGAATTTCTTCTTGTAGGGCTTCAGCAGTTCGGCAGTCACCTCGCGATAGGCAAGCGCACTCTTGAAATGGTCGCCGAGGTCGCCCTTCAACTGGCTCTGGAACAGGCTCGTCACCACCTTCGTGTTGGCAAACGACGGCTCGTCCTGATAGGCTGTCTTAATATATAAAGGTATCACAGCCGACATCCAACCCTGACAATGGATGATGTCGGGTGCCCAGCGCAGTTTCTTCACGGTTTCGAGCACGCCACGCGCAAAAAACACAGCCCGCTCGCCGTTGTCGGTGTATTCCTCGCCTTTTTCGTTCTCCGTCATCTGGCGTTTGAGGAAAAATTCGTCGTTGTCGATGAAATAAACTTGTACGCGCGTGTTGGGAATCGACGCCACCTTGATGACAATCGGGTGGTCGGTGTCGTTGATAATCAGGTTCATTCCCGACAATCGCTGCACTTCGTGCAACTGTCCGCGACGCTCGTTGATGTTGCCCCATTTGGGCATAAACGTGCGGATTTCGTAGCCTGCCTCCTGAATTTTCTGTGGTAACAAACATCCCATTTCCGACATTTCCGACGAGGGAACGTAGGGCGAAATCTCTTGGTTGATGAACAATACTTTCTTAGCCATTCTTGATAATTCTGATTGATTTTTTGCAAAGATACGAAAAAAAGTTGACATTCGCGCCAACTTTTTCCCGAAATCGTCAAAAAACGCCAAATATTCGTAATTTTTAAATATTTTTTTGGCTTTTATTCAATCACAACGAGTGGAGCGTCCTCTAAAACGTTCTCGCCAGTCTTGACGCAAATGGCGACCACCGTACCGTCGTTTTCGGCCTCGATGTTGTTCGCCATTTTCATCGCTTCGAGCACGACGATCGTGTCGCCAGCCTTCACCTGCTGACCGACTTCGACCTCAATCGAGGTGATCACGCCCGGCAGCGGCGCTTTCACGGCTTTGTCGGTTGCCACATTCGTCTGGGCGGCAGCCTCTTCGGTCTTTTCCGTGCTTTCCGGCTGTCCGAGCACCACTTTTTTCTTCTCCGGCTCCTGTTCAGCCTCCATTTCCACGCTGAACGCCTCGCCATTCACGGTCACTTGTGCCACGTTGTCGGCGATTTCGCCGATGGCAACCACGTATTCCTTTCCGTCGATTTTATATTTGTATTCCTTCATAATCTTTGATTTTTTTTTTTTCGAGCGAAGTCCTCAAAGAACTCCTTTTTTAAACTTATAACCTAATAACCTTAAAACCTTCTCACAGGTTTCTGCGTCATCACTTGAAACTTCGCATTCCACAGCGTGTGGCGCGGTTGAATCGTGATGAATCCCGGCTCCTTGTCGTGTACGTTGTTGCCTTTGTACTCGTGCAGAGCCAGCGCAATCGCAGCAAAAATATTTTTATCTTTCATTGTTAAATTTTGAATTTTGAATGTTGATTGTTGAATTGTCGGCTTCGCCGATTCTGAATTATCAATTGTCAATTATCAATTATCAATTGTAAATTGTAAATTGTAAATTGTAAATTACATCGGCATACATCCGTGCTTCTTCGGGGGCAGCGACTGTTTCTTGCAAGCCAGTTGAGCCAGACCGCGACAGATGCGGAAGCGCGTGTTTCTCGGCTCAATCACATCGTCGATATAGCCATATTGCGCTGCCTGATAGGGATTCGCAAACAGTTCGCCGTATTCGTCTTCCTTCTCGGCGATAAAGGCTTTCACATCCTCGCCGGCCTCCTTCTTCGCCTTCACATCCTTCGCATAGAGCACGGCGACGGCACCCGAAGCACCCATCACGGCGATTTCGCTCGACGGCCACGCAAAATTCAAGTCGGAACGCAACTGCTTACAACCCATCACGATGTGACTGCCGCCATACGACTTGCGCAGCGTGATGGTGATTTTCGGCACGGTGGCCTCGCCGTAAGCGTAGAGCAACTGCGCTCCGTGCAGAATCACGGCGTTGTACTCCTGACCCGTGCCCGGCAGGAAGCCCGGCACATCGACGAGCGACACAATCGGAATGTTGAAAGCGTCGCAGAAGCGCACGAATCGGGCACCCTTGCGCGAAGCATTCGCATCGAGCACACCGGCGTAGGCCGACGGCTGATTGGCGACGATGCCGACGCTCTGGCCGTTGAATCGGGCGAAACCGACGATGATGTTCTTCGCAAACTTCGGCTGCACCTCGAAAAACTCGCCGTTGTCGGTGATGGCCGAAATGACTTTGTACATATCGTAAGCCTTGTTCGGGTCGTCGGGGATAATCTCGTTCAAGAGGTCTTCCTTGCGGTCGATCGGGTCGTTGCACTCGACGCGCGGAGCCTCCTCCATATTGTTCGACGGAATGTACGACAGCAGCATCTTGATCATCGCCATCGCCTCTTCCTCGGTCTTTGCCGTGAAACTCGTCACACCGCTTTTCGAGGCGTGGACGCTGGCGCCGCCAAGACTTTCCGAATCGACATCCTCGCCCGTCACCGTTTTCACGACCGCAGGTCCCGTCAGGAACATATACGACGTGTTTTCCATCATCAGAATGAAGTCGGTGAGGGCAGGGGAATAGACCGCTCCGCCTGCGCACGGACCCATAATCGCTGAAATCTGCGGAATCACGCCCGACGCGAGGATGTTGCGCTCGAAAATCTCGCCGTAGCCCGCCAACGAGCAGATGCCTTCCTGAATACGCGCACCGCCAGAGTCGTTCATACAAATCATCGGCGCACCGTTCTGCACGGCCATATCCATCACCTTGCAGATTTTCTGCGACATCGTTTCCGACAGCGAACCGCCGTTCACGGTGAAGTCCTGCGCCGAGACATAGACCAAGCGACCGTCGATCGTGGCCGAGCCGACCACCACGCCGTCGCCCAGAAACTGCTTTTTCTCCATTCCAAAGTTGTGGCAGCGGTGCAGTTTGAACATATCGTACTCCTCGAAACTGCCTTCATCCACGAGCATTTCGATTCGCTCGCGAGCCGTGTATTTACCGCGTTGATGTTGCTTTTCGATGGCCTTTTCGCCACCGCCCAAACGCGCTTTTTCGCGCTTGGCAATCAATTCCTTGATTTGTTCGGTTTGTTTGC
>JAFYJH010000161.1 GCA_017538195.1 Prevotella sp.
GGCGTGCGCGTGCGGCTGAAGGGTCGCGGACGGGTCGTGAAACAGAGTTTGGAGCCGGGCCACGCGATTAAGAAAGGCGATATTTGTGAGTTGCAATTAGAAGTTTAAGATTTTTAGAAATACGAGATATGAAGTTAAGTGAACTGCTGAAAAACGTCAAACCGACGACCATTGTCGGCGATGCGGAACGTGAGGTGACGGGTATCGAAATCGACTCGCGCAAGGTTGCTGCGGGCGGACTGTTCGTGGCGATGAAAGGTACGCAGGTCGATGGTCACAAATTTATTCCGAAAGCCGTCGAACAGGGTGCTGTGGCCGTTTTGTGCGAGGATTTGCCTACGGAAAAATTCGAGAATGTCACTTTCGTGCAGGTGGAATCGACGGAAGAATCCGTCGGCCCTGTCGCCACCGTGTTCTTCGGTGAGCCGTCGCTGCGGTTGAAGTTGGTCGGCGTGACGGGCACGAATGGAAAAACGACCATCGCCACCTTATTATATAATATGTTTCGGCAGTTCGGCCACAAGTGCGGTCTGCTTTCGACCGTCTGCAACTACATCGAGGACGAGGCTGTTCCGGCTTCGCACACGACGCCCGACGCCATCGAACTGAATCGGCTGTTGGCGAAAATGGTCGAAAAAGGTTGCGAATACGCTTTTATGGAGTGTTCGAGCCACGCCATCGCGCAGCAGCGCATCGGTGGATTGCAGTTTACAGGCGGACTTTTCACGAATTTGACGCGCGACCATTTGGACTATCACAAGACGTTTGAAAACTATCGCGACGCGAAGAAAAAATTCTTCGACGACCTGCCGAAAACCGCCTTCGCCATCACCAATCTCGACGACAAAAACGGTTTGTTTATGACGCAAAACACCCGTGCGCAGGTGAAAACCTACTCGACGCGGGCGATGGCCGACTTCCGCGCTCGCTTGTTGGAATGTCATTTCGAGGGAATGTACCTTGAAATCGACGGTCGCGAGGTCGGTGTGCAGTTCATCGGTAAGTTCAATGTCTCGAATCTGTTGGCGGTCTATGGCGCAGCCGTGATGCTCGGCAAGCAGCCAGAGGTAATTCTCGTCGCCCTGAGCACGCTGCACAGCGTCAATGGTCGGCTTGAGCCTGTCCATTCGCCCGACGGTTTCACGGCGATTGTCGATTACGCCCACACGCCCGACGCGCTCGAAAACGTGCTCAACGCCATCCACGAAGTGCTCGACGGCAAGGGCAAGGTCATTACCGTTTGCGGCGCGGGCGGCAATCGCGACAAGGGCAAGCGTCCGCTGATGGCGCAGGAGGCCGTCAGGCAGAGCGACCGCGTCATCATCACGAGCGACAATCCGCGTTTCGAGGAGCCGCAGGCGATTATCGACGATATGCTCGCAGGGCTCGACTCGAAGCAGATGAAGAAGGTTTTGAGCATTGTCGATCGGCGCGAGGCCATTCGCACGGCTTGTATGATGGCCGAGAAGGGCGATGTCATTTTGATTGCGGGCAAGGGCCACGAGGATTATCAGGAAATTCAAGGCGTGAAGCATCATTTCGACGATAAGGAAGTGGTGAGGGA
>JAFYJH010000162.1 GCA_017538195.1 Prevotella sp.
CGAGTCGCTGAAGGAAATGTCGGGCATCGCCGCCACGCGCCGCGTCTATAAAGCCTGCGGAAAAGACCCTTCACGCTATCGTCCGGCCTCGGAAGCGCTCATTCGAAGGATGTTGCAGGGCAAGGAACTCTATCAGATTGACACGCTCGTCGATTTGATTAACCTCGCGAGCATCCGCTTCGGCTACTCGATAGGCGGTTTCGACGCGGAGAAATTCGTCGGCGACACGCTCACGCTCGGCATCGGACGCGCCGGAGAGCCTTACGAGGGCATCGGTCGCGGAATGCTCAACATCGAAGGACTGCCCGTCTATCGCGATGCCGAGGGCGGAGTCGGAACACCGACGAGCGACAACGAGCGCACGAAAATCACGTTGGAAACGCGCCGTCTGCTCGTTCTCATCAACGGCTACGACGGCAACGAGGAGCGCGTCTGCCAGAACGCCGAGTTCATCATCGACCTCGTGCGCCGATTCTGTCAAAGTTCGGAGGCTTCCTACTTCCTTTATCGCTGAAAATTTTCGACGAAATCCTGTTGAAAATATCGTTTTATCACGTGAAAAAATCAATTTAGTTATAATATTTCTTAAAAAAAGGATTTCCCTATTTAAAAAAGGATTTCCCTATCAATTTTTTTTGTACCTTTGCGCGGTTTTATGCGTAACGAACACCAAAGGTGTTGATTTGAATATGGCAAAACAGACAAAAAAAGGTATGGTAATAGGCATCGACGTGGGCATTAGCACGACGAAAATCGTCGGACTCGATGCCGACGGCAACATCATTTCACCCATTCGCATCAAGGCCACCGACCCCGTGACTTCGCTCTACGGCGCATTCGGCAAGTTCCTCTACGACAACGCCATCGACTTGAGCGATGTCGAGCAGGTGATGCTCACCGGCGTGGGTAGTGCCTACGTGGAAACGCCGGTCTATGGACTGCCGACGGCGAAGGCTCAGGAGTTTCTCGCCGACGGTCTGGGTGCGCGCCACGAAACCAATCTCGACCGCATGGTCGTGGTCAGCATGGGCACGGGAACGAGCATCGTGAAGTGCGACGGCGAAAACATCCGCCACATCGGTGGAATCGGCGTCGGCGGCGGCACGTTGCAGGGTCTTTCGCGCATCATGCTCAAGACCGACGACATCGCGCTCGTGTCGGAACTGGCGAAGGGCGGCGATTTGTCGAAAATCAACGTGCTTATCGGCGACATCAGCGCGAAACCGCTGCCCGGACTGCCGATGGATGCCGTCGCCTCGCTGTTTGGAAATGCCAAGAGCGACGCCTCGCGCGAAGACATTGCGCTGGGGTTGATTTGGATGGTGCTGCAAAGCATTTGCAGCGCGTCGATTCTTTCGTCGATGGACAGCGGAATCAAGGATTTCGTGATGATCGGCAATCTCTCGATGCTTCCGCTCTGCGGCGAGGTTTTCCCCGCCTGCGAGAAACTCTACGGGGTGAAATTCCACATTCCGAAGTACAGCGAATTCAGCACGGCCATCGGAGCCGCGCTCAGTTACAAGAGTTGAAAAATCTTCGTTGCAAATGCTGAAAAATCGCCCAGTAAACATTGAAAACAAGTAAAAACAATTTTTAAAAACCTAACAATTATGAAAATGAAAAAACTCTTACTTCTTGGCCTGATGATGGCCATTGGTACCAGTCTTTCGGCAGGTACGGTGAAAATGACGACGAGCAAGGCCGCAGGCGAAACGCTTTCGTTTGCGGTGAACTCCGGCTTGACGCTGACGCTCACTTGGGGCGACGGCTCGACCGAATCCCTCGTTTCGACGGGAATGCTCCAAAACGTCACCATCAAGAACGAACAACTCACCATCAGTTGCGAAAAGGACATCACGTCGCTCTACGTGGCTGAAAACGGACTGACAACGCTCGATATTTCTGGCTCGGCCAAGACGCTGCGCACGCTCTGCTGCGCCGACAACCAACTGAAGACGCTGTCGCTCACGAACTGCTCGAACCTCGTGATTCTCGACTGTCAGGGCAACCAACTGACTTCGTTGAGCAACCCGAGCAAGAACATGCAGGACATGAACGTGGCCGACAACCAACTGACCGCGACCGGACTCAGTTCCACGGCGGGTCTGCTCTCGATGGTCTGCGCCAACAACAAGATTAAAACCATCACGAGTCTGGCCAATATGGCCAATCTGACCGCGCTCTTCTGTCAGGGCAATCTGATTGAAACGCTGCCGTTGGCGAATCTCGTCAATCTGAAGCACCTCGTTGCCTCCGACAACAGCATCAAGACGCTGACCTTCAAGTCGAGTTCTTCCGCGCTGACGGACATCGAAGACCTTTGGGTTTCCAATAACGAACTGACCGCGCTCGATTTGTCGGAAATGAAGAAAATCGTCGGCATCGTGGCTGCCAACAACAAACTCGCCAGTGTGAAATGGGACTATTCGACGGCAAAGAGAAACGTGAAATATGCCGATCTCAGCGGCAACAGCCTTCCGTTTAGTTCGCTGCCCAACCTCTATTCGACGGTGGTCAGCGCAAACACGGTCGATGGCTCTGTCAGTCCGCAGAACAATGTTCAGATGATTAGCGAAAGCATCGCGGTCAATGAAAAGACCACCACCGCCTTCTCGGATTTGATCGGACGCAGCGGATGGAACAATCTGGTGAAGGCCGAAATCAAGGTTGTCGATGGAAACGGCAACGAACTCAAGGACGGTGTCGATTACAAGTTTGAAAGCAACATCAACCTGACTTTCCTGACCGCTCCCCACGAAAATGTCGTTCTGAGTTTCACTTCTCCCAGCTTCCCCGATATGGTGATGACTTCGGCTCCGTTCAACGTGACGGGCAGTGCCGACGGCATCGAAACCCTCGAAAACGAGGCTTTGGACCTCAACAACAGCAAGATTTTCGACTTGCAGGGTCGCCAGATGGACGCTTCGACGCTGAAGAAGGGCATCTACATCATCAATGGAAAGAAAGTAATCATTCGATAACGATTTGAAAGGATTGGAATGATGAAAAAATATCAATTTCTCTTGGCATTGATGCTGATGTTTGTCGGCAGCAATGCGCAGGCACAGTCGTTCAAGCTGAACAATTCGACTCTGACGAAGCAATATCTGATGATTGACAAGGAGAAGGTTGAAGTTCGCTACAACGGCTTCGCAACGGTGGCTGTGGCTGCCAACTGCGACTATCAGGCCACTGCCGACGACTGGATGGTTGTGCGACGGATGCACAACGGCAATACGGCCATTTTCCCGCAGCCGAACTTCAACAGTCAGGCTCGCGAGGGAACGGTCACGTTCAAATCGGCTGACGGAACGGTCACGCGCACATTGAAAGTCGTGCAAGGCTATGACACTTCCTACGAAGAACTCGTTACCGAAGAGCAAGTCAAGGTTGCAGGCGTATCGGCGTCGGAGGCACAGAGCGGAACGCCCGCCTCGAACCTCACCGACGGCAATCTCTCGACCATCTGGCACAGTCGCTGGAGCGGTCTGACGAGTTTCCCCGTCACGCTGACCTTCAATTTCTCGAACTCGCCCACCATCGACTACTTCGTCTATACGCCGCGACAAGACGGCAGCACCAACGGAAACCCGAAAGTGGTGGAGGTGCAGACGCGCTGCGGCAGCGAATCGACATTCACGAAATACGGCGAATTCAATTTCGGCGGCTCAACCGCGCCCTCAACCGTCACTTTCGACGGCGGTTTGCAGAACGTGAAAGCCATCAAAATCATCATCAAGAGCGGACAGGCCGACTTGGCTTCGGGTGCTGAGGTGCAGTTCTTCAAGAAAATCACCGACGACCCATCGACCGCCATTTTCGCCGACGATTCTTGGACTTCGCTGAAGGCTGGAACGACGCAGGCCGACATCAATGCGATTGAAAATTCCTTCTGTCGCACACTGGCTCAAGGGCTGTTCGACGGCACTTACGACAAGCAATATCGCGTCACGAGCCACGAGTGCAAATTCTCGCCGCAGGCACTTTCCGACATGTGGAATGCGCCGGGCAAGTATTACGACCAGTTGGAAGGCGTGACTGGCATCAACGTGAAGTCGGGAACGAGTCTCAACGTCGCAGTCAGCGGTATTCCGAGCGGCAAGAACGCCACGCTGAAAGTGGTGGCGTGGTACGTCGGCAAGGACGGCAGCAATTTCGACGGCGGCAATCCGAACATCGTGCAGTATGCGCTTCGCAACGGCCTCAATCGCTTCGACTATACCTTCGAATGGGACGGTTTGGCTTACGTAACCTACTTCGACGAGGAAAATCCCGACAATTACAGCCCGATTACGGTACACGTCATCAACGGCGAGCAAAACGGCTATCTCAGTCCCGACAAGACGAACAACGAGATGTACGACCTCTGTAACAAGGCGAAGAACATCTGCATGGACTTGGTCGGCTCGAAAGTTCACTCCGTTTGGACGGCGGCAGGCTTGAAAAATTACTGCAAGACCAGCACGGGTTCCGCACGCGGCTATCGCCAGTATATGAACTTGCTCGATACGCTCGTGCAGTGGGAACACGACCTTCTGGGCTTCACGAAGTACAACCGTGTGCCGAAAAACCATACTTTCGCCTACACGAACTGGACTTACTACATGTTCCAAGGCAGCCTCGGCGTGAGTTTCCACCACAATCAGGAAAGTCGCGTGTTGAACTGTCAGCGCGTGATGTACAACGACTACGATGCTGTTTGGGGACTCAGCCACGAGTGGGGACACCAGCATCAAATGGCGCCTTACTTCAACTGGGCAGGCATGACGGAGGTCACGAACAACATGAACTCCTACTATAATGTGGTTCACATGGGTTATAACAAGGACTACAGCCACGGCGCAGAACCTGCCGACGGACTGGTCATCTACAATGGAAAGGTGACGGGAATCCTCTCGAACAAAGACCAGACGACCTACACGACCTTGACGCAGGACGGCGGTCCGATGACGACGCGAAAGAATGCCTACAACAGTCGCAGCAGTTATTCGTGGAACAGCAAGTTGTCGGCTCTCTGCACATCCATGCAGAACGATTCTTGGACCGACAAGGAGAAAGACGGTCCGCTCTGGTTCGACTATACGAACTACGCCACCGTGCGCCCGTATGTCGCTCTCTATCAGTATGCAGTCGATAAACTCGGCCTGAAGGACTTCGGCCCCGACCTTTACGAAGCCCTGCGCCAGACCGACGAGGCAGAAGGCTCGAAAATCGAGAAAACCGACGGCATCGACAAGTACGAGTTGATTGCTTCGGCTCAGAACAACAACAAGAACGGCAAACTCGCCGTGCTCAAGAGCAAATTCGCGAGCAGCACGTGGGTGAAGAACAACTACATCACCATGGCGCATTGCGGTCGCTCTGAAAACAGCGTTCCGTTCATCATGAACTACATCCGCAAGGCCAGCCGCCTGACGGGTTACAATCTCTTCCCCTATTTCGAGAAGTGCGGTATGCTGCGCCAAGTGGCCCTGAAAATCTACGACGGCAACTGGTACTTGATGACCGCCGACATGTACGACGAATTCAAGGCCGACATGGAATCGCTCGGGCTGAAAACCTGCGACGATGCTATGGTGAAAGCCATTCTCACGGTGGCAACTCCGACTTATTCGCGTCCAGAAATTCCAAATTAAGAATTAAAAAATAAAATATAAAAATGAAAAGAACAACCATAACAACAATTCTGCTGGCTCTGCTCTGTCTGACGACGCAGGCTCAGTCCGTGAAACTTGGTCATCCGTCTGTTAAAACCCAGCGACTTTTCATCGCGAAAAATGTCGTGAACCTCGGTTCGAGCGACTTCGCAACGGTCGCCGTGGCTGCCAACTGCGACTATTCCGTGACTTCCGACGAAGACTGGCTGACGATTCGCAAAATGGCCAACGGAAACGCCGCCCTTTTCGCGCAGACGAACTACAACCTGACGGGTCGCGAGGCAAAAGTAACCTTCGCTTCCGCCGACGAAACCATCAAGCGCACGCTCACCGTGACGCAGGAAGGCTATGAAATCGGCGACGACCTCGTTCCCATTGCCAGCGGAAAGGCTTCGCAGTCGCAGAGCGGCGAGGGAATCGACTGTTCATTCGACGGCAACCTCAACACGCTCTATCACTCGCCTTATTCGGGAACGTCGTTCCCCGTCACGCTGACCTACAACTTGACGAAGGCTTCGCACATCGACTACGTGCTCTACACACCGCGTCAGGACAACAATACCAACGGTAATTTCGAGAGGGTGACGATTGAATATCAGGTCAATGGCACATGGACGAAACTCGGCGACTTCAATTTCGGCGGCAGCAGCAGCCCTGTGGCCATCGACTTCGGTGAAAACGGCATGGACGACATCACCGCTGTGCGCTTCACCGTCAGAAGTGGTACCGGCGGTTGGGCAAGTTGCGCCGAGATGCAATTCTTCCAGAGAGGCGACTTCATGGCCAACATCAAGGCACTTTTCGCCGACGACCTCTTCACGAAGTTGAAAGACGGCGTGACCCGCGAGCAAATCGAGCAACTTCCGACGAAGGAATTCCGCGATTTGGCACTCGCCCTGCTCGACGGAAACTATTCCACCGAGTTCCGCATCGGCGAATTTGGTCCGCGCATTCCGAAAGGAGAACTTGCTAGTTTGCTGAAAACCGACTATCAATACAACTTCCACGAAAACCCGACCGGCATCAACTTCAAGGCTGGCGAAGTGGCGATTATCATGGTCGAGGGCGTTGGAGCCGACGGCATCCAACTGCAAGTGCGCAACTTCGGTCCGAAAGAGGAAGACTTCGTGACGAACCGCTACGGCTTGCGCAATGGCATGAACATCATCAAGATGAATGCCAAAGGCAACGGCTACATCGATTACTACACATCGAACTGGAAAAAAGCCCCGAAGGTGAAGATTCACTTCGTCAATGCCGTTGAAAACGGCTATTTCAGCCCGTCAGAAAAGGGTCACACCAATGCCGACTGGAAGCGACTGCTGAAAAATGCGAAGGGCGACTGCTTCGACCTGCACGGAAAGTATGTCGATTGCGTGTTCCCGCTCAGCAACATCAAGGCAAAGTGTCCTAACGACGGCGAAACGCTCATGAGGCAATACGACGAGGTCGTCCGACTCGAACACGAATTGATGGGTATTCACAAGTTTGAATACGAATTCCCGAACCACATGGCGGTGACGACGGTGTTTAAGAGTGCCGGTTATATGCACGCCGGCAGCAACGACAACTGCTGTGTGCCGGTTTCGGTCGTGAACGACGCGCTCGGCTTCGGCAACAACTTCCCGACTTGGGCCATCGCCCACGAACTCGGCCACGTCAATCAGATGCGCGGTTTCTCGTGGCCCGGACTTCGCGAGGTGACGAACAACCTTCTGGCGGCCTACGTGCAGCACAGTTTCGACCCGACTGGCTTCCACCGTCTGGAGAACGAGGGCAAGCGCTTCCGCTACTATCGCTACTTGGACAAGGGCGTGCGCCCGGGTCTGACATGGCTGCCGAGTGTCGAGAAAGACGTGTTCGCCACGCTCATTCCGCTCTATCAGTTGCTCGTCTATACGCGCTTTGCGGAAATCCAACCCGACGCTTATCTCGAATTCTTCGAGACGCTGCGCAAAGGAAATATTCCGTCGGGTAGCGGTCCGATGCAGGTGAACTTCATGAAACAGTTCTGCCACATCACCAAGACCAACTATCTGAAATTCTTCGAGACGGTCGGAATGCTCAAGGAAATCGACCAGCACGTGGCCGACTACACGGGTGCTCAACTGACCATCACGAAGTCGATGATCAACAACTTGAAGAACGAAATCGAGAAAGCTGGCTATCCCGAGGCTCCTGCCGCACTCCACTTCATCGACGTGTGGAACTATCCGATTTTCCGCGACCAACTGCCGCTCGAAGGCAACACCGTCGGCAAAGGCTGCTCGAAGTCGGGCGAGAATGTTCGCATTCAGCACAGCCAGTGGAAGAATGTTGTGGGCTTCGAGACCTACAACGCCGACGGCAAACTCCTCCACATCACCAACTACGGACGTGGCGAGGACGGCACAACGGCAAATTACACCAACTGCGAATGGATTGCCAGCGAAAAACCTGCCTATATCATGGCTGTGGGCTTCGACGGCACACGCATCAAGTGTTATGAACCATAAAAATCAATCAAAGGTGAATGTCCAAGGCTTGGCTTTGGACATTCGCTTGTTATTTTCAATCAATCTAATTAAAAATGTTTAAGAGTTTTACAGGATTTGATCTCGTTCAAGCGTATCACAAAGTGCGCTACGAGAGGCGTTTCCACCCGAACAGGGTGTTTGTCAAGACCGCAGAGATCATTGGAGTTCTCTTGGTCACGTTGTTACTTTGGAACCTGCCGACGACGGCTTTCGGCATCGATGGTCTGACCGTTGTCCAACAGCGCGTCATCGCCATTTTCGCCTTCGCCACGCTGATGTGGCTGACGGAAGTCGTGCCGTCGTGGGCTACGTCGGTTGCCATCATCGTTTCGCTGCTGCTTTTTACTTCAGACAGCGGTATCAAATGGATGTGCGACCCCGAAGAAGTGGGCACATTGCTCAGCTACAAGTCGATTATGGCGACTTTCGCCGACCCCGTTATCATGCTGTTCATCGGCGGTTTCATCCTCGCCATCGCAGCCACAAAGACGGGACTCGACGCGCAGTTGGCCAAGTTTCTACTGAAATTTTTCGGCAGCAAGAGCGAAAACGTGTTGCTCGGCTTCCTGCTCATCACGGGCTTGTTCTCGATGTTCATCTCGAACACCGCCACGGCAGCCATGATGCTGACCTTCCTCACGCCTGTGTTCAAGCAGTTGCCTGCTGAGGGAAAAGGCCGTATTTCGATGGCACTTTCGATTCCCGTCGCTGCCAACCTCGGCGGTATGGGAACGCCCATCGGAACGCCGCCGAACACCATCGCTTTGAAGTATCTGAACGATCCTGAAGGGCTCAACCTCGGCATTGGATTCGGCCAGTGGATGCTGTTCATGCTGCCTTTGGTCATCGTGCTGCTATTCATCGGTTGGTGGATTCTCAAGTCGATGTTCCCCTTCACGCAGAAGACCGTCGAACTGCATATCGAAGGCGGTATGAAGAAAGGTGTTCACACGTGGATTGTCATTGTGACTTTCATTGTCACGATTTTACTCTGGATTACCGACAAACTCACGGGCATCAATTCCAACACCGTCGCTATGATTCCCATTGCCGTGTTCGCCCTGACAGGCATCATTACGAAATACGACCTCGAGGAAATCAACTGGTCGGTCATCTGGATGGTGGCCGGCGGTTTCGCACTCGGTTACGGTCTGAATGCTTCAGGTCTGGCTGAAAATGCCGTGAAGAGCATTCCGTTTGGCGACTTCTCGCCGATTTTCATTCTGTTGATTTCGGGCATCATCTGCTACGCCCTGTCGAACTTCATTTCGAACTCGGCCACCGCAGCCCTGCTGATGCCCATCCTCGCCTTCGTTTGCGGCGCAATGGGCGACAAACTCAATGCCATCGGCGGCACTTCGACCATTCTCATCGGCGTGGCTATCGCGGCTTCGTCGGCGATGGTGCTGCCCATTTCCACACCGCCGAATGCACTGGCCTACGGCACGAACCTCGTCAAGCAGAACGACATGGCGAAAATCGGCCTTATCGTCGGTATCATTTCGATGGTTTTGGGCTACGTCATGCTCTATTTCATCGGTCAGATGGGCATTTTGTAATTTCGTAGTCATAATGATTTATGGGAAGTTAAGGGGATTTGAATTCCTCTCGACTTCCCATTCTTTATTTTTTTTACATTTTTTCTCATTTTTTCTTTTGTTTCGGAAATATTTAGTACTTTTGCAATGTTTTTCGAGATAGTCTTTAACATTTTACAAACTATAAAACAATTTTCTGAATGGAAACAAAGAACACAACTGCTGCTTCGAGGATTAGTTCAAAAGAAGCCTCGTTTGATCGAAAGCGTCATATCTTTGGCGCTATCATGGGACCGATTTTCGCTTTGTTGGTCTGGTTTATTCCCATTGAAGGGTTGAGCGTGGAGGCTCACAAGTTGCTGGCCATCGTGACGTTTGTCGCTTTCTGGTGGATTTGCGAACCAGTGCCCATTCCCGTCACTTCGCTTCTGGGTCCGACGCTCTGCGTCATTTTCGGCGTGGTGTCGGCGAAAGATGCCTTTTCTGCTTTTGCAAGCCCGATGATTTTCCTGTTCATGGGCGGATTCTTGATTGCAAAGGGCATGATGGTGAATGGTCTTGACAAACGAATCGCCTACGGCATCATGTCGATGAAGTGGGTGGGCGACTCGCCTCGTCGCATCTTCTTGGCCATTGGTTTGGCTTGTATGCTTTGCTCGGGCTGGATCAGCAACACGGCGACGGCTGCGATGATGTTCCCCATCGCCCTCGGTCTGTTGGAGGCTATCCGCGAAATGATGGCGGCCAACGGCAAGAACATCGACCTGAGAACTTACAAGTTCTCTACCGGTCTGATGCTGATGACGGCCTACGCTTGTTCCATCGGTGGTGTACTCACCCCGATTGGTACGCCTCCCAACCTCATCATGGTCGGTTTCATCCGCGACCTTGCCCCCGCAGGAACTCCGCAGATTTCCTTCTTCCAATGGATGATTTGGGGCTTCGCAGCGATGGCCTTATACTTCCTTGTCACTTACTTCCTGCTTTATAAGATGTTCCCCGCCGATGTGGAGCATATCGAAGGCGCTCAGGAGTTCATTCAGGAGAAAGTGAAGGGCTTGGGCAAGTGGACTCGTGCTCAGAAAAATACGCTCATTGCCTTCATCGTTGCCGTTTTGCTCTGGGTAACACCCGGTGTTTTCAGTGCTTTGCAGAACATCAATCCCGACCTGCTTGACGCAGACTTCGTGAAGGCTTTTAACGATCACTTCCCCGAGGCTATTGCCGCGATGGTGGGTGGTTTGCTGCTCTTCTTGATGCCTGTTGATGTCAAGAAAGGCGAGATGACGCTGAATTGGAAAGATGGCGTTGCAGGTATTGAGTGGGGCACATTGCTGCTCTTCGGTGGCGGTCTTGCCATCGGTGGTATGGTGTTCAAGACAGGCTTGTCAGAGTGGATCGGCCAGACGCTCACGGGCGCTCTCGGCGGACAGCCTTCAGAGATTCTTTTCATGGCTCTCTTCGCAGTTACCGCGCTGCTGCTCTCCGAACTTACGTCGAACACCGCAGTGGCTACCCTCATGGGTCCGATTGCCATCGCCACGGCAGTTTCGCTGGGCTTCAGCCCCATCCCCGTTTGCGTTGCTATGGCACTCTGCACATCGTTGGCCTTCATGTTGCCGGTTTCGACACCGCCGAATGCCATCGTTTATGCTTCCGGCTACATCCCCATCACGAAGATGATCAAGGCCGGTGTGCTGCTCGACCTCATCGGTGTATTCCTGATTACCATTCCTTTGGTCTATTTCCTCGTGAAGGTTATCATGGGCGTGTGATGGCCTCGCGAAAGACGATATTTTTGTTGCTATCGCTTCTGAACGTCTGCGTGGCAGATGCTCAGGGCGATAGCATCGTTTATGAGTTGCCGCGTGTCGATATTGTGGCTGAAAACGCTGGTGTTTCGGCGGTTCCCGTGCAGCGGATGGACCGCGAAAAAATGTTGCAGCTGGGCGTTCATTCGCTGAGCGACGCGCTACGGCATTTTTCTGGCATCACCCTGCGCGACTACGGCGGTGCAGGCGGAATGAAAACGGTGTCGGTGCGCGGTATTGGCGCTCGTCATACGGCGGTGGTCTATGACGGAATCGCCCTGTCCGACTGTCAGACGGGCGAAATCGACCTGTCGCGCTATTCCCTCGACCAACTCGACGGCCTTTCGCTCGTCATCGGCGACGGCGACAACATCTTCCAACCTGCCCGAAATCAGGCGGCTGCCGCGACGCTCGTCATGGAAACTGAAGCCTCGAATCTCGCTTCTCGTTCTTCACTCCTCACTCCTCGCTCCTCACTCCTCGCTCCTCGCTCCTC
>JAFYJH010000021.1 GCA_017538195.1 Prevotella sp.
ATTGGTCCCGTAGCTTAGCTGAATAGAGCGTCAGATTCCGGTTCTGAAGGTCTTGGGTTTGAATCCCAACGGGACTACTAATAAACTCGAAGAAAAATCTTCTAAACGATTAAGAATCAATCATTTAGGGGATTTTTCATTTTTGTACCATTCGCATTTTAGGTCACATTTGGGTCACAATAGCCGCCAAATAAGAAGTCGCCAACCATCACGGCCAGCGACAAAAGTGTGATTCAAAATGCCAATTATGACATTTCAAGCGCAAAGGTACAACAATTTTCCGAAATGGCAAATAAAAACCGCCCGATTTTCACAAACAGGACGGCGCATGTATGAAACAAATAATATCGTGAAGCGTCTTATGTTTCTAACGTATAACCGATGCCGCTTTCATTCCTTGTAACTAATCCGTCGTGTACGTCGTTCAAAATCCGATTCAGATAATACAACGGCAGAAACACCCTCCTCGCGGCTTCTGTTTCGCCAGCAGAGCAATCCACCATGTTACAACCCAGTTCGAGGGCTGCATCGATGATTAACTCCTTTAACTCCTCTTTCGTGATTTCCTGTTCGTAGAACAGCCGCAAACAAATAAATTCTTTTTCCATAATTCAAATATTTTTAAGTGAAACATGGCGCAAAGGTAAACAATAACTCCGACACCGCCAAAAGTCCTTAAAACAAAGGAAAATCGGGAAATTTGATTATATTTTCCGCAAGTTAAATTCAACGCTTGCAGACACTTGGCAACATCCACCCACAGAATGCCATCGACGAAACTTGATTATATTTAAGCAATTACGACCAAAAGATTTAATGTTATTTAAGAAAAATTAGAAAAAAATTCGAGGGGGAATGAATGCGATATATATAATATAAATTAGGGGGGGTGGGTATATCGTCGGGGGGATGGCACAACTTCCGACGGCAAAAAAGGAGTTGAACGATTGCCAACTCCATGCCGATTGATTGCTTGCTGTTTAGTTGTTGTCGAAATAGAATGAAGCGATGCCTGCGACGATGCAAACTGGAATGAACCACCACGGCAACAAACACGCGCCGATGAACACGAGCAACAAACACAAAATAATTAAGCCTGCCATGATTTACCTCCTTTCCCTGCGTATCTTTCCCGTAGCCGTTTAACGGCCATGTGTGTGAACTTGCCGCCCGTCGAGGTCTTGAAACCGTACTCGTTAAGATAGTCTGCAAGTTGGCGCAAAGATTCGTCTTTCCGTGCTTCGATGGTCGCCCATGCCTTGCGGTTGTTCTCGTCAGCGTCAGCCGTCGCCCGTCGTGCTGCTGCTGCGTTTCCGATGGCTTTCTTTCGGATGGCTCGCGTCGCTTCGGTTTCCTTGTCCTTGCCGATGAATAGAGGACTGCCCAAACGCTCGCCGCGTTCTTTCTTGGCTTTCAGAGCCTGCTTCGTGCGGATGGATGTAATAAGCCGCTCACGTTCTGCCAACGCAAAGAAAAGCGTAAGCGTAAAGCGGTCGCTGTGTGGAAGGTCGCAAAACATTACCTTTCCCTCGCCCATTTCGTCTAACACTTCTAACGCCTGCGACACGTTGCGGAAACGGTCGGACTTCGCCACGACCAACACCGCGCCCGACTTCTTGGCTTCTTGCATGGCCTCGCGCAATACGACGCACTCGTTCAAATCCTTTCCGCTGTGGACTTCGACAAAATCCTTGATGACTTCGCCCTGCTCACGCTTAACAAAGTAGTCGATGACTTCTTGCTGCGCTTCCAGTCCTAAACCCGATGCGCCCTGCTTCTGTGTTGAAACTCGTCTGTAACTGATAAACTTTTTCATACCTTTAATATTTAGATGTTTGATTTCTGATGCAAAGGTACGAAATTATTTTATAACAAAACATAAACGAACATATATTTTGTGTTACATTAACGAAAACAGCACGATTTTAAGATTTTTTTGCAGGTTTTTCGCGCTCTCGTTGGATAAACTCTAACACGGTTTGCGCTGCGCCTCTCGTGTCGGCGTTCTTCAATTTCTTCTTGGCTTCGCGTTCAACCTTTGAAAATACATCTTTTTTCATATTCATTTCGTTTTTGGGTGCAAAGATACAACTTTTTTTTGAAAAGCGCACCGACACCAACTAACGATGCCAGTGCGCCCGAACACAAAACGACAAATCAATTATTCAACTCAAATGATTCATATTTCCGAATTTCCAATAAGTAAACATTTGGTCGGGGGCGATGTTGAGGATAGCAGCCTCATCGGGTGCACCGCTTCCGGCAATCATGTTCAAGACACGGCGCGTAGGCGGTTGCAGGTTGTTCTTCGCGCACCAGTCGGCGAAAGCGTCCCACGCTTCGCAAACCTTGATGAGTTGTGCGTAGTAGTCTTGCACGATGGGCGGAATAGGTACGTTTGAAGCCTGTTCGATGTAGGCTTCCGCCGCTGCGCCGTCAAACGTGGTTTCCTCTGCGTTCTCGGCCACGAGGATGGGAAACGGCACACTTTTCAGCAACTCTTGCAGATCTTCCGCTTCTTTCACCAAAATGGCCTCCATCCTCGCAAATGCAGCCGTTTCCTGATTCCTGATTGACGGAGGGAGAAACCGCTCGCCCAACCGCCGTTGTTTCACTTCCTCGATTTGCGCTTTGACCGCTTCGGGCGTTAGTGCTTTGAGTTCCACTTCGTCCGCGATAGTAACGCCGTTCTCTCGAAACTTCTTGATTTTAGTTTGAACTGCTGATAACAGCCGCACAACCTTGTCGCGTGTTTCACTCTCGCGCCGCTCATCGAAAAAGATGGACGGCATGGGAATAAACCTCGATTCTTTCTTCTTCATCTCGCCCAACCCTCCTTTCGTGCTTTCTTTTCAAATGCTTTCGCTAACCCGGACTTCCAACCACGACGCACAGCATCGAGGGCGATTTCTTCATCAACACCGCCGAACGGCTGCGGTTCGTAGTTTTCGCCTTTAAGTCGGGCGACCGCCTCCTTGTATCGTTCTTCCTGCTCAAATTCGCGCTTCTGTTCATAGTTGAATGCCTGAATAAGTCGGCGTTCTTCTGATGTAATAAATGTTTTTTTACTTTCCATAATGATTCTTTTTTAAAAGTTAGTTATACAAAATAAATGGCAAATCAAGTTCTGTCTGCCCGGTGGGTAATCGAGGACGATGGCACAGGTCGAAGCCTGAAACCTTGCGCCGTCCGACCGAGCAGAAGCCAGTCCATGATTCAGATTTCACGCTGAAAACTCGGCAAATCATTTTGGTACATTCAATACAATTCATTGGTTTTCTTCTTGTACTTTTATAAATAATTTCATCAATTCGCACGACCTGCATTTTGAGAGCCACCGAAGTACATAAGTACGCCGCTCGTCCTCTTTCTTCTCTTCTGGGCGGTCAAAACCCTGTAACTTGGCGAGGGTTTGAAGTCCGCCGATTGCCTCCTTGCCATTCGATTGTTTTACTGATTTAATCAACTCCGATACAATGCCGTCGCGTGTAGTCAGGTCGTTTCCATCTGCAACGGCAACGCCTAATATACCCTGCTTGACTTCCTCGCGAAATTCTTTGCAAAGCGGCGAAGCATACCACCTCGAATGCATGACCTTCAAACTTGCCTCCGATGTTGTCTTTGCCTGCGGATGGCTCATGGCGAAAGCCGTCGGCAAATAATCCCTGCCCAGCACCACAAGAGCGGCCAGTGCAATTTTCTCTCTGTCATTCAAATCTTTCTTCATAATCTGTTAATTTTTGATTGTGTTTCTTCGCGGTTGATGGATTCACCCCGATTAACTCAAAACGGGTTGTTCGTTGTTAATTGTTTTCGTGCGTTTTTAATCATCTTTTCAGTTATGATTTTATGGAAATATAGGTCGCCATTTCGGATGCTTTCTTCCGTGCGTCCCTCTGTGAGCCAAAGAAAAACAAGTTCTTCGGGTGTGATTGCGTCGCTGCCGGTCGGTTGCTGTGTCTGCTCATTTTCTTCTTCCTGTCGTTGAGACTTTCGGTTTCGCTTCCAAAATAGGTATTTGTTTCCGAATTGTTGCAAGACATCCTGCGCGTCGAACTGGGCGTATGTTGTCTTATATTCGATTGGGTAATTTCCAAAATAAATCATGCTGTCGAATAATGTACAAACTTCACCATACTTCGCCAAAAACATATTAGCGGAAAATTCTGCGGATTTAGGATGATATTCGTTTCGGCTACCAGATAGTTTGTGCAATCCCACGAATTGACCCACGACGATTTGCAGGGCTGCGCCGTCGGCGTGATAGACTTCATCTACCTGTGCAAGCATGATGCACGGGCGCGTAATCAATAGGTCGGCGTACTTGATGGCGGTCGGCCAGTTGTCGGGCGTGAAAAATCCGAACACTTGCTCAATGGTCGGGAAATCTGCGAGAAAAGCCTCAACTATTTGCGGATTCTCGAAGTTTTTCCACGAACTCGGCTGCGTTGTCGGCTGCTGTTGGATGATTTTTCCGATTGTTTCCATTTTCTTTTTTATATATTTTTTCTTTAAAATAATCCTTTAATTTTCCTTTATTATAAGGTTGCTCATTCTGTTGCTCATTCTGTTGCTCAATTTGTTCGTAATTTTTGAGCGAAATGATAGTGATAATGCGCGATTTCTGTTGCTCAATCTTTCCATGCGCTTGAAGTTCATCCAAAAACTTCTGTACGGTATTTCTGCTCCATTGCCAACGGTCGGCGAGATTCTTCTTCGACACGGAAACCTGCCCACGTTTCACGGTTACTGGGTTTCCTCTGATGTAGAACGTCCGCTCCTTGTAGGCCGCAAGAAAATAGAGGTCGATGTACGCCTGCGCCCGCGTGAACTTCTGCGCGAAGTAGTCATCGTCCAAAACTGCTCGTGGCAATATGATATAGCCATCTTTCATTGTCGTTTGTGTCTGTTCGTTAGTTGGTCGATAAGTCGCTGTCGCGGTAATATATCTTTGTGCCGACTCGAAAAGGTTTCAGAAGCCCTGCTTTGCGCCAGCGGTAAATTGTAGATTTATCCACTCCGTGCCGCTCGGCGAACTCTGCCGCCGTGAATTTAGGCTCTTCCTGTACTCGGCTAACTTCTTCAACAACGGAAATTGCAAATTCCCGCAACTCCATCGGCGTGACGAGTAACATCGTCGCGCTTCCCTGTTCTAAAAGATTTCTTATGTTCATTGCCTAAAAAAGTTTTGCACCGCGAAATTAGTGCATTCGCGTTTAGGCACATGGGGGATGTGACATCTTTTTTGAGGATGTGACTAAAAAAGTGGAGGATGTGACTTTTGACGTGACTTTTTACAAAAAAAAGACGCTCCCCATCGGGAACGCCTTGACTTTTATCGAATTTTCGGGAAGGGTCTTCTAAACGCATTAAATCCGCTTTTTGTTTCAATTTCAGGATAAACAGAAATCAAATAATCATATAATTTCTTGGGGTTGCCATAATCAAGACGAAACCAACCTTTCGCCGCAAACGATGCCGCCTTTTTACCCCATTGGCTGATATTCTTCTCCTTTGTGCCAAAGAACTCATCATACCTTTTGGCGTCGGCAAACATCCTCAGAACATCGGAATTCCTTTCTTTAAGGTCGTCTGACATATTCCTAAATTTTACCTCTGAATATCCGTAACACCTTAGTAACTCATTGATTCTTTTTTTCCAAAGTAAATCTATTTGCCAGCAAAGAGGAATGAAATCGTCGCGTTCCTTTATGCTCCATTTTCCGCGATAGAAAAAATCATCACTCAGTTTCTTCCAATCTTTCAATGCTTTCGCCATCTCCCTGTACAACATCCTATAATTCTCTGCAAGCCATTTCATGCTAACTGGAAATCGGGAACTTTCCCACATTTCCAAAATCACCTTCGCGTTTGGTTGCTTGCTCTCAAAAAACAGAGTATTATAGTCCAATCCATCCAACTGTTCCCAGTATTTTCGAACTTCTGCAAAACTATTTGCCCAATCCTCACTAACAGCCACGAATTGCGGAAATTCGGGATTCCTATACGGCCAACCCTCCGAAGTACTACCTATCGAAGTTCCTACATCGGCCAACGCCTCTATATAATTAAATGCTTCCATATCAATCTATCAAATTAACCGTTTCACTCATCATATCTAAGTCAATATCCCTATATCTAAGAAACGCCTTGCTTCCCTCTCGGTGGCCGCTCATCTTGCCTATCAAGTTCGGGTCTTTCACTTGTCTATAAAGATTTCCGATGAAGGTGCGTCGCGCCAGATGGCTGCTCGCCACCTCATTGATAGGACGCTGTTCTTCTTTTCCTGTCAGGCTGTTTAATGTAGTCACCATCCGCGTGACATTGCACCTCGTCAGCACTTCTTTTATTGCGAGGTTGTAATTTATACTACTTATAAACGGAAATAACTTTCCACCGCAGGAATCCTTATATTTCACAACCAACTTTCTCGCACGTTCGTTAAGCGGAACGGTCACGACAACCGGTTTGCTCTTGGTCGTCTTTTGGGGGATGTACTCGACACATAAAACACCATCCTTTTTAACGATGTTGTCGGCGGTCAAGTTCAACAGGTCACTTACCCGGCAACCAGTTAAACATTGAAAAATGAAAATATCGCGTTGGCGTTCCAAATGCGGATTTTCCGACAAATCAAAGTCGGCGATTACGTTCCGTTCTTCGAGCGCCAGAAAATAGGGCGTTCCGTATCGCTCCGAACCGATTTTAATGCCGTCGAATGGGCGGTTATCTGTATAGCCGTTTTCATACATCCAATTAAAAAACGCTTTCAGGCTCTTTTTCCGTTCGCGTAGAATGTTGTGGCCTCGCGCATCAATTACGCGCGTCTTGTGCTTCGGCGAGAACTCGACGGGATAGTCTGCCAGTATTCGCCTAAACAATTCGGGGTATTCCTCCGACAACTCCTTCTCGTTGGCTGCGTAGTCGAAAAAATCCTCTATCGTTTCGCGGTCTATCGTGTGAACATTGAGCGTGAAACCTTTTCTTTCCTTGTCAGTTTCACGGACGAAAGACTGGTATCTTTTGAGCATCCGAAACAGAACCTTATAACTTCGCGTTCTTCCATCCGACAAGTCTTTCTTCTGCAAGAACAAATCCAACCACCCGAAGAAGTCCGCCTCCGTTTCGCTTGTTTTTTTTCGCGTTTCCTCAACCATGCGCAAATCTTGAATGACTTGCCACGTTATCGATGCAGGCGTTACATCTTTCGTCAAGTCCATAGCCTCCTCGATTGCTTCATGCGTCACTTCCTCCCCCCTGTCCGTAAATGTGTTGCATACGGCGGTCAATCTGCTAACAAATCCATCAAGAGCCGTCTTTGCCTGCTCTGCCTCCTGAACCTCCCTCAAATTTAATCTTCCCTTTTTAGGGACTACTATTCCGTAGATTTTCCCCCTGTCTGTTTCCAGTATTGGCCGAAACCATTCGGGGAGAATCCGAACACCCGACTTGAAGCATGGGCGATTACTCCGTGAAACCGTCAGTTTCACGATAACTTGACTTTTGCCGTTGGCATCCGTCCGACTTGAAAGTTTTAACGATGTTGTTGCCATAATCATGAAAATTTTGAATCACACGGCAAAGATACAACTTTTTCCCGAAGCTTCCAAATTTTTGGGTCACATTTAGGTCACAACAGGTCACATTTGGGTCACAACAATGCAATTTTGGGTCACATCATGCAATTATCTATATATCTGAAAACGCCCTAAAATACTACGTTTTGCAACATTTCCGTTTCATTTAGTTTTATAGAAAGTAATCCCAACGGGACTACATACAAATGAAAAGCTCCGACGAAAACTTGTTTTCAGTTGGAGTTTTTTGTTTGTATGTCAGAACAGCCCGTGGCAGGGGCTGGGATGCGAAGAATCCCTGCGGGATCACGAAAGATTGCTATCCAACCTTCAGAATCTGCTCAGCGTGCTCCTTCACCTTGATTTGCTTCGGCCCATAGACCTCGGCGATGATGCCCTGCTCGTCGATGACGAAGGTCGTGCGGACGGTGCCCATGTAGGTGCGACCGCACATCTTCTTCTCTTGCCACACGCCGAAAGCCTCGACGAGCGCGTGGTCGGTGTCAGCAATCAGAGGGAAGGGAAGTTGGTGTTTCTCGATGAATTTCTGGTGCGACCGCTCGTCCTGCACGCTCACGCCCACAACGGCATAGCCTTTCGCCATGAGCCGCTCGTAGTTGTCGCGCAGGTTGCAGGCCTCGCTCGTACAGCCCGGCGTAGCGTCCTTCGGATAGAAATACAACACGAGTTTCTTGCCTGCGAAGTCGCTCAGCTTCAACTCTTTTCCGTTCTCGTCGCGCCCCAGCAGTTCGGGGGCTTTTTCTCCAATGTTCAGCATAATTAGTCAGGTATTGTTTCGTATTTTTATATTCTATAATATTACTTTCATATTCATTATAAAAAATGATTTTCTCCGCAAAGGTAGTAATTTTCCCACAAATGTGAAAAAAAACTGGAAAAAATTTTGCCATGTCGCGAAGTTCATTTATTTTTGCAGACTAATCAATGCAGTTATTCATCTAAGTTTCAAAAGAAAATCATGGAGAAATACGGAAAAATCGTGCAGGCGGCGATTATCGCATTGGGTCTGCTGCTGCTCGGACTCTGCATCAAGGGCGGTTTCGACAACTTTACTAACAAAGACCGCCGCGTAACCGTGAAAGGACTGTCGGAACGCGAGGTTGATGCCGACAAAGTGACGTGGACGATTACGCTTGCGGCATCGGGCGACGAGGTGAAGCCGCTCGTGGCGTATCTGAACGCGAAAATCGGTGTCGTGAAGCAGTTTCTCAAGGAAAAAGGACTCGACGGCAAGGCAAGCATCACCGTG
>JAFYJH010000163.1 GCA_017538195.1 Prevotella sp.
GCTCCGACAAGTCTGCTGATGATTCCGCGCGACAGCCTCTACAGCTTCTTCGAGCACAATCAGTTGGTGAATAGTCGCTCGTCGTTCCTCGCGTCCAACACCGTGAGCACCTCGAACAGTTACACGTTCAACAACATTTCGCAGCTCATCAACCTGATGAACGCCAACCGCTCGTCAGAAAACTGGAACAAAGTGGTCGTGATTCCCGTCACGGTCGATACTTCGGGCAAGGTTTCCCACAATATGGCGCTCAACAGCACGCGGCTTGTCGGCGGCAGCGAAAATCCCTACGCTCCGATTAAAATCACCGTGATTTACAGTCAGTTCAAGTGATGGCAGACAACTATTTGGAACGGCACAGAGAGGAATATGAGGCCAGGAAAAAGGAATGGCTGAAGAAGAAAGACCGTTTTTCAAAAACGAGAAAAAAAGCGTGATTTGTCACGCTTTTTTTATGCCTTAATGATGGTGTAACGGGCGAATTTCAAGAGCAGTTGCTTCGTGCCGACGTGTCGGAATTCGACGGTGGCTTTCGTGTTTTCGCCAGAACCTTCGATTTGCGTGACAGTGCCGATGCCGAAACGCTGATGCTCGATGATGTTTCCGACTTGCAAAGGGCTGTTTGTGCCCGATGAAACCGAGGATTTTTGCGGATTGAACGACGATGAAACTGACGAATTTTGCGAATTGAACGACGAATTTGACGGTTTTAATGTCGATGAACTCGACGACGGAATCCGACGCAAATTCCGACCGCTCGAAGCGGCTTCCAATTTCCGCTTGAAACTCTCGGAAAATGGTTCAACTGACGGTTCAGGACGACGCGGCGACGTGATTTTCGGCTGTCGGTCGGCCATAAACTGCGAGGCGACGGGACGCGAATTTTGCATCCGTCCGAACGAAGCACCAAACTGGTCGCTAAACGAGCCGCCGAACCTTTGTCCGCCAAACGAGGAAGATGATTCCCCTTCCACGCGAAGAAATTTTCGGTCGATGTCCTTCAAAAAACGGCTGGGATTGCTGAACTCCATTTTTCCGTATCGCCAACGGCTTTTCGCACAGGTCAGAATGCAATGTTTCTCGGCGCGCGTAACCGCCACGTAAAAAAGTCGGCGTTCTTCCTCCAAATCGCGCATCGTGGTCGCCATCTGACTCGGAAAAATGCTCTCTTCCATACCGACGATGAACACCGTCGGAAATTCCAGTCCCTTCGCCGCGTGAATCGTCATCAGCAGTACGCGACTTTCGTTGCCGTCGTCGCTGTCGAGATCGGTCAGCAGCGACACTTCTTGCAGGAAATCGGGCAGAAAAACCTCGCGTTCCCTACCCTCTTCGCGCCGCGTATCGACGAAATCGCTCAGTCCGTTCAGAAATTCTTCGAGGTTCTGCTGTCGCGAAAGTTGTTCGGGGTCGTTTCCAGCAAACAAATCGGCGGAAATGCCGCTTGCTTGAACAATTTCACGACCCAATTCGTGCGAGTCAGCCGACACCAGTTTCCCGATGAAACCGCTTATCATCGCGACGAAATCGGCGAGTTTCTGCATCGTTCCTTTCGTCACCTCAAGTCCATTTTCCACAGGATTCGCGACGACTTCCCAAAAACTCGTTCCG
Source organism: Prevotella sp. (assembly GCA_017538195.1). GTDB lineage: Bacteria > Bacteroidota > Bacteroidia > Bacteroidales > Bacteroidaceae > Prevotella. The sequence goes on from JAFYJH010000163.1 coordinate 1,612, forward strand.
CGACTTCGCGCCGCATCGGAAATTTTCTGAATCGTCGTGTTGCCGATGCCCCGCGCCGGATAGTTGATGATGCGCTTGATGGCCTCCTCGTCGCTTGGGTTGCAAACGAGCCGGAAATAGGCGATGATGTCCTTGATTTCCTTGCGCTGATAGAAGCTCAAACCGCCGTAAATCCGATAGGGAATGTTCTGCCGGCGCATTTCTTCCTCGAAGGTTCGGCTCTGCGCATTCGTGCGGTAGAGAATGGCAAAATCGTTGTATTCGCAGCCGTCGGCTCGGCGGATTCGCTTGATTTCCTGACAAACGATGCTGGCCTCTTCCTTGTCGGAATACGCCTGTTTCAGAACGAGCGGTTCACCCTCGTCGTTGTGGCTGAAAACTTCCTTCGGAATTTGTCGCTCGTTCTTTTTAATCAGGCTGTTCGCGGCCTGCACGATGCGCTGCGTGGAACGGTAATTTTGCTCCAATTTAAAGAGTTTCGACTCAGGATAAACCTTCTGGAAATCGAGAATATTGTCGATGTTCGCGCCGCGAAAAGCGTAGATGCTCTGCGCATCGTCGCCCACGACGCAAATCCGCCGATGTTCGCGCGTCAGTTGCAAGACGATTTGCTGCTGCGCATAGTTCGTGTCCTGATACTCATCGACGAGCACGTACTGGAAGCGTTGTTGGTATTTCTCGCGAATCTCCTCGTGGTCGCGAAACAGCAGGAAAGTCATCACCAACAAATCGTCAAAATCCATCGCATTCGCCTGTCGGCATCGCTGTTCGTACTCCACGAAAATCCGACCGATTTCCGGCAGTTTCGCGTCGTTGTCGCGCCGTTGCGTTTCGTAGTCGTTGGCATATTCCGCAGCCGAAATCAAGTGGTTTTTCGCCATCGAAATCCTGTGGTGAACGGCGGCAGGCTTGTATTGTTTGTCGTCGAGCCCCATTTCCTTCGCAATCGACTTCAACAACGAGCGCGAATCAGCCTCGTCGTAAATCGTGAAATTGGAATTGAAGCCCAAAGTTTCGGCCTCGACGCGCAAAATTCGCGCGAAAACCGAGTGGAACGTACCCATTTGCAGGCGCGAAGCCGCGTCCTGCCCGACGAGTTGCCCGATGCGCTGTTTCATCTCGTTGGCGGCCTTGTTCGTGAAGGTCAGCGCGAGGATGTTCCACGGCTTCATTCCCTGCGCCAACAAGTAGGCAATCTTGTAGGTCAGCACGCGCGTCTTGCCCGAACCTGCGCCGGCAATCACCAACTGCGGGCCGTCGCAATACTCCACCGCTTCGCGCTGGCTTTCGTTCAAATCGGCTAATAATTGAGAAATAGAAGTCGTTGGTGTTAATGACTGAGTAGAAAAACTTTTCTCAGAAAAATTTTCGTGTTTAAAATCTTTATAAACTATTTCTTTTTGTACTTCATTTTTCCTTTTTTCTTCTAACTTAATTCTCTTTCTAATATCTTCTTGTTGCCTTTTTATTTCTTGTTTTTCTAATTCTTGTAACTCAAAAATTTCTTTTTGTATTCTTTCTTTCTCA
>JAFYJH010000164.1 GCA_017538195.1 Prevotella sp.
AATCTATAAGCTTCAGATTCACTCATATATTTTGTTAAGTCACTTTTTCCTAATTTAGGAATAAAGTTTAATTTACCATCAGAAAATGTTCCTGCTCCAAGGAGTGGTTCTACTGCTATCTGAAGGGCTTCCGCTACAGTCGCGAGTGGGTGCGCGTGTCGCAGGACGAGGAAGGCCATCTGCATATTGCTTTCGAGGGTAATTGGTGCGATACTATCTTGTTGGAAGTCAAGGTATTAGCCATCATTTCGGAACTTTTTTACATCATCACGAACCAGAGCGACAAACTCGACTACGAGGAATGTTACAAAAAAGCCTACGCGAAGGCCGAGAAACTGCTGTCGGCAGGCTGTGTCTATAGCGATTTCGGCACGCGCCGCAGGGCTTCTTTGGAGGCCGAGGACACGGTGGTCAGGGCGATGCGCGACTGCCAGAACAGCCGCGAGTGGCCGGGGCGTTTCGTCGGCACGAGCAACGTCTATTTGGCGATGAAATACGACCTGACGCCCGTCGGCACGATGGCGCACGAGTTCGTCTGTGCGATTGGCGGAATGTACGGTCCGCAAATGGCCAACCACATGGCGATGGAGGCGTGGCGGCACACGTTCCGAGGCGCGTTGGGCACGTTCCTCTACGACAGTTTCGGTTGGGACATTTTCGCGATGAATTTCTCGGAAGATTTCGCCAACCAGTTCAAGGGCTTGCGCGTCGATAGCGGCGACAACCGCGAACAATTGCAGAAAATCGCCGAAAAATACGAGCAACTCGGCATCGATCCGCGCACGAAACAGGTGATTTTCTCGAATGCGCTCGACACCGACCGCGCCATCGAAATCCAGTCGTATGCCAAGGATTTCTGCCAGCCTTCATTCGGCATCGGAACCCATTTCACCAACGATTTCGAGAACATCAAACCGATGAATATCGTCATCAAACTTGTGGCGGTGAAGATTACGGAATCGTGGACTTTCTACAACGACACCTGCAAGTTGAGCGAGGACAAAGGCAAGCACACGGGACTTCCCGAAGTGATTGAGCGCTTCAAACGGGCGGTGAATTTCAAGGACTGATTTTTCGGTCGATTTTAGTTGTTTTTTGAAAAATCTTTACGAATGAGCAAGCGAATCGGGCTGTTTCTGGTGTTTTTCTGGCAATTTTGCGCGTTGGCGGCAGGCAACGGCTTCGAATATCGCGGTCTGATGCTCGACTGTTCGCGACATTTCTGGCCGAAAGAATTTCTGATGAAACAAATCGACGCGATGGCGATGCTTCGGATGAACAAACTGCATTTGCACTTGACTGACGCAGGCGGTTGGCGCTTGGAAATCAAGGCTTTTCCGCGCTTGACATCGCACGCGGCGTGGCGCACGGAAGAAAATTGGACGCGGTGGTGGACGCAGGGCGACCGACGCTATTGCACGGCGGAAACCGAGGGTGCTTACGGCGGTTTTTACACGCAAGACGACATCGCGGAAATCGTCGAATACGCTTCGGAACGCGGCATCGACATCGTTCCCGAAATCGAAATGCCCGGCCACAGCGAGGAGGTGCTTTTCGCCTATCCCGAACTTTCGTGTACGGGCGAGGCTTACGGCTGTTCCGATTTTTGCATCGGAAACGAGGCCACTTTCGACTTTGTGGAGCGCGTTCTCGACGAGGTTTTGCGACTTTTTCCCTCGAAATTGATTCACATTGGCGGCGACGAGGCTGGTCGGCAGAAATGGGCGATTTGTCCGCGTTGTCAGGAGCGGATGAAGGCGGAAAATTTGCAAACGACCGCCGAATTACAGGCTTGGTTTACGCGGCGCGTCGGGAAATATCTCGAAAGCAAAGGCCGTCGGCTGATGGGTTGGGACGAGATTTTGGAAGGCATCGACGGCGATGCGCCCGACTATATCGTAATGGCTTGGCGAGGCACAGAACGGGCGGTCGAGGCGGCTCAGCGAGGTTTCGACGTGGTGCTCACGCCCAGTCCGCAGTATTATTTGGACTATTATCAGGATGCGCCGCCGACGCAGCCTTTGGCGATGGGCGACTATTCGCCCTTGGAGCAGGTTTGGGCGTTTTCTTCGCAGGTTGAATGGTTGTCAGAACAGCCGTTTTCTGGGAAAATTCTCGGCGTTCAAGGCAATCTTTGGACGGAAATGATCGCCACGCCCGAACACGCCGAAATGATGATTTATCCGCGCTTGATGGCGATTGCGGAGGTTGGTTTGGGGCGTTCTTTGGATGATTTTTCCCAAAATTCTGACGAAATTTCCCCGAATTCCGACGAGAATTTTCCGAATTCCGATAAAAATTTTGCGGATTTTCGTCGAAGGGCGATTGATTTTTGCGATACACTGCGAAATCTGGGCTATTCGCCCTTCGATTTGCGGTCGGAAGTGGGGCAGCGGAGGGAATTTTCTCAGCCTGCGCAGCACGAAGCCGTCGGGAAACCAGTTCGTTATCTTCAACCCTTTTTTGAAAAGTATCGCGGCAACGGCGAAACCACGCTGACCGACGGTTTACAGGGCGGTTGGAGTTACAACGACGGTCGTTGGCAGGGCTTTATTCGTCGCGAGCGACTCGATGTTGTCGTCGATATGCAGCGGTCGGTTCCGTTGCGTGACATTGCCGTGTCGTTTTTGCAGTTTACGGGACCGGAAATCTACGCTCCGGCAGAGTTTATTGTCAGCGTTTCCGACGACGGCGAACATTTCTCGGAACTTTTGCGTCAGTTGTTCGAGGTCGATTTGTCCAACTATTACACCATTCGAATATTGACTTGGAAAGGCTCGTCGAAAGGTCGCTTTGTCCGCGTTCAGGCTCGTTCCGGCGCACACGGCGGTTGGATTTTCACGGATGAAATCGTCATCAATTCGGCTTTGCGATAAATTTTTTTGACACAACTGAGCAGAAAAAGTGTCAAATTGTATCGACAATTCGCAAAAAAATGTTTAACTTTGCAACCAAATTCCGTTTTCAGGTAAGAATTTGACACAAAATTGCAGGATAAAAACAACTAATTAAAACAATGAGTGAAAGATTGTATGTTTTCGACACAACCCTTCGCGACGGCGAGCAGGTGCCTGGTTGCCAGTTGAATACGGTTGAGAAAATTCAGGTAGCAAAAAAGTTGGAATTGCTGGGCGTTGATGTGATAGAAGCGGGATTTCCCATTTCGAGTCCGGGCGATTTCAATTCAGTAATAGAAATTTCGAAGGCGGTGACGTGGCCCACCATTTGTGCGCTGACGCGAGCCGTGCAGAAGGACATCGACGTGGCTGTGGAGTCGCTGCAATACGCGAAGCACAAGCGCATACACACGGGCATTGGCACGAGCGACCTGCACATCAAATACAAATTCAATAGCACGCGCGAGGAAATCATCGAGCGGGCTGTGGCTGCCGTGAAGTATGCCAAGAAATTTGTGGAGGATGTGGAGTTCTACGCCGAAGATGCTGGGCGCACGGAGAACGAGTATTTGGCTCGCGTGATAGAAGCCGTGATCAAGGCTGGTGCGACTGTGGTGAACATTCCAGACACAACGGGCTACTGTCTGCCCGATGAGTTCGGAGCCAAGATCAAGTACTTGAAAGAACACGTCAGCGGCATCGACAACGCCATCATTTCGACCCATTGCCACAACGACTTGGGCATGGCGACGGCCAACACGCTGAGCGGCATCTTGAACGGAGCACGACAGGTGGAAGTGACCATCAACGGCATCGGCGAGCGAGCCGGCAACACGAGCCTTGAGGAGATTGCGATGATTCTGAAATGCCACAAGGATTTGGACATCGAAACCAATATCAACACACGCCGCATCTATCCCACGAGCCGACTCGTGTCGGGTCTGATGAATATGCCGGTACAGGCAAACAAGGCCATCGTGGGCCGCAACGCCTTTGCCCATTCGAGCGGCATCCATCAGGACGGTGTGCTGAAAAACGTGCAGACCTATGAAATTATCGACCCAAAAGATGTGGGTATCGACGACAATTCCATCGTACTGACAGCCCGTTCCGGTCGTGCAGCCCTGAAGCATCGCCTGCAGGTGAACGGCGTGGATATTGACGACGAGGCGAAACTCGACAAAATCTACAAAAAATTCCTCGAATTGGCCGACAGGAAGAAGGAAATTGGCGATGCCGACATCCTGTTGTTGGCAGGAGCCGATACCGCCGACGCTCACGCCGTGAAACTGGACTTTCTGCAGGTGACAACTGGTATGGGCGTGAGAAGTGTGGCAAGCATCGGACTCGACATCAGCGGACAGAAGTTTGAGGCGGCCTCTACGGGCAACGGCCCTGTGGATGCTGCCATCAAGGCGCTGAAGAAGATCATCGTGAAGCAAATGACGCTGAAGGAATTTACGATTCAGGCCATCTCGAAAGGCTCGGACGATGTGGGAAAGGTTCATATGCAGGTGGAGTACGATGGCCAAATGTACTATGGCTTCGGTGCCAATACCGACATCGTCAC
>JAFYJH010000165.1 GCA_017538195.1 Prevotella sp.
AAGGTGATTCTCGTGCGCATCGAGACTTCGCCCGAAGATCTCGCAGGTATGGCTGCCGCACAAGGCATCCTGACCGCTCGCGGCGGTATGACTTCTCACGCTGCCGTTGTTGCTCGTGGCATGGGTAAGTGCTGCGTCAGCGGTGTCGGTGCTTTGAATATCGACTACCATAAAAAGACGGTCGAAATCGACGGTGTTACGTATAAAGAAGGCGATTATCTGTCGCTGAACGGCACGACCGGACAGGTCTATGCCGGCGAAGTTCCCACGAAGGCCGCTGAACTTTCCGGCGACTTCAAGGAACTGATGGAACTCTGCGACAAATACACGAAGTTGCAGGTTCGCACCAATGCCGACACGCCCCACGACGCTCGCGTCGCCCGTGCATTCGGCGCAAAAGGCATCGGTCTGACCCGTACCGAGCACATGTTCTTCGACGACCAGAAAATCATCGCCATGCGCGAGATGATTCTGGCTGAAGACGCTCAAGGTCGCGAAAAGTCACTCGCCAAGTTGCTGCCTTATCAGAAGTCCGACTTCAAGGGAATTTTGGAGGCAATGGACGGTCTGCCCGTGAACATTCGCCTGCTCGACCCGCCTCTCCACGAGTTCGTTCCCCACGACATTGCCGGTCAGGAAACGATGGCCAAGGAAATGGGCGTGAGCGTCGAAACCATCAAGCGCCGCGTTGATTCGTTGGCAGAAAACAACCCGATGCTTGGTCATCGCGGATGCCGTCTGGGAATCACCTTCCCCGAAATCACGGCGATGCAGACTCGCGCCATCTTGAGCGCAGCCTGCGAACTGAAGAAGGAAGGCAAGGATCCGCAGCCCGAAATTATGGTGCCGCTGATTGGTACGCTCCACGAACTCGAGCAGCAGAAGGCCGTCATCGAGAAGGCCGCGAAGGAAGTATTCGAGGAGTACGGCGTGGAAATCAAGTTTGAAATCGGTACGATGATTGAGATTCCGCGTGCAGCCCTGACCGCCGACAAGATTGCGAAGGAAGCCGAGTATTTCTCATTCGGAACCAACGACTTGACGCAGATGACCTACGGTTATTCGCGCGACGACATTGCTTCGTTCCTGCCCGTCTATCTCGAGAAGAAGATTCTGCAGGTCGATCCGTTCCAAGTGCTCGACCAGAACGGTGTCGGTCAGTTGGTGAAGATGGCCGTTGAAAAAGGCCGTTCCGTCCGTCCCGACATCCGCACAGGTATCTGCGGTGAGCACGGCGGTGAGCCGACCAGCGTGAAGTTCTGCGCCAAACTCGGCCTGAACTACGCAAGCTGCTCGCCCTATCGTGTGCCCATCGCCCGCCTCGCTGCTGCGCAGGCTGCTGTGGAAGCATAAAAACATTTAAATACAAGTGAAGTGGGGCTATTTCTTCGGAAATGGCTCCATTTTTTAGCAAGAAATTTCGTAATTTTTGAAAAAAAATTATTCTTCATTCTTCATTCTTCTTTTTTATTTGTAATTTTGCAGGTCGAATGAAAAATCGAGTAAAAAGTTATGAATATTTCTTACAAATGGTTGAAAGAATACGTTGATTTCGACCTCTCGCCGGAGGAGGTCGCAGCGGTGCTGACGGCTGGCGGACTGGAAGTCGGCGGCGTTGAGGAAGTGCAGAGCATTCGTGGTGGACTGAAGGGATTGTTCGTTGGCAAAGTGCTGACTTGCGAGGATATTCCCGACACCCATCTCCACCTGACGACGGTCGATTTGGGCAAGGACGAGCCGCAGCAGATTGTTTGCGGTGCGCCGAATGTGGCGGCTGGTCAGAAGGTGATTGTGGCCGACGTGGGCTGTGTGCTCTACGACGGCGACAAGGAATTTGTCGTCAAACGGGCGAAACTGCGCGGACACGAGTCGAATGGTATGATTTGCGCCGAGGATGAGATCGGAATCGGGACTTCGCACGAAGGCATCATCGTCTTGCCCGACGACGCGGTTGTGGGAATGCCTGCCGCCGAATATTATCAACTTGAGAGCGATTTCGTGATCGAGGTCGATATTACGGCGAACCGCTCGGATGCGCTGTCGCACTGGGGCGTGGCCCGTGATTTGTATGCCTCGCTGAAGCAGCAGGGCTACGAAACTTCGCTGCATCGTCCGTCGTGCGACGCTTTTGTAGTTGATAATGAAAAACTGCCGATTGAGGTGGAAATCGAGAACACGGAAGCCTGCAAACGCTACGTTTGTCTGAGCGTGACGGACTGCGATGTGAAGGAAAGTCCCGACTGGCTGAAAAACAAGCTGACGACCGTCGGTTTGCGCCCGATCAACAACATTGTCGATATTACGAACTACGTGATGATGGCTTACGGACAGCCGATGCACTGCTTCGACGCGGATATGGTGACGGGTCGGAAAATCGTGGTGCGTACGCAGCCCGAAGGCACGAAATTCGTCACGCTCGACGGCGAGGAACACACGCTCGGACAGCACGATTTGTCGATTTGCAACGCCGAGGAACCGATGTGTATCGCAGGAATTTTCGGCGGAAAGGGTAGTGGAACCTACGAGACGACGCGCAACGTGGTGCTTGAGGCCGCCTATTTCCATCCGACGTGGATTCGCAAGTCGGCGCGTCGGCACGGTCTTTCGACCGATTCGAGCTACCGTTTTGAGCGCGGAATCGACCCCAACGGCACGGTTTACGCGATGAAACAGGCGGCAATTCTGTGTCGCGAACTGGCTGGCGGAAAGATTTCGATGCAAATCAAGGATGTCTATCCCGAACCCATCGAAAACGCCCGCGTGGAACTGAAATACGACTATGTTTTCCAGTTGATTGGCAAGAATATCGGCGTGGAAACGGTGAAGAATATCGTGACTTCGCTCGAGATGAAGATTTTGTCGGAAACCGCCGACGGACTGACGCTCGAAGTGCCTGCCTATCGCGTGGATGTGCAGCGTCCGTGCGATGTGGTCGAGGACATTCTGCGCATCTACGGATATAACAATGTGGAGATTCCGACGCAGTTGAAATCGTCGCTCACCGTGGCTGGCGAACAAGACAAAGACCATCGACTGCAAAACATTGTGGCTGAGCAACTTGTCGGTTGTGGGTTCAATGAAATATTGAACAATTCGCTGACAAAAACGTCTTATTACGAAGCCCCCCTTTCGTCCCCCGAGGGGGCAACAAATGACTCTGCCAACAACACTAATGAAGCCCCCTCGGGGGCCGTATGGGGGGCTACTGTTAAAATTATGAATCCGCTTTCGACCGACCTCGGCGTGATGCGCCAGACGCTGCTTTTCGGCGGTTTGGAGAGCATTGTTCGCAATGCGAATCGCCAGAATCCGAATCTGAGGTTCTTTGAGTTTGGCAACTGCTATCATCTTTCCGCAGCAAAGGAGGAGGATTCGCTGCCAATCAAGAAATATTCGGAGGATATGCACCTCGGTTTGTGGGTGACGGGCAAGCGCGTGGAAGGCAGTTGGATTCACCCGAATGAGGACGCGACTTTCTACGAACTGAACGCATACGTGCAGAACATTCTGGCGCGTTTGGGCGTAGCGCAAGGTCAAATTGTTGCAGAAAAATCGGAAAACAACGTTTTCTCGTCGGGCTTGACGCTGAAAAATCGCGGTGGAAAGGTGTTGGCGGAACTTGGCATCGTCAGTCGGAAGTTGCAGAAAGATTTCGGCATCCAGAACGAGGTTTATTACGCCGATTTGCACTGGTCATCGCTGATGAAAACGATTCGGAAGAACAAGGTTGAATATACGGAAATCTCGAAATTCCCTGCCGTGAGCCGCGACTTGGCTTTGCTCATCGACAAGCGCGTGGAGTTTGCCGAAATCGAGCAAATCGCCCGTCAGAGCGAGCGGAAACTGCTGAAAAACGTCGAACTTTTCGATGTCTATGAGGGAAAGAATCTGCCCGAAGGCAAGAAGTCGTATGCCGTGAATTTCATCCTGCAAGACGAGCAAAAAACGCTCAACGACAAGCAAATTGAATTCGTGATGAATCGAATCATCGACAACCTCAAAAAGCAACTCAAAGCCGAACTTCGGTAATCATAATTCTTAATTCTTAATTGTTAATTTTTAATTAGTATATATGGGAAGAGCATTTGAATATCGTAAGGCTGCAAAGCTGAAAAGATGGGGCCACATGGCCAAGACATTTACGAAGATCGGAAAGCAGATTGCCATTGCCGTGAAGGCTGGCGGTCCCGATGCCGACACGAATCCGGCACTCCGCGCCATCATCGCCAACGCGAAGCGCGAGAACATGCCGAAAGACAACATCGAGC
>JAFYJH010000166.1 GCA_017538195.1 Prevotella sp.
ACCCTGCGTAACGACGGCACATCGCGCTTCCAGAACAACAAGTGGGGCTTGTTCCCGTCGGTGGCCTTCGCATGGCGCATCAACGAGGAGCCGTTCCTCCGCAATGTTGGTTGGCTGTCGAACCTGAAACTCCGTCTGGGCTATGGTGTCACGGGTCAGCAGAACATCGGACAGGGCGACTATCCCTCGATTCCGACCTACCACATCAACCAAGGCTCGAACTACATGTTCGGAAACAACGTCATCATTCCGATTACGCCGAAGGGCTACGCCGCCCAGATCAAGTGGGAGGAGACGACGACCTATAACATCGGCCTCGACTTCGGCTTCTGGAACAACCGCATCAACGGTAGCGTCGATCTCTACAAGCGCGTGACCAACGACCTGTTGAACTTCGTGCCCGTGTCCGCCGGAACCAACCTGACCAACTACCTGTTGCAGAACGTCGGCGACATGGAGAACAAGGGTATCGAGGTTGCCTTGAACGTGGTTCCCATCGAAAAGAAGGATTTGCGCTGGGAATTGGGCGTGAACGTGGCCTACAACAAGAACAAAATCACCAAGCTGACCGCCAGCGACGACCCGACTTATCCGGGCGTGGAAACGGGTGGCATCTCGGGTGGTGTGGGCAACAACATCCAGATTCAGAAAGTGGGCAATCCGCTCAACTCGTTCTACGTGTTCCAGCAGGTTTATGACCAGAACGGCAAACCGCTCGAAGGTGTCTATGTCGATCGCAACGGCGACGGCCAGATTACCGACGACGACCGCTATGTCTATTACAAGCCCGACGCCGACGTGAACATCGGCTTCAACACCGAACTGAGTTACAAGAAGTGGACGCTTTCGGCAGCCTTGCGCAGCAGCCTCGGCAACTACGTATATAACAATGTGGCTTCCGACGCTGAAATGAAGGCCGACATGTGGACCAACAGCTTCATCGCCAACCGCGTGGCTACGGCTCCCTTCACCAACTTCGCCAAGGCTCAGTATCGCAGCGACTACTACGTGCAGAACGCTTCGTTCCTGAAACTCGACAAGGTGACACTGGCCTACGACATCACCGACTGGGCTCGCGTACACTTCACCGCTCAGAACGTGTTTACGATTACCAACTACAAGGGCGTCGATCCCGAAGTTTTCGGCGGCATCGACAACAACATGTACCCGCGTTCACGCAACTTCCTCGTAGGTGCAAGCTTTAACTTTTAATCAATAGGAGGACAAGAATATGAAATTCAACATAAAGAAAATTGGAATTGTAAGCCTTTCCTTTGCTGCCGCCGTGCTTTTCAACTCGTGCGTGGGCGATTTGGACGTAACGCCGATCGACCCCAACCTCGACACGCCTGAAAAGATGCTGACCGGCACAGAAGCATACAACCAACTGCTGGCCAAGTGCTATTCGGCTCTTTCGGTCAGTTCGCCCGACGGCGAGAGCGGCGACCCCGACATTTCGGGCATCGACGGTGGCTTCGGCCAGTATCTGCGCGCCCTGTTCTATATGCAGGAACTGCCCACCGACGAGTGTGTCATCGGTTGGAACGACCAGACCATCAAGGATTTGCACGGATTGCAGTGGACTTCTTCCGACGTGTTCGTGAGCGCTGCCTACAGCCGTGTGTTCTATCAGATTTCGCTTTGCAACGAAGTGATGCGCCAGATCGGTAAGGCTCCGAACAGCAGCGACGCCACGATGCAGCAGTATCGCGCCGAGGCTCGTGCGCTGCGCGGACTGAGTTATCTGCACGCCATCGACCTCTTCGGAAATGTGCCGTTTATGGACGAAAACAGCGAAGTGGGCGGCTCCAATCCGCAGCAAATCAGCCGTGCCGACCTGTTCAACTGGCTCGTGAAGGACATGGAGGAATGTGCAGAGCAACTGCCCGCCAATCCTGAGAAATATCGCGCCGGCAAGGGTATGGCCTATATGATTCTGGCAAAACTCTATTTGAACGCAGGCGTTTATTCGGGCACTCCGAACTACGCGAAATGCGCCGAATATTGCAAGAAAATCATCGATTTGGGCTACAAACTGGAGTCTTCGAACAACTATGCGAAGATGTTCTGTGCCGACAACGACCAAGTTCTCGGCGTAGGCCACGAGATTATCTTCAGCGTCTATCAAGACCATATCAACACGCAGGGCTACGGCGGCACGACCTTCATCGTCAATGCGGCTACGGGCGGCACGATGGCTTACTACGAAATGGGACTTGGCGGTAACGGCTGGGGCGGAATCCGCGTAACGCCGGAATTTGTCGATAAGTTCTCGGCTGCCGACCGTCGCGCCACCTTCTTCACCGACGGTCAGTCGAAGGAGATTGAAGACATTGGCAACTTCCAAAGCGGCTATGCCTTCACGAAATTCACCAACCTGAAAGCCGACGGAAGCCTCATCAACGGCTCGAAAATGAGCGATGTGCGCCCTGTGGCCGAGGCTGTGGCCGCTGACCCGACCGACAAGGATGCCGCTGCAAGGCTGAAGGAACTGCTCAAGGACGTGAATTCCTTCCCCGACACCGACTTCCCCGTGTTCCGTCTGGCTGATGTCTATCTGATGCTGGCAGAATGTCAAGTGGTTGGCGGTGTGAGCGGCATCGACGGCGTTGCCAAGTTCAACGAGATTCGCAATCGTGCCGGAATCAGCTCGATTACAAACCCGACGAAGCAGGACATTCTCGACGAGCGCGCACGCGAACTCGCTTGGGAGTGCCATCGTCGCAGCGACCTCGTGCGCTTCAACCTGCTCACCACGTCCGGCTACATCTGGGCTCACAAGGGCATGAACAGCAATGTTGGCACGGCTCACGCTGTCGATAGCAAGTACAACCTGTTCCCCTTGGCTTCGAGCGATGTCATGTCGAACACGAACCTCGTTCAGAACACCGGATATTGAATCATTGATAATTGACAATTGATAATTACTTCCCTTCGGTCAGTGACCGTTGGTTGATAATTGACAATTCATTGTAAATAATTGAAATTTAAAGAATTATGAAAGCAAAATATTTTCTGAGCGGCTTGTTCTTCGCTTTGGGCGCACTGCTGACGACCTCGTGCGACTCCGACCGCGACGACAATCCCATACTTGACCTCAGCAACATGACCAACGAGTTCGTGCTGAACACGCCGGCCTACGCTGAGCAACTCACAGACCTGGCTACCAGCAACAACGTGAATTTCACGTGGAGCCAGCCGAACTATGGCATGACGCTGGCCACAACCTACGCCTTCCAACTCTCGGTCGATGGCACCTTCAACGATGCCGTGCTCGACGCGGATGGCAATGAGGTTACTCCGGCCACCTACGCCGACCTCTCCGGCAGTTTCCAGACGGTTTCCGGCGCACTCAGCGCAGCGGCCATCAACCGCGCCATCATCTCATTGGAGAATTGGGAGGACGAGAGCGACGTGCCCGCCAGTATGCCCGTCTTTTTCCGTTGCAAGGCAACGCTGGCCGACGCTGCGGTTCCTGCCGTCTATTCTAACGTCGTGAAAATCAACGTAGTGCCGAGTTTCAAGGTTACTACTTCCTACGAAGAGTTTGTCTATGCCATCGGCGACGACAGCGGTTGGGCTATCGTTCATCCGTTGCGCAGTGCCGTCGAGGACGATGCCTTCACGGGTGTCTATACCGGCTTCGCCTATCTGAACACCGAGTTCAAGTTCCGCAGCCACGAAGACAGTTGGGACGCTCCCGACTGGGGTACTGGCGACGAAGATGGCAAACTGGCAGCGCAGGCAGGCAACCTCGCCGTTCCTGCTCCGGGCTTCTACAAGATGGTGATGAGTCTGGTCGATCTCACCTACTCGCTGACTCCGATTTCCACCATCGGCGTGGTCGGACCGGCACAGGCAGGCGGTTGGGGCGACGACACCGACATGACCTACAATAGCGACACGGGCGCGTGGGAAGTCGAGATCGACCTCGCTGCCGACGAACTGAAGTTCCGCGCCAACGACGACTGGGCCATCAACTGGGGTGGCGACATCAACGACCTCACGCAGGATGGTGCCAACATCGCCATCGACGCTGCCGGAAGGTACAAGATTCAGCTCTACATTTCCTACGAAGGTGCTCACAAGGCCGTCTTCACCAAACTTTAATTCAAGAACACATTAAATTACGGTAAGAATATGAAAAAGATAATATTTGCATCTATCGCCCTGCTGTCCGCGATCGCATTCACATCGTGCGATCAGGACTTCATGGACGGCATTGCCGGCCCGCTGACTTCCGACCCGGAAACTCCGCAAACCGTTGCATTCGGCAATGGTGCCATCACCGAGGTCAGTGTCATCAACCTTGCCGAGGTTGCTGGCGAAACCGTACAAGTCTGTAAAATCACGGCTCCCACCGTGACCGACGAGAAGGCTACGTTCAAGAACTACACCATCACCATCGACGGCGTGGCCTATGACCTGACGACCAACGGCGAGATGTCCACCGAGGAACTCACCGCCATCATCGAGAACACCTATGGCAAACGCCCTGTGGAACGTCCTGTAGAGGCTGTTGTCCGTGCTTACTACGAAGTCAATGGACAAGGCATCGTAACCGTTTCCCAACCCTTCACCATCAAGGCGATTCCTGAAGCACCAGAAATCGAGGCTGTTTACTATCTGACTGGAACACCGAATGGATGGGACAACACCAACACCGACTACAAGTTGACTAACGACGGTCGCGATCCTTACGAGAATCCAACGTTCACCTGCCGCATCCCTGCTCCCGAGGATGGTAGTGACGTCAAATTCAAGATGACGCCCGAGTCTGGCTTGGGTGGTGACTGGAGTGGATGTCTGGCAGCTGGTGCCGAGGATGGTAAGTTCGTTTACAAGAATGCTGGTGGCGACCTGGTCATCCCTGCTGTCGAGGGTGCTGTCTTCTACGACTTGACCTTCAATATGCTCGATCAGACTTGGGAAGCCAAAGCCCTGCTTATTGACATCGAATCTGCCTACTACTTGACGGGAACGCTGAACGGCTGGAATAACAACGATACCAGTTACAAACTGACCAACAATGGTGGCGATCCTTATAGCAACCCGACATTCACCTGCCGCATCCCTGCTCCTGAGGATGGTGGTAACATCGAGTTCAAGATGACGCCTCAGTCTGGACTGGGTGGCGACTGGTCGAAGTGTCTGGCTGCAGGTTCTACCCCGGGAACTTTCGTTTACAATAATGGTGGTGGAAACCTTGTTGTCGAGGCTGTCGAAGGTGCCAAGTACTACGACCTGACGTTCAATATGATGGAACTTACATGGTCGTACAAGGCTGTCAATTTCGAGGAATACATCTGGCAGGCAGGAAATGCCAACGGATGGGGTTCTCCCGCAGACGGACTCTATGGCGAGGATGGAAAATATCAAGGTTATATGTACCTTGACGGTGAATTCAAGTTCCGTAGCCACGAAAATAGTTGGGATGCTCCTGACTGGGGTTCAGGCGGCAGCGAAGGCACATTGGCAGCACAAGCCGGAAACCTTAGTGCTAAAGCAGGTTTCTATCAGGTCAACGTTGATTTGGCTGCCATGACCTACAGTCTGACGAAAGTTGAGTCCATTGGTATCATCGGCGATTTCAACGGTTGGGGCGGCGATGTCGAAATGACCTACAACACCGCTGATAAGTGTTGGGAGGCAACGACAACTGTCACCGATGGCGGTTTGAAGTTCCGCATGAACCATGACTGGGCTGTCAACTGGGGTGGTGATACCAACCATCTCGCACAGGATGGTGCCAACATCAGCGTTTCAGCCGGAACCTATAAGTTCCAACTCTACCTGAGTTACGCTGGCAAGCACCGAGCAGTCATCACCAAGCAATAAACATTAGGCTTACCGAGCCTAAGAATTAAATCGGGCGGAGAGGACAATAGGATTCCCCTCCGCCCCATTGTTACAAAGTTCTACACACTAAACTTTCCCATCTTTTCTAAACCTATGGCAACATGAAAAAATCATTCCTTTTCCTGACGGTGGCACTGTTCGCCATCGTTGCCTGCCAACCGAAACACGCCCAAGAACCCGACGGACCTGTGGCACCGCTTCAGAAGATGCCTGCCGTGAAGGATGTGGCGATGTATCAGGTCAATCCGCGCGTGTTTGCACCCGAAAATTCGCTGCGAGCCGTCGCCGACCGCATCGACAGCATTGCCTCGCTCGGAGTCAATGTCGTGTGGGTGATGCCGATCTATCCCATCGGCGTTGAAAAAGGCAAGAATTCGCCCTACTGCATCAGCGACTACAAGGCCATCGCAGCCGAATTTGGCACGCTCGACGACTTCAAACACCTCGTCCGCGTCTGCCACGAGCACGGCATGGGACTGATTCTCGACTGGGTGGCGAACCACACGGCGTGGGACCATCCTTGGGTGAAGGAGCATCCCGACTGGTACACCCACGACACCGAAACCGACACCATCATCCATCCGCGTCCGTGGGACTGGCTCGACGTGGCCGACCTGAACTACAACAATGACAGTATGCGCCTCGCGATGATCGACGCGATGAAATACTGGATTGCCGACGTGGGCATCGACGGTTTCCGTTGCGACGTGGCCGACTGCGTGCCTGCCGATTTCTGGAAACAGGCCATCGACACACTGCGTCAGGCTGCCGGCGACCGCCAGATTCTGATGCTCGCCGAGGGAAAATCTCCCGAAAATTTCACGGCAGGATTCGACATGAACTACGCTTGGGACTTCAAGGATTCCCTCATCAGCGTTTTCAACCAAAATCAGCGTGCCGACGTGCTTTTCAAAGCCGACAAAGCCGAATACGACAGCCTGCCCGACGGCAAGGTGAAACTCCGCTTCACCACCAACCACGACGAGAGCACCAAGCAGACGCCGCCCGCACTCTTCCATTCGCAGCGCGGCTCGATGGCGGCTTTCGTGGCGACCACGTTCCTGCACGGCGGCGCACTCATCTATAGTTCGCAGGAAGTGGGCTATCCTGATCCCATCAACTTCTTCAACTATGTGCCCGTCGATTGGAAGGCCAACTCGCAACTCTACAAGGAATATCAAAGGCTCATCAGCATCTACAACGCCCGTCCCGAAATCCGCGAGGGCGACATCAAGCCCTATCCCCACAAGGACGTGCTGACCTTCGAGCGCACCGCCGGTGCCGAGCGTTTGCTGGTGATTGTCAATCTGCGCGACTCGGCCATCACCGTTCCTACGCCGCAGCCGTGGATCAACAAAGAGGCCGTTGATTTGCCCACCAACTTCTTCGCCGCCCTGCGCGACTCCGTAAAAATGGCTCCCTACGCCTATTTTATCTTAAAATAAAAAGAGAAGACGATGAAAAAAAATGCTCTGAACTGGAAAGTGATTCTTCTTTTTCTATTCACTTTCCATCTTTCACCATTCAAAGTGAATGCTGCCGAAGGATGGCCGTCGCAGTACAAAGGTGTGATGTTGCAGGCTTTTTACTGGGATTCCTTCGACGACACGAACTGGACCATCCTCGAAAAGCAGGCTTCCGAACTCGGACAGTATTTCGACCTCGTCTGGCTGCCTCAGAGTGCCAACTGCGGCGGTCAGTCGATGGGTTATGACGACCTCTATTGGTTCACGAACTACAACTCATCTTTCGGAACGGAGGCTGAATTGCGCTCGCTGATCCAAGCGTTCAAAAACAACGGCATCGGAACGATTGCCGATGTGGTGGTGAACCATCGAAAGAGCCTGTCGGGATTCAATTTTCCCGTTGAAACCTACAAGGGCGTGACCTATCAGATGGGAGCCGCCGACGTGGTGAAGGGCGACGGAGGTTCGGGCGCCGCCGACACAGGAGAGAACTGGAACGGTATGCCCGACCTCGACCACACGAGCGAGAATGTTCAGAAATGCGTGAAAGCGTATCTCGACCTGCTGCTCAACGACCTCGGCTACGCCGGATTCCGCTACGACATGGTGAAAGGCTACGCCGGTGCTTATACGAAACTCTACAACGAGTCTGCCAACCCAACTTTCAGCGTGGGCGAATGTTGGGACGGCACCGCGACCATCCGAAAATGGATCGACGCGACGGAAAAAACTTCGGCAGCCTTTGATTTCCAGTTCCGCTACACCGTGCGCAATGCCGCCAACAACGGACAATGGAACCGTCTGGCGCAACGCAACGACAACAACTGGCCGCTCGTCAGCAACAACTACGAAACGGCCTATCGCCGCTACGCCGTGACTTTCGTCGAGAACCACGACACCGAGCGTCACTCCAACGCCGCGCAAGACCCGCTCAAGAAGGACACGCTCGCCGCCAATGCCTATCTGTTGGCGATGCCCGGAACGCCCTGCGTGTTCCTGACCCATTGGCTCGACTGCAAACAGGCCATCAAAGCGATGATCGACGTGCGAAAACTCGTCGGAATCCACAACGAGAGCACTTACGCCAATCTCATTTCCAATTCGGCCATTTCCAGTGTCGCCGCCTACAAAACCGAGGGAACCAATGGCTCACTGCTCGTCGTCGTGGGCAATCTGAAGGATTACGAGCCTGCCGAAACCGAATGGGTGAAAATCCTTTCCGGCTATCATTATGCCTATTTCCTCTCGCCCGAACAAAATGTTGCGTGGATCGATCTTGCATCGGGCGACTACACCGACGAACAAAAGGCTACGCTCACAGCCGTTTCCACCGATGCTAACGCCAAAATCGTCTATACGACCGACGGTTCCACGCCCACGACAAACAGCCAACAAGCCTCTTCCGGCACGGTGCTCACGCTGCCCGTCGGCACTGACATGACGCTGAAAGTGGGACTGCTCACGGGCGGAAAAGTCGTGAATGTCATCACGCGGAAATACGTGGTCAAGGAGAAAAAAGACGATTTTTCGATTCCCGACTTCTGCACGCGCACTGCCAACGAACTCTGCGCCTTCTTCGAGGCTCCCGTCACGTGGACTTCCACCGTCAAGTGCTGGGCTTGGAGCAACACACCCTCCGAAAATTTCACGGGTGGCAGTTGGCCAGGCGTGGAATGTCAGTTGCTCGGCACGTCCGACAACGGCAACAAGGTGTGGAAATGGACGTGGAACGGCAAGAAGCAGAACAATTCCTCGGCCACGCAACCGCAGGGCATCATCTTCAGCAACAACGGTTCGCCGCAGACTGCCGACCTCAATTTCGTGAACGGCGGCTATTATACGAACAAGGAAGGGCTGCGCGGTACGGTCGCCACTGGCATCGACAATCTGACCATCGACAACCCGACACCGAATCGTTGGTACACCATCGGCGGAACAGCCGTCGAAAAGCCGCTTCGCAAGGGCGTTTATATTCAAAAAGGCAAGAAACTCGTTGTGCGATGAACATTCTCAGGGCGATAATGGCGTCGTTTCTCGGTCTGTTCGCGCTCTCTGCGACTGCCCAGAAATTCCTCGGTGGCGACATCTCGCTGCTACCCACCTACGAGGAGCACAATGCCCATTTCATGACGCAAGACGGCGCGAAAATCCCCGATTTGCTCGATTTCTTCAAGCAAAAAGGCTGGAATTGTATGCGCGTGCGCCTTTTTGTCGAGCCGTCGAGGGCTTCCGACGAGCACAAGGGGCAGGGTGTGCGCCAAGACCTCGACTATGTTACGAGATTAGGCCGCCGCATCAAGGAAGCCGGACTGAAATTCATGCTCGATTTTCATTACAGCGACACGTGGGCCGACCCTGCTCATCAGGCCACGCCCTACCAGTTTCTACGGGTGAACACGCCTGCCTACGAATACATCTACGACTACACCCGCGACTGCCTCCGTCAGTTGGTGGAGGTTGGTGCCACGCCCGATTTCATCCAGACTGGCAATGAAATTTCGTGGGGAATGATGTATGACAGCGGCTGTAAACTGGAGCCCAATAGCGCGTGGAACGGCTACAACGACACGCATTGGGACACCTTCGCCACTGCCTTGAGAAACGCGGGAAGGGCTTGTCGGGAGGTCTGTCCCGACGCAAAAATCATCATCCACACCGAACAGGCAGCCAACACGCCGCTCGTCACCGACTTCTATCGGCGACTGGCCGCCCACAATGTCGATTACGACATCATCGGAACAAGCTATTATCCCTATTTCCACGGCACTTTGAGCCAGTTGGAAAAGACCATCGCTCAGTTCGGAAGCCAATTTGCCGACAAACAGGTCATGGTTGTCGAAACAGGCTGTTCCTATCGTTACAAAGTGGGCGACAACGACCAAGTCTATCCGCTCACCTACGAAGGACAGCGGCAGTTCACCGCCGACCTCGTCGCCATGCTCAACCGTCACAAAAACGTGACGGGACTCTTCTGGTGGTTCCCCGAAGCCAACGAATACAGCCTCGACTGGGCAACGCAGCGCGTCACCGACGAATGGTACAACGCCTCGCTCTTCGACAACGCAACGGGTCGCGCCCTGCCTGCGCTCGACGAACTCGAAAAATTCTTAGTAAACGACGATGCAAATGTGCCGACCGTCGAAGTGTCGCCCGATTTTCAACATTGGTACACACTTGACGGTCGGTTCACCACGAAACCGTCGGTGTCTGGCGTTTATATTCGCGGACACGAAAAAATCGTCGTGAAATAAATCTCAGATAAAGTTTGGTTTTTCACCCATTTAGTCGTATCTTTGCACCACAAATCACACTAAAAACTACAAAAACCATGAAACAAAAAGCGTTTATCATCCTGTCGCTGCTGCTCATGACGACGACCGCATGGGCAGGACAGAAAATCGAGCATCCGAAACTCGTTGTCGGACTGGTTGTGGACCAAATGCGTTGGGACTACCTCTATTATTATTACGACAATGCGGTCGAGGGCGGCCTGAAACGGCTCATCGACGAGGGATATTCGTGCGAAAACACGATGATCAACTACGTTCCGACGGTGACGGCCATCGGCCACACGAGCGTCTATACGGGCACGACGCCTGCGCTGCACGGCATTTGCGGCAACAGTTTCTTTGAAAAAGGCGTGAAGGTTTCCTGCTGCGGCGACCCCAACGTGAAGGGCGTGGGCAGCGACTCGAAGGCTGGGCAGGCTTCGCCGAGAATGATGTTGGCAAACACGATTGGCGACCAGTTGAGGCTGTCGAACGACTTCAAGTCGCGCGTGTTCAGCGTGGCGATGAAAGACCGTGCGGCGATTCTGCCTGCGGGACATTCGGCAAATGCGGCCTATTGGTACGACAACAGCGTCGGCCATTTCATTTCCTCGACTTATTACATGGATGAACTGCCGAAATGGGTGCGCGATTTCAACAAGCGAAACGCCACGAAGCCCGACGAAGACCAGAAAATGAAGCCCGAAGGCGTGACTTTGACCTTCAAAATGGCGGAGGCCATCCTCGAAAACGAGCGACTCGGCTCGAATGACGTGACCGATATGCTCTGCGTGAGCATTTCCGGAACCGATGCCATCGGCCACGAATACGGACCACGCGGCGAACTGACCAAAGCGGCCTACAAACAACTCGACAAGGACATCGCCCACTTCCTGAAAGTGCTCGACCAGCGCATCGGACGCGGTCGCTACCTGCTCTTCCTCACCGCCGACCACGCCGGTGCCCACAATCCGAACCATCTGCGCCAGAACAAACTGCCTGCCGACGGATGGAGCGCAAGCGGCACGGTGAGGGACATCAACAAGCGATTGGCCGAGAAATACGGCATCGAAAAACTCGCTCTCGGCCATTCTTCCGACTTCATCTACCTCAATCACGCCAAAATCGACAGCGCAGGACTTGACTTGCAAGAGGTGAAGCG
Organism: Prevotella sp.; assembly: GCA_017538195.1. GTDB lineage: Bacteria > Bacteroidota > Bacteroidia > Bacteroidales > Bacteroidaceae > Prevotella. The sequence goes on from JAFYJH010000166.1 coordinate 11,757, forward strand.
CGAGGCGATTCGCGAAATCGAGAAAAACGACAAGATTCTCTACGCAGTCGATTGCGAAAACGCCGCCTCTGCACCCATTCCGCAACTCATCCGCGAGCGCATCGTGAACGGCTACAACCGCCTGCGCACGGGCGACATCTACGCCCTGCCACGCGCCCAGATGTTCCCGTGGGAGTTCAAGGACGACTACAAGGGCACGACCCACGGCGAATGGAATCCCTACGACTCGCACATCCCGCTCGTTTTCTTCGGTTGGAATGTCAATCACGGAGCCACGTCGAAGCCCACGCGCATCGTCGATATTGCCGCAACCGTCTGCGCCCTGCTCCACATCCAAATGCCGAATGCCTGCATCGGCGATGCGATTGAATTTTAATTTAAAATACAAAGGAATTTCTGCAGTTATTTCTTGCCCTTCTTTTTCGGCATCGGGAGTTCCTTGCAGGTTTCGCTGACGAGCCTTGAAAGATAGTCGCGATCGTCGATGTCGGCAACGTAGAAATAGTCTTTTGCACCCTCGTAGGGAGGGCGCAAATCGACTTCGCGAAGGAGTTTCCGGCCTGCTTCCGTCGGCTTCAGATAGAGGCTATCGTCGCAAATCAGCCCGAAAATTTTTCCGTCGCAATAGATGCCGTAGTCGCCAAACATCTTTTTGGTGACAATCTCGCCCGCCAGACCGCATTGGTCGGCGACAAACTGCACAAAATCGGCCTTACTTGCCATAGCGATTTTCGACCACGTTCCAATCGACAATCTGCCAAAGGGCGGCGAGATGGTCGGGACGGCGATTTTGGAAGTCAAGATAATAAGCGTGTTCCCAAACATCGAAGGTCAGCAGCGGCTTCAACCCTTTCTGCACGGGATTGGCGGCATTCGGCTCTTGCGTGACGACGAGTTTGCCGTCTTTGTCAGCCGACAGCCAGACCCATCCGCTACCGAACAGCGTCGCGCCTTTCTTCTGGAAGTCGTCCTTGAATGCCTCAAACGAGCCGAAATCGCGCACGATGGCTTCAGCAACCTTTCCGACAGGCTGATTTTCGGCCTTCGGCGTAGCGAACTGTCCGAAATACAACTCGTGGTTCAAAATCTGACCAGCATTGTTGAGGATTCCGCCCGTCGCTTTGCAGACAATTTCCACCAACTCAGCCTCCTCGAAATCGCTGTCGGGCAGCAGTCCGTTCAGGTTGTTCACATACGCCGCCAGATGTTTTCCGTGGTGAAACTCCAGCGTCTGCTTGCTAATCACCGGCTCCAGCGCATCCATCGCATACGGCAGGGCCATCAATTCAAATTTTTTCATGGTTCCTACGATTTTTATTTTAAAATTTTTCATCGTCGTCGAAGGACGATTTTTCACCGCAAAGATAAAAACTTCCCTCGAAATGACAAAATTCTAATTCTCTAATTTGAAACTGGCGAGTTTTCGCGTGAAATAGTTTCGGAAGTCCGTCCATTTATAGTAGGGTCCCGTGACGGCTTTCAACGGCAGCGTGGCCTCGTTTTCATTCAGCAGAACTTTCACGAGAATGTCGCCTGTGCCCTTTTTCGGCTTGTAGAAAATCAACTGCACGTTGCAGCCCATCGGGAAAATCTTGTAGTTGAGCCAACCTTCGTCGGGCAGTCGCTCCAAATCGTAGATTTGCTTGCCGCAGTTGTCCAATTCGAGCAGACAGGCGAGCGGCATCACGCAAACCTCGTGACCGTAGCGCAACGTGGCTCCGGGATGGCTTTTTCCGACGTTTTGGTCGGCTTCCTCGATGATTTTCGAGAGCAGATTGCGCTGCGAGAACGGCTGCAAGGCTCCGTTGAGCGGACAAGGGCCGTAACCGATGTACCAACCGGCATTTTCAATCATCCAGTTGTCGTAGATTTCATCCGCCGTGAAGAGGTCGTAGAGCGTCACGGAATGGCGCAACTCGGAACTCTGGATGTTCGACGCGAGTTTGAAAAGATGATAGTTCAGATTCTCAGCGTTCACCTCGTGGCGGACGTAGGCCGTATCGTTGAAAATCGTCTGCATCACGCGGTCGTAGTTGGCGTGTCGAGCCTTGAAAGTGTTGTATTTCTCGCGCAGTTCGGGGTTCCAAATTCGGTCTTTCAGAGCCTTGTCGTTGAAATTGAGGTACCACATATCGTGCTCCGAAGCGTCGTGGCGGATGCGCAGTTTCGGGTTGAGGCTTTTCAGTTCCTGCAGCGCGTTTTCCATCGAGAGAATGCAGCGAATCACCACCGTACTTTTCGCGTCGATGTCGGTCGTGCCCTTGAACACCTCCGGGAACCGCTCGTACATCCGTCGGGCGATGTCGCGATGCTGTTCCGCACCGAGCAGCGTCAGTTCACCGCGCCGTTGGTCGGCCTCGTTGCGCAGCAGAACGACGCGCCGCAACACATCCTTGCCGTAGTCGGTCAGTTTGCCGAGCGAATCGGCCCTCAACAGCACCGTCCAAGCGCGGTCGTAGTCGCTTTTCCCGATGAGATAGCGCGAGCCGTGCCGTCCGTAGTGGCTGATATAATAAGGAGTGTAGCCCTTTGGCGCAGGCGTGAGCCGTTGCTGTTCTGGACCTGGGTAAGCGTAGTAGTTGCTACCCGACTTGAAGATGTTTTGCTTGAATTCCTCGCGGGGCGACTGTGCCGTCATCGACGAAGGATGAAGGATGAAGGTTGAAAGTAGTGTTGCGACGAGGGCAACGAAGAGATTTTTTTTCATTTTTCTGTCGATTTAGAATAATTTAGGGTACAAATTTAGAGAAAAACTTGTATTTTTGCAAAAAAAGTGGCGAAAAAATGTCACAAATCGGATTTTCGTGTGTATTATCATTAGAATATTTAATTTTTAATGAATATGAGAATTATGAAAAGAAACATCTTCCTTTTGTCGATGCTCGCCATGTTGGTGGGCGCGACATCGTGCAGTGCCGGAAAATCTGGCACCGAGAACATTGTGCTTGAGAATCAAGTCACCGACTATTCGCTGAAAGATTTTACAAAAATCGATGCCAGTGGTATTGTAAAAATCGTGTTGAAACAAGAGCCAACGTGGAATATTCGCGTGGTGGAGAGCAACAATCCCTACTTGAAAACCATTGTGAAGAAACAGGGTGAAACACTGCGAATTTACACCGAAAACAAACAGAAAAGTAGTCGCAACGCAGATTCGCCTGTTGTTTATGTCACGATGCCGAAACTTCGCAGCATTGAGATGGCTGGAGCGACGAAAATGGAGGCTGGCGACTTTACAACCGACGATTTCAGTCTGGAGGTTTCGGGTGCTTCGAAGGTAACATTGGGCAACATCGTCGGCAAAACGGCAGAAATTGATTGCAGCGGAGCAAGCAAACTGACGGTTGGCAACATCGACTGCCGAACAGCGGAAATCGATTGCAGTGGTGCGAGCAATTTGACAGTCAGTTTGAAAGCGAAGTTGCTGTCTATTGAAAATTCTGGCGCGTCAGTATGCAATCTTTCGTTTGAGGGCGATAAACTGAAATTCGAGAACTCCGGCGCAGGCAAAGTCGATTTGAACGTGCGTTGCAAGGAACTGACGGCATCGAACAGCGGTGCTGCAAAAGTAACCATTAAAGGAACTGCCGACAAAACGAATATCAATGCCACAGGCGTGGCGAAAATCAATACCTCGCAGTTGAATCAATATTGAAAAAATGTCTCCCGAAGAATTCCAAAGACTCATCCCTGAACTACGACCGAAACTCGTAGTTTTGGCTACGCGCTATCTGAAAGACTGCGATGCCGCCGAGGACATCGTACAAGACGCGATGCTGAAACTTTGGCTTCTTCGTCCGCAACTCATTGGCTCCGTTGATGCTTTCGCCGCCGTTGTTGTCAGAAATTTGTCGCTCAACCATCTGAGGAAATACCGCCACTACCAAAAATTCTCTCTTTCGGAAATTGAACAGATGGAAGATACGGCAACTGACAACACTGACGGCGAATCGACGGCAAAACTCATCAGCCTCGTGGAAGCACTGCCCGACAAACAGAAAATTATCCTGCGGCTGCACGACCTCGAAGGTATGGACTACGAGCAGATTTCGGAAATGACGGGAACACCCGTTGCAACCCTGCGCCAAACCATCAGTCGCACACGCCGCCGACTGCGAATCCGCTATCTGGCTGCTATTTCTGCCGCTGTCGGACTACTCGTTGCTGCGACTTTTGGCTATCGGTCGTTAGAAAACTACCAACTTCGTCGTCAGTACGAGGGGTCTTACATCATTGTTGATGGGAAGCGTAACGACAACCTGCGCCAAATCCTACCACAGCTTAAACAAACGCTCGCCACAGCCGCTGCCATTGAAAACTCAGTCGAGGAACAGGCTTTCATACGTCAGGCCGAGGAAGAAATTCTCCAAAGTATCAGCAATCCCGAAGAACGAAAACGAATCAAAGAAATATTACAATGAATATGAAAAGATTTTTTATAATCCTTTGTTTGTCAATTTGTTACAGTGTTTTTGCATGGTCTCAAAACAGCATAGACAAACTGGTCGAGGACTTCTCTACGTTAGGATCGGCAAAAATGACATCTGTGGTTGACCGCGACCCAAAAACGAATCGTGTGCTGAAAGTGGTGAAAGAACTGGAACTTCCTGGCGTTCAGGTTCGAAAATTCCAAAATGCCTTTGAAAAAGAAAGCCAAAAAGGTGTTTCATCGATTCAACAAGACGGTGAACAATCGACTACTACCGTCACCCAGAAATCTCCGTCGCAAATTCGCATTTATATGCTTCGGAAAGTCGGTCGTCCCGTTGCTCATTCAGCAAAGGTTATTATTTTGATAAAATTTTTGTAAACTGCTCTATTTCAGAATGTTCCAAACGGCGAGGATGTGGCAAATGGTGCCGGAGAGGACGAAAAAGTGGAATACGGTGTGCATGAATCGGCGGCGAGTCGAGTAGAAAATGGTGCCGGTGATGTAGCAGACGCCTTCGGCGATGATCCACGCGACGGTGGCCGTTGAAACGCAGTGGAGAAGGGGCTTGAAGGCGACGAGAATGCTGAGTCCCATCAGGCAGAAACAGATGGTTTCAAGGTGGCTATGGGCTTTCAGCCGTCGGAAAGAGGCGATGGTTCCAATCAGAGCCGCCGTCCAGACGAAAGCGAAAATCGACCATCCCCACGCTCCTTCGTGGCGCATCGGGAAGAGCATGATGGGCGAGTAGGAACCGGCGATGAACCAGTAGATGGCGGCGTGGTCCCAACGACGCAACTGCGCCCGGCGCGTGGATTCAAGGGGTGCGGCGTGGTAGAGAGTCGAGGAAATGTAACTCGCGAGCATCCCGAACAGATAGAGCGCAATGCCCAACACGAGCCATGCGTCACCAATCGCGATGGATTTTCTGAAAAACACGATGCCCACAACAAGGGCGAGCACGATGCCGAGGGCGTGGCTTCGGGCGTTCCAGCGTTCTTCTTGTGGGGTGTAGGTCATTTTGGGTGATGGGTGGTGAATGATGGGTGGTGAGGGTTAGTTTTCGGTCCAGATGACTTGCACGATGGTTTGTCCGACGGCTTTGAGCGTGTTGCGGTCGATGTGCTGCATATCGTCGGCGAGGGTGTGCCACGTCGGTCCGAAACTGCTTTGCGGACAGTCGGGATAGTAGGGAATAATGTCCACCGTAGGAATCCGTGCATAGCGATTCAGCGGCAGATGGTCGTCGGTGATTTGACCGCCAACTGTTTTCGGGAAATAACTCGCAAAACCGGCTTGTTCGGCGGCTCGCCACACTTTTTCGACGATGGCCGAGGCGAATTGCAGCGAAATGCCTTCCTGATAGAACTTTGCGCCTTGTCCGCCGACCATATCGAGCAAAATTCCATAGCGCACTTCGTATCTTTCGGGCAGATTCTGGGCGAAATAATTCGCACCCAAAGCCCACGTATTTTCGCTACTCGACTGATTTTCAGCCCATTGCGGTGTTCCCCAATCCTCGGCGTCGAAGCAGATGAAGTCGATGCCGATTGGAGACCCCCCCCCAACCCCTCCCTGCTGGGAGGGGAGTTTTTCTTCAGAAGACAGCAATCTGGCGATTTCGAGCATCACGGCGACACCCGACGCGGCATCGTTGGCGGCGAGAATCGGCTTGTGCCAGTTGGCTTCGTCGGGGTCGTTGTCAGCCCACGGACGGCTGTCCCAATGGGCGCAGAGCAGGATTCGCGTGGTCAGTTCGGGACGATATTTCGCGATGATGTTCGTCGCGTGGAGAACGGTGCCGTCGTAGCCCTTCAAATCGGCCTCTTGCGTCGTGACCTCGCAGCCGTATTGCTTGAATTTTCCGATGATCCAATCCTTGCAACGCTCGTGGCCGTCGGTGTTCATCGCACGAGAGCCGAAATCGCACTGCGCCTGACAAAAAGCGTAGGCAGAATCGGCTGAAAACGCCGGGCCAACGGGTTTGATGTCTTCAACAACAGGTTTGTCGCCGCTGCAATTCGTGAGAATCGCAGGCAGGTAAATCGCTATCGCGAGAGCTGCCAAAGCGACTACAAAAACGCTCAAAAATATCTTTCGCTTCAACTTTAATTATCAATTATCAATTGTCAATTATCAATTATTTATCGTCCTTTGAACTTCCGCCATCACGCGCAACCAGTTTCCACCCCAGATTTTGCGAATGTCCTGTTCGCTGAACTTCCGTCGCAGCAGATGCAGCGTGAAATTGAGGGCTTCCGAAGCGTCGGCATAGCCGATGACACCGCCGTCGCCGTCGAAATCGGTGCCGATGCCCACGTGGTCGATTCCCATCACGTTGATGGCGTGTTCGAGGTGGTCGATGGCATCGAGAATCGAAGCCTGACCGTCTTTGCGAAGGAATCCCGCGTAGAGCGTCGTATGCGCCACGCCACCCTTCTCGGCGAGTCGGCGCAGTTGGTCGTCGGTGAGGTTGCGCGGATGGTCGCAAAGCGCACGGCAGTTCGAGTGGCTGCACACGATGGGCGTCGCGCTGATGTCGAGTGCGTCATAAAAACTCTTTTCGGCGGCGTGGCTGAGATCGACCATGATTCCGTGGCGGTTCATCTCGCGGATGACCTGCTCGCCGAAAGTGCTCACGCCGTTGTGCGTGTTGCAGCCCTTCGCCGAGTCGCAGATGTCGTTGTCGCCGTTGTGACAGAGCGTGATGTAGGCCACGCCACGCTGCGCAAAGCGTTTCACGTTTTCCAGTTCGTGTTCGAGCGCAAGACCGTTTTCAATCGCCAAAACAATCGACTTGCGGCCTTTCCGCTTGTCTTCATAGAGGTCGGCAGGCGTGCGCGCGAGGCTCAGATACCGCTTGTTCTGCTCGACGATTTCCTCGATTTGGTCGAAAATGCTGTTCGCGTAGGAACAAGGCGTGTATCGGGCGAGGTGCGGCTCTTGCGACGAGAAAGTCTCGCCCATTTTCGGCTGCGGCAGATAGGCTGCCATGAAAACGGCATCCATCCGACCTTCGGTCATCTTGTGCAAATCGACGAGAATCCGCTCGTCGCGCTGCTCGAAATGGATGCCCTTCGGGAAGAACATCGGTGTGTCGCAATGGGTGTCGAGCGTCAGGACGCGATTGTGCAACTGCTTGGCAGCGTGATAGTTATGCGCCTGATTCACCAACCATTGAAACAATTTCAGACCTTCTTCTTCGAGCCATTCGGGATGCCATTGCACGCCGAGAATCGCCTTGTGTTCGGTGCTTTCCATCGCTTCGATGATGCCGTCGGGCGACTTCGCAGTGACGCGGAAGCGGTCGCCCGTGTCATCGACAGCCTGATGGTGCAGCGTATTCACGAAAATCTTGATTTCAGCCGCCGCATCGTCGCTTTGAGGCTTTTCGGAAGCGTAAATCTCAGCCAACTGACTGCCATTTTCGATGACAACCGAGTGCGTCGGCTCCGAACGATGACCCTCCTGCGAATGTTTGATGGTCGCCGTGTCGGAAATGTCCTGCGCAACGTGGCCGCCGAGGGCCATTGCAATCGTTTGCATCCCCCGACAAATGCCGAAAATCGGAATCTGGCGGTTGTAGGCGAGGCGCGTAATCAGCAGTTCCGACAAATCGCGCCGTGCATTGATGCCGCCGAGTTTCCGAGCAGGTTCCTCGCCGCACCAGAGCGGATTGTAGTCGGCTCCACCGCTGAGCAGCAGGCCGTCGATATGCTCCAACACATTGACGAGAACGCCTCGGTCGGCAGTCGGCGGAATAATCACGGGCGTTCCGCCAGCCTTGATGACCTGTTCGTAGTACGGGTCGCGCAAGGCGGCGTTTTCGTCCATGTGATTGCCTGTGATGCCGATGAGCGGGCGGTATTCCGACGCTGGAAAACGCTCGTGAACCGCCTGAAGATTCGACTTTAAATCAAACTGTTTCAAAATTTATTTTTTCTTAGAAACGTTCTTAGTTGCAGTATTTCCGATGGTCGTTTGAGTGGGTTTTTCCGCTTAGTCGCGCTCGATTCCAAGCAATTCAACCGTGAAAATCAGCGTCGAGAAGGGCTTGATTTGTCCGGCCTGACGCTCGCCGTAAGCGAGTTCCTGCGGAATGTAAAGTTCCCATTTCGAGCCGACGGGCATCAGTTGCAGGGCTTCCGTCCAGCCTTTGATGACTTGGTCGCAGCGGAATTTCGAGGTTTGCGGATTGCGCTTGTAGGAACTGTCGAAAATGGTTCCGTCGATCAGTTTTCCTTCGTATTTCACCTCGACGGTCTGCTCCTTCGTCGGCTTTTCGCCTGTTCCCATCGTCAGAACTTTGTATTGCAGTCCGCTCGGCAGCGTCACAACGCCCTCTTTCGTCTTGTTTTGGGCAATCCACTCGGCATTTTCAGCCTTGTAAGCGGCGTTGAGCGCCTCTTTCACCTTCTTGACATTTTGCTCGAAGTAGGTTTGGGCGGCAGAGTCGGTATAGACGCTGTTGTCGTTGGTGAGCGACGAGATGAAGCCGCGATGGAAAAGTTCCTCGTTGATGGCGACGGTCGAACCCTCAAATTCGCCTTTCATGTTCGGCAGAATGCGCTGTTTCGCCATCTGAGCGATTTGCGTACCTGCGAGATAGGCTGCAAACTTCGGATCTTCCGCCTTTTTGACGGCCTCGGCATAGCCTTTCGCGAAGTCGGCCATGTAAGCCGTATCGACGTTCATCTGCTGTTGCAAATACGGCAGAAGTCCCTGCGTGGCAGCCTTTCCAGCGGCATAACTCAGCGAGTCGTCGGTCGTGGTCAGCACGACGGGCGACACAACACAGCAGTCGGAAGCGGTGACCGCCTCCGATTGCTTTTTCTTGTCTTTTTTCTTGGTCGTGTCCGCCATGCTGAACGATGTGCCCAGCACGACGGCCATTGCCAATAATGCGATTTTTTTCATTTACTTCATGCTTTGCAGTTCAATTTTGAAGATCAGGGCCGAGAACGGCTTGATTTCGCCGGCCTGACGCTCGCCGTAAGCCAGTTCTTGCGGAATGAAAACTTCCCAAGTCGAACCGACGGGCATGTGGACGAGAGCCTGCGTGAAGCCCTTGATGACTTGATTGACGCGCATATCGACGGGCTGATTGTTCTTGTAGGAACTGTCGAACACGTTGCCGTCGATGGTGCGGCCTTCGTAGTGAACTTTCACCATCGAAGTGTCTTTCGGCATGGCACCACTACCTTCCTTGATGACTCTGTACTGGATGAACGACTTGGCCTTCGTTCCGTCGATCTGGTCATACTCCACTTCCAGCGTCTTCACGTCGTCCTTCTTGCCGTTTTCAGCGAGGAATTTCTCACCGGCTTCCTTGTTCGGGCCGAATTCCTTCAGAGCGGTCTCGGCCTTGACTTTCTGCATGAGCGACTCCATCGTGATGCGAGCCTGCTCCATGTCCATCTTCTGGTCCTTACCCGTCGTTCCGGCGACGAATCCTGCCATGAAATTCTTCAGCGAAATCGTCTTGGTCGAGTCGGTTCCGAACACTTCGCGGTTGATGCCGGGCATCATCTGCGTGGAAATCTGCTGACCGATCTGAATACCGGCGTAGTAAGCAGCTTTTTTCTTGTCGTCACCGGCGTTGGCACCGTCGTTCAGACCCTTGATGAAATCGTTCATGTAGGCGGTGTCGATTTGCAGACGATCCACGAGATACTCTTTCAAACCTTGCGTTTGCGTCAGTCCGATGGCATAGCTCATCGAATCGACGTCACTCTTCAGATTTGCGGACGGAGTTCCGTTGCCGCACGAAGTGAACGTGGCGGCAGCAATAGCCATTGCGGCTACAAATGTCAGTTTTTTCATTGTTTTTTAAAAATTTAATTGTTAAAATATTAGTTTAAAAATATCAATCCATTCCTTCGGGGGTGGGTCTAAATGACTTCAATCAATTCCACATCGAACACCAACGCGGCAAACGGAGGAATCGAACCGCCTGCGCCGCGCTCGCCATAGCCCAAATGATAGGGGATGAAGAAGCGATATTTGGCGCCTTCCTGCATCAGTTGCAAGCCTTCCGTCCAACCGGCAATCACGCCGTTCAACGGGAACGTGGCAGGCTCACCGCGCTGAATGCTGCTGTCGAACAGCGTGCCATCGACGAGCATTCCCTCGTAGTGGCATTTCACTTGGTCGGTGGCTTTCGGCTTGCGACCGTTTCCCTCGCGCAACACCTGATATTGCAGGCCGCTCGGCAGCGTCACAACGCCGTCTTTCTTGCCGTTTTCCGCCAGATACTGCTCGCCCTGCGTCTTCTGCGCCTTGAATCTCTCGGCAGCCGAAGCACGCTGTTTTTCTTCCTGTTTCTGGAAAAATTCCTGCACGATGACCTGCGCCTCGTGAGGGTCTAATTGCGCCTTTCCACCGGCCAAGACATCCTTGATGGCCTGTGCGAAATCGTCGATGTTCAAACTCTCGGCACCCATGTCGCTCAACTGGCGACCGATGCCCATGCCTAATGCGTAGCTAATTTTGTCCATTTTCTCGATTTTTCGTTCAATTTTTTCTTAAAATTCGTCAATCAATAAAAATATGTGTGCAAAGTTACAATTTTTCTGCGATTGTTGTGCATTATTTCGAGAAAAATCATTATTTTTGTGGAATATTAAGGACAATCGACCCGAAAATCGGGTATCTTGAACCCAAAAACCAGAAATTTGAGCATGAAAAAAATTGTTTTTTTGACAGGTGCCGGCATGTCGGTCGAAAGCGGATTCAAGACTTTTCGCGGAGCCGGCGGATTGTGGGAGGATTTTCCCGTTGAACAGGTGGCGAGCCACGAAGGATGGCTGGCAGATCCTGTTTTAGTCAATAATTTTTACAATCGGTTGCGCAAAAAGCTCTTTGCCGCCGAACCGAACGACGGTCACAAGTTGATTGCGCAGTTGCAAGACGATTTCGACGTGACGGTCATCACGCAAAACGTTGATAATCTGCACGAAAAAGCGGGGTCGAAGAAGGTGATTCACCTGCACGGCGAACTGACGAAGGTCTGCTCTTCCGACGACCAATTCGACGAGCGTTATGTCCGCGAACTGACCGAGGACAACTGCAAAGTGGCGGAGGGCGAAAAGGCAGGCGACGGCTCGCTGTTGCGCCCGTACATCGTGTTTTTCGGCGAGGCCGTGCCGATGATTTCCGTGGCTGCCGAAACCGTCAGCGAAGCCGATATTCTCGTCATCATTGGCACGTCGATGAACGTCTATCCGGCTGCCGGACTGGTGCATTATGCCTCGGCAAAAACGCCGATTTTCCTCATCGACCCCGACGATGTGCCGACGGGCAACATCCCGAATCTGACACATATCCAAAAGGGTGCGAGCGAGGGAATGAAGGAACTGATTGGAAGCCTCACCCCCTAACCCCCTCTCCAAAAGGCGAGGGGGAACATGGGAAGTCCGATAATTCCTAAAAATAAATCGGAGTTCCTTGAGAGCTTGCTCGAAAAAAATTGTAAAATAGTCAAATAAATTGTAGATTGTAAATCGTTAAATTGTAAATTAAATTTATGACAGTAGATTTCCAGAAAATCCTGCCGCAGTTCAAACTCAGCGGCGAGGTGGCCGAAGTGAAGCCTCTTGGCAACGGCCTGATCAACGACACGTATCGAGTGAAAACCGCTTCCGCAGACACGCCAGACTACGTGCTGCAACGCATCAACAACGCCATTTTCACGAATGTCGATTTGCTGCAACACAACATCGAAGTGGTGACAAAACACATCCGCCGCAAACTCGAAGAGCGCGGTGAGGACGACATCGACCGCAAGGTGCTGACCTTCGTCGAAACCAACGACGGAAAGACCTTTTTCCGCGACGACGAAGACCGCTATTGGCGCATGATGGTGTTCATTCCGGGGGCGCAGACCTTCGAGACGGTGAACCCAGAGTACAGTTACCTCGCAGGCGTGGCCTTCGGCGACTTTGAAAAATTGCTCGTCGATGTGCCGGAGCCGCTCGGCGACACGATTCCCGACTTCCACAACATGGAATTCCGTATGCAGCAGTTGCGCGAAGTCGTGGCGAAAGATCCCGTCGGTCGCGTGGCCGGTGTGAAGGACATTCTCGACCTGTTTGAGAAAGATGCCGAGCGGATGTGTCAGGGCGAAAGGCTGTTCCGCGAGGGAAAACTGCCGCGTCGCATCTGCCACTGCGACACGAAGGTCAATAACATGATGTTCGATGCCGAAACGGGAAAATTCCTGCTTGTCATCGACCTCGACACGGTGATGCCGAGCCTGTTTTTCAGCGACTACGGCGATTTCCTGCGCTCTGCGGCCAACACAACTGCCGAGGACGATCCGAACCTCGACAACGTGGGCTTCAACGAGGAACTTTTCAAGGCATTCACGCGCGGTTACGTCGAGTCGGCAGGCGATTTCCTCACGCCGCTCGAAATCGAATTGCTGCCCTATGCCGTCGAGTTATTCCCCTTCATGCAGTCCGTCCGATTCATGTGGGATTATCTCTCTGGCGACCATTATTGGAAGTGCAACTATCCTGAGCACAACCTCGACCGTGCGAAGAACCAGTTGCGGCTCTATCAGGAGGCTTGCAAGCGTGAACCGATGATGCAGGAGTTTATTAAGGGATTGAAAGGGAATTAAAGAGGAGTGAAAGGGAAGTGAAAGGGAAGTGAACCAACGGTCGCTGACCGAAGGGAGGCAAAGGGACGAATACTATTGTCTGAACTCCTGTAACTCCTGAACCGAAGGTCGCTGGCCGAAGGGAAAAGCAACTCCCGTAACTCCAAAATATAAAATATTATGATCGTCAAGAAAATCCAGAATCAGCATGAGTTGCGAGCCGAAGAAGTGCCGCAACTCATGCTCACGCACGGCGTGGAATATCAGAAAGTGGAGTGTGTGAACTGGCCGAAGGAATTCCCCTACGCGCCGAAAATGGAAGTGGCATTGGCGCACACGGGCGACCAACTGCTCTTGCACTATCGCGTCGAGGAAAACTGCGTGCGCGCTGCGGCTGAAGGCGATGGCGGACACGTTTGGGAAGACTCGTGCTGCGAAATTTTCCTGCAACCCTCATCACCCAACACCCTACACCCATCACCCTACTACAACATCGAATGTAACTGCGCCGGAACGCTGCTCGTTGCGAAGGGCGAAGACCGTCACGACCGCCAGCCTGCCACCGCCAAAACGATGCAACAGGCCAACCGTTGGTCGTCGCTGATGAAAACGGCAGTTTTGGGCGAAAACGGTCGCTACACGCTGCCTTTGAAAGACGGAAAATTCCATTGGCACATGGCACTCGTCGTGCCTGCCACCGCCCTGTTCGACAGCGGAATCACCGATTTTTCGGGCCTCACGATGCGCGGCAACATCTACAAATGTGGCGACTGCCTCACCACGCCCCATTTCCTGTCGCTCTACCCCATCGACACGCCGCAGCCCGACTTCCATCGCCCCGAATTTTTCCAGGAATTTACGTTTGAATAGTCGATTTTTTAGTACCTTTGCACGCAAAATGACTTTTGATTCGGAATGATGCGATTCAACTACGACGTGATTATCATCGGAGGCGGCCACGCGGGATGCGAGGCGGCCACGGCTGCCGCACGATTGGGCGCACGGACGTGTCTGATTACGATGGACATGAACAAAATTGCGCAGATGTCGTGCAATCCAGCGGTCGGAGGAATTGCTAAAGGTCAGATAGTCAGGGAGTTAGATGCGCTCGGTGGCGAAATGGGTCGGGTGACGGATGCCACGACCATTCAGTTTCGGATGCTGAATCGGGGCAAAGGGCCGGCGGTGTGGAGTCCGCGAGCGCAGTGCGACCGCGAGAAATTCATCTGGAAATGGCGCGAAACGCTCGATGGAATCGACGGTTTGGACATTTGGCAAGACCAAGTGGAGGAACTGCTCGTGGAACCTTCCGACAAAGATTTTCGCGGCATTGCCGTGGGTGTGCGCACGGTTTGGGGCGTGGAATTTCGGGCGAAAAGCATCGTTGTTACCGCCGGAACCTTCCTCAACGGTCTGCTGCACGTGGGTCGGCGGATGGTGCCGGGCGGTCGAATGGCTGAGCCTGCCGTCACGCGCTTCACCGAGAGCATCACGCGCTGGGGCATCCGTGCCGACCGAATGAAAACGGGAACGCCCGTAAGAATCGACCGCCGAAGCGTGGACTTCAGTTTGCTCGAAGAACAGCCCGGCGAGAACGATTTTCACCAGTTTTCCTATTTGGAAAAGCCGAAAAATGACGCGGAAATCGCGGAAAAATCGGCGAAAATCGACACTCGGACGCTGCCGCAACTGTCTTGTTGGCTGTTGAACACCAACGCCCGCGTCCACGAGATTCTGCGCACTGGTCTCGACGATTCACCTTTGTATAATGGGCAGATTCAGAGCATCGGACCGCGCTATTGTCCGTCGATTGAAACCAAACTCGTCACCTTCCCCGACCGCGAACAGCATCCGCTCTTCCTCGAACCCGAAGGAATCGACACGAATGAGATGTATCTGAACGGTTTTTCGTCGAGTATGCCGATTGACATTCAGTTGGAGGCGTTGCGCCAGATTCCTGCCTTGCGCGACGTGAAAATCTACCGTCCGGGCTATGCCATCGAATACGATTTCTTCGACCCGACACAGCTCAATCACTCGATGGAATCGAAGATTTTGAGCGGTTTGTTCTTTGCCGGACAAGTCAATGGAACGACGGGCTACGAAGAAGCCGCCGGACAGGGTTTGATGGCAGGTGTGAACGCCGCTTTCCACAGCCAATCCAACACCCAACACCCAACATCCAACACCCAGTCGTTTACCCTCGCCCGCGACGAAGCCTATATCGGCGTTCTCATCGACGATTTGGTGACGAAAGGCGTCGATGAACCTTACCGAATGTTCACTTCGCGTGCCGAATATCGAATTTTGCTGCGTCAGGACGATGCCGACGCGCGCCTCACAGAGCGTTCCTACGAACTTGGACTTGCCTCGCGTGAGCGTTACGATTGGTGGTTGGAAAAGAAGGAAAACATCGAAAAAATCGTGCATTTTTGCGAAAATACGCCCGTAAAACCGCGCGAAATCAACGGTGCACTCGAAAATTTCGGCACTACCCCACTCCAGTTTGGCTGCAAAATCGCCGATCTCATCGCGCGTCCGCAACTTTCCATCGCGAAACTCGCCGAGGTGATTCCCGAACTGAAAACCGCGATTCTTTCGCCGAAAAATCGACAGGAAGAAATCGCTGAAGCCGCTGAAATTCGAATCAAATACAAAGGTTATATCGAGCGCGAAAAACTCGTGGCAGAAAAAATGCACCGATTGGAAAACATCCGCATCAAAGACCGATTTAAGTACGCCGAACTGCACGAAATTTCCACCGAAGCACGGCAAAAACTCGAAAGAATCAACCCAGAAACATTGGCACAGGCGAGTCGCATTCCGGGCGTTTCGCCGTCGGACATCAACGTGCTACTGGTACTTCTGGGACGATAGTGTTTCACGTGGAACAATCAGGTGAGGAGTAAGGAGTAAGAAAAATAATGTATCATATAAATAATGTAGAAAAATGATGAACAACCAAATTTTAATTGACAACCTGCGTTGCATTCCCGATTTTCCGAAAAAAGGAATCAATTTTCGCGATGTGACAACGCTTTACAAAAGTGCCGAGTGTATGAAAATTATGCTCGACGAACTGTACGAGATTTACAAAGACAAGGGCATTACGAAAATCGTCGGCATCGAAAGTCGCGGTTTTGTGATGGCTTCCGCCCTCGCCGGACGCTTGGGTTGCGGCATTGTGTTGGCTCGGAAGCCGGGAAAACTGCCTGCGACGGTCATCAAAGAGCAATTTTCCAAGGAATATGGCGTCGATACCGTCGAAATGCACATCGATTCGATTACGCCCGACGATGTCGTGCTGATTCACGACGATTTGCTGGCAACTGGCGGAACTGCCAAAGCAACGTGGAAATTGGTAAATTATTTCCATCCGAAGAAAATCTATATGAATTTCATCATCGAAATTCGCGACGAAGGTTTGCACGGACGCGACCTGTTTGAAGGCATCGACCTCACAACGCTGATGACGGTTTGAGAATCGACATTTGGCAAACAAAAGTGTTTCACGTGAAACACGACCGTCCGAAAAGCGCATTAACAAAGGGATTGCGACGATGACGAAGGAAGAAAACGAGAAGCGATTGGCGCATCTGAAAACGATTGTGCAACGGCTGCCGGAGAAACCCGGCAGCTACCAATTCTATGACCGCGACCAGACGATTATCTACGTTGGCAAGGCCAAGAATCTGAAATCGCGCGTCGCATCGTATTTCCATAAAGAGGTGGATCGTTTTAAGACGAAAGTGCTGGTTGGAAAAATTTGGGACATTTCCTACACGGTCGTCAAGACGGAGGAGGATGCGCTGTTGTTGGAAAACGCACTCATCAAAAAGTACAATCCGCGCTACAACGTGCTGCTGAAAGACGGGAAAACCTATCCGAGCATTTGCGTGACGAAGGAATATCTGCCGAGAATTTTCAAGACGCGGGTCATCAACAAAAACGTCGGTTCGTATTACGGTCCGTATTCGCACATCGGCAGTATGTACGCAATTCTCGAACTCATCAAAAAACTCTATAAACCGCGAACTTGTCGCTATCCGATGACGAAAGAGGGCATCGAACAGGGAAAATACAAACCTTGTTTGGAATTTCACATCCACAACTGCGAAGCGCCGTGCATCGGACGGCAAAATCGCGATGAATACGTGAAAAATATCGAACAAGCGAGGGAGATTCTGAAGGGCAACACGCGCTCGCTGAGCAAGGAAATCTACGACGAAATGATGCGAAAAGCGTCAAAACTGCGCTTTGAAGAGGCGGAAGAATTGAAGAAAAAGTACGTTCTCATCGAGAATTTCTGTGCAAAAAGCGAAGTTGTCAGCCATACGATTCAAGATGTCGATGTTTTCACAATTACCGATGACGACGCGAATAAAAACGCCTTCATCAACTATATTCACGTCAAAAACGGCACGATTAACCAGAGTTTTACCTACGAATACAAGCGAAAACTCGATGAAACCGACGAAGAATTGCTTTTGACGGCGATTCCAGAGATTCGAGAACGCTTCCATTCGACGGCCAAAGAAGTGCTCGTGCCCTTTGAATTGTCGTGGAAACTGCCCGATGCCGAATGGTTTACGCCACAGCGAGGCGACAAAAAACACCTGCTCGAATTGTCGGAAATGAACGGCAAACAATACAAGTTCGACCGTCTGAAACAGGCCGAAAAGCTGAATCCTGAGCAAAAACAGACGCGGCTGATGAAGGAATTGCAGGCGAAACTCAAGTTGCCGAAACTGCCCTACCAAATCGAATGTTTCGACAATTCCAACATTTCCGGCAGCGACGCGGTGGCTGGTTGCGTGGTGTTTAAAGCGATGAAACCGTCGAAAAAAGACTATCGGAAGTACAATATCAAGACCGTGACCGGCCCCGACGACTACGCTTCGATGCAGGAAGTCGTGCGCCGTCGCTACAGTCGGATGATCGACGAGGGCACTCCCCTACCCGACCTGATTATCACCGACGGTGGAATTGGGCAGATGTCGGTCGTGCGCGAGGTCGTGGAAGGCGAACTCAGCCTGCAAATTCCCATCGCCGGACTCGCCAAGGACAAGCGTCATCGCACCAACGAACTTCTCTTCGGAAATCCGCCGCAAGTCGTTGGTTTAGAGGCGAATAGCGAACTTTTCCACTTCCTCGCCCGCGTTCAGGACGAGGTTCACCGCTATGCCATCACCTTTCATCGAGACAAACGCTCTAAACACTTGCTGCACAGTGAGTTAGACGACATTCCCGGCATCGGACCAAAGACTCGCGACTTGCTTCTCAAGAATTTCAAAAGCGTTAAAAAGATTAAAGTCGCTGATATTCAATCGCTTACGCCGATTGTCGGAAGTAAAAAGTCAGAGATTGTCTATCACCATTTTCATCAAGAAAACGGCTGAGAATTTTGTCATTACAGATTTTTCCACTACCTTTGCAACATCAAATTTACGAAATCCGATGAGAGCAGTTATTCAACGAGTGAACAGCGCGAGCGTCAGCATTGCGGAGCGCGAGAAATCGGCGATTGGCAAGGGTTTGCTCATCCTTTTGGGCGTGGAGGAACGCGACACGCAGGAGGATGTGGACTGGATTGTGCGCAAAATCGCCAATCTGCGCATTTTCGACGACGACGTAGGCGTGATGAACCGTTCCATCCTCGACATTGGCGGCGAGGCGTTGGTTGTCAGCCAGTTCACGCTGTTTGCCTCGTACAAAAAGGGAAATCGACCGTCGTGGCTGCGAGCTGCGCGTCACGAAATCAGCATTCCGCTCTACGAATTGTTCTGCTCGGAGTTGGGAAAAATCATCGGAAAACCCGTTGAAACCGGCGAATTTGGAGCCGAAATGCAAGTGAAACTTGAAAATGATGGGCCTGTAACGATTTGTATTGACACCAAAAATAAAGAATAATGACAATTAGAGAAGCACAAACCATTGTGAATCAATGGATTAAGGAATACGGCGTCCGTTATTTCTCGGAACTGACGAATATGGCGGTGCTGACGGAGGAAGTCGGCGAATTGGCGCGTGTGATGGCGCGACGCTACGGCGACCAGTCGTGGAAAGCGACCGACCCACGCAGCGAGGACAACGGACAGCAGGCTCTCGGCGAGGAAATGGCCGACATTTTGTGGGTGTTGCTCTGTTTGGCGAATCAGACGGGCATCGACCTCACGGAAGAACTCGAAAAAAGCATCGAGAAGAAAACGAATCGCGACTCGCTGCGCCACATCGGAAATCCGAAGTTGAAAGCGTAAAACTTCGATGGAATCGACGATTTTTAATCATTAAATACATCAATTATGGCAAAAGAAAGCATCAATTACAGCAACAAAATCGAGGAAATTCTGAAAAAATACAACCTCGAAGTCGATGACGCGCAAGTGAAAACCGCCGTCACGAAACTCATTGCCGAGAAAGTGCCCGAAAACGACACGCTCGAAGTGAAAAAATTCCTGTTTGGCAGCATCGAACTGACCACGCTGAAAACCACCGACTCCGACGAGAGCGTGATGGCCTTCACCGAGCGCGTGAACGACTTCGCTGCGCAGTTCCCCGCCCTACCCCACGTGGCCACGATTTGCGTCTATCCCTGCTTCGCCCGCACGGTGAGCGAGACGCTTGAGGTCGAGGGTGTCGAAGTGGCTTGCGTGAGCGGCAGTTTCCCGTCGTCGCAGGCGCTGATCGAGGTGAAAATTGCCGAAACCGCCCTTGCCGTGAAGGATGGCGCGACGGAAATCGACATTGTGATGCCCGTCGGCAAGTTCCTCAGCGGCGACTACGAGAGCGTTTGCGATGAAATTTCGGAGTTGAAACAAGTTTGCGGCGAGGATGTCGCGATGAAGGTGATTCTCGAAACGGGCGACATCGTGACGGGCTCGAATATTAAAAAAGCGTCGATTTTATCGATGTATGCCGGTGGCGATTACATCAAAACTTCGACTGGAAAAGAGAAGATTTCGGCCACGCCCGAAGCCGCTTATGTGATGTGTCAGGCCATCAAGGAATATTACGACGAAACGGGAATTCAAGTGGGTTTCAAGCCTGCTGGCGGCATCAACACCGTGACCGACGCGCTCACCTACTACACGATTGTGAAGGAAGTTCTCGGCGATAAGTGGCTGACTAACAAGTGGTTACGACTTGGTACATCACGACTTGCCAACCTGCTTCTCAGCGAAATCGAGGGTCAGGAAATCAAGTTTTTCTAAGATTTTCGACGGGAAAAACGACTATTTATTCCGTTTGATGACATAGTCGAGATAAGCGTGGAGGGCTTCGCGAACTGCGGGGTCCTCTACCCTTTTCTCGATGAATCCGACGGCCTCGGCGTGGAATTCCCACATCCGTTTTTCGGCGTATTCGATACCGCCCTGTTGCTTCGCAAATTCCACCAAAACGGCGATTTCATCGGGATTTACGTTGCCTTCCTTCACCTTTCGGGCGAGATTGTGCATCGAGTCGAACGACGAATTGTTGAGCGCGTAAATCACGGGCAAAGTCAGTTTTCCCTCCGCCATATCGTTGCCCGTCGGCTTACCGATTTCTGACGAGTCGAAATAGTCGAAAATATCGTCGCGAATCTGGAAAATGATGCCCAGATTCTGACCGAAACGCTTCGCCTCTTCGACCAACTCCTCGTCGGCACCGACAGACAGCGCACCGATGCCCGCACAAGCCTCGAAAAGAGCCGCCGTTTTTTGGTTAATTACTTGATAATAAACCTCTTCCGAGAAATTTTGGTTCTGGATGTTCGTCAGTTGCAAGATTTCGCCATTCGACAGCGTGCGACCCAGTTCCGCAAGGTTTTCCACGATGCGATGGTCGCCCGTTTTCGCCACGTTGAGCAGCGCGGTCGAGAGGATGAAATCGCCCACCAACACCGCCACCTTGTTATTATAAGTCGCGTTCACCGAAGCCTGTCCGCGCCGCTCGGAACTCTCATCAACCACGTCGTCGTGGACGAGCGAGGCCGTGTGCAGCAGTTCCAAGCCCACGGCTGCATGTTGCGTGACGGGAGAAATTTTTCCGAAACTTTTCGCGATGAGCAGCATCAAAATCGGTCGCATCCGCTTGCCGGCACGCTGCCGAATGTGTTCCAACACCTGTCCGAGCATTCCGTCTTTGTGGGTCAGCGACTGGTTAAAAATCTCGATGAAATCGGCAATTTCTGTCGAAATCGGCTGTTTGATAATCGATAAATAATCCATTGTTTTCAAAAATTTGATACAAAATTACTGAAAAATTTCAGGAAATGTGCCAAATTTTTTGTAATTTTACGCGATAAAATCGAATTTTGTATGAAAAAACTGTTTCTATTCGACGCTTACGCGCTGATTTACCGCGCGTATTACGCCTTCATCAAGAACCCGCGAATCAACTCGAAAGGGCTGAATACATCGGCGGTGATGGGCTTTGTGAACACGCTCAACGAGATTATCAACAAGGAGCAGCCGACGCATATCGGCGTGGCTTTCGACCACGGAAAAACGTTTCGCAACGAGGCATTTCCTGAGTACAAAGCGCAACGCGAGGAAACGCCAGAGGACATCAAACGCTCGGTGCCGATCATCAAGGAATTGCTCGAAGCGTGGCACATTCCGTGCTTGCAAGTCGATGGCTTCGAGGCCGACGATGTGATTGGCACACTCTCGATGAAATCGGGGAAAATTGGCGTTGAAACCTATATGCTGACGCCCGACAAGGACTATGGTCAGCTTGTCGGCGAGAACGTTTTCCAGTATCGTCCGCGACACGGCGGCGGCTACGAAAAAATGGGTCCGAAGGAGGTTTGCGCGAAATATGGCATTGAAAATACCGCGCAAATCATCGACCTTCTGGCGCTGATGGGCGACTCGTCGGACAATTTTCCGGGCTGTCCGGGCGTCGGCGAGAAAACCGCGGTGAAACTCATCGAGGAGTTTGGCAACATCGACAATCTTTTGGAACATTCCGACCAGATCAAGGGAAAATTGCGCGAGAAAGTTGAACAGCACGTCGATGATATTCGGATGTCGAAATTCCTCGCGACGATTCGAACCGACGTTCCGATTGACCTCGATTTGGACGCTCTCCTACTTCGCGAGCCCGACGAGGAAAAATTACGCGCGCTGTTCGCCGAACTTGAATTCAAGACGCTCGCCGACAAAATTCTTAAAAAACCGACACAAACTCCAAAAATTGTTAATGGACAACTCGATTTGTTCGGAAATTTTGCGCCCGAGGATACGGAAATTCAAAAAAGTGCCGATTTTTTGACCCTTCAAACGACCCCTCATGATTACCAACTCATTGATAATCAAGAAGAAATGCAGAAAATTTGTGATTTTTTCTTGACAAACGAAATTCTCAGTTTAGATACGGAAACGACTTCGACGAACCCGATTGACGCCGAATTGGTCGGTTTGAGCTTTTCGGTCGAGGAGTCGAAGGCGTTTTACGTTCCCGTGCCCGCCAATCGCTACGAAGCACAAAAAATCGTCGATATTTTTAAAAAGGTGTATGAAAATCCATCGATTCTGAAAATCGGACAAAATTTGAAATACGACCTCGAAGTGCTGGCGCGCTACGGCGTGACGCTGCAAGGTCCGATGTTCGACACGATGATTGCCCACTACCTGCTGCAACCCGAACTGCGCCACAATATGGACTATATGGCCGAGACGCTGCTGAACTACCAGACCATCCACATTGACCAACTCATCGGCGCGAAGGGTAGGGGACAGCGGTCGATGCGCGACCTTGCGCCGACGCAGGTCTATGAATACGCCTGCGAGGATGCCGACATCACGCTGCGACTGAAAAACGTGCTCGAACCGCGCCTGAAAGAGGCTGGCGTGGAGTCGCTGTTCCGCGACATCGAAATGCCGCTGATGCCCGTTTTGGCCGAAATGGAGATGAACGGTGTCTGTTTGGACACGAAAGCATTGGCAGAAACGTCAAAATTTTTCACAGAAAGAATGTTGCAACTCGAAGCGCATATCTACGAGTTGGCAGGCGAACCGTTCAACATTTCCAGTCCGAAGCAAGTCGGCGACATTCTCTTCGGAAAAATGAAAATCGTCGATAAACCGAAAAAGACGAAAACGGGTCAGTTTGTCACGTCCGAAGATGTGCTGATGCAACTGCGCTCGAAGAGTCCAATTGTCGGAGAAATCCTTGATTATCGCGGTTTGAAGAAGTTGCTCAGCACTTACGTCGATGCCCTTCCGAAACTCATCAATCCGCGCACGGGACACATTCATACCTCGTTTAACCAAGCCGTTACAGCGACTGGACGACTTTCGTCGAGCGACCCGAATCTGCAAAATATTCCCGTGCGTGGCGAGGACGGAAAGGAAATCAGAAAATGTTTCGTTCCAGAGCCAAATTGTCAGTTTTTTTCAGCAGATTACAGCCAAATTGAACTGCGCGTGATGGCGCATCTTTCGGGCGACGAAAATATGATTCGCGTGTTCCGCGAGGGCAAAGACTTTCACGCCGCCACCGCCGCCACGATTTACAAAAAAAACATCGACGATGTGACACGCGACGAGCGCACAAAGTCGAAACGCGCTAATTTCGGCATCATCTACGGAATCACCGTTTTTGGACTCGCCGAGCGACTCGACATCAGCCGCGACGAGGCGAAAATGCTCATCGACGGCTTCTTCCAGACCTTCCCACAAGTCCACGACTATATGGAAAAATCGAAGCAACTGGCTCGCGAGCGCGGTTACGCCGAGACCCTTTTCCACCGTCGCCGCTACCTGCCCGACATCAATTCGCGCAACGCCACCGTGCGGAATTTCGCCGAGCGCAACGCCATCAACGCGCCGATTCAAGGCTCTGCCGCCGACATCATCAAAGTGGCGATGATCCGCATCCACGAGCGTTTCAAGGCCGAGAAAATCCGCTCGAAAATGATTCTGCAAGTCCACGACGAACTCAATTTCTCGGTCGTTCCCGAGGAGAAGAGTAGGGTAGAGGCCATCGTCTTGGAGGAGATGCAAAACGCCTACCAACTCAACGTTCCGCTCGTGGCCGATTGCGGTTGGGGCGACAACTGGCTCGAAGCCCATTAAGGTCGATTCAAGCGGTCGAGTTTGGGAAAAGACTGCTATTTAATCATTTTTAACCTATTCAGAAAAGGTCAATCGGAATTATTTCGTACATTTGCAAGTTAAAGTGATATGACAGATATAATTTTATCCAGTTTTCTGAGCCTGTTTGCCTTGTTTGGAAAAGAAGAACAGGTGGATGAGACGCGGGCAAAGACTATGCTCGTGAGTTATCTGCGTCACTATTTTGGCATCAGAAACATCGACTCCTATCTGAGTTTGTACGACGATATGCGCGGTGCCTACGAATTGATGGAAGACCTTGATACTCAGAAAGTTGTGTCGGACATCTGCGCCAATCTTCACGGAAAAATCCAGTCTCGCGAAGAAGAGATGCTTCTGTTGCGCATCATGGAATTTTGCGGCGACGGCGACGGAAAGGTTCATCCGATGTTCAACATCATGGCCGAGAAATTCGACGTGCCGGAAACGCTGTTCCACGATTTCGCCGATTTCGTGAACGGAAAAGCAACCGACCACGTCATCATCCATCAATTAGACGGTTTCGACGGCACATTGAAAACGCTAATTCTGCCAGAAACGGGCACGATCGTCTTCACTTACAATGGCAGTGACACCGTGCTGCTGAACGATGTTCCCGTGTTGCCCGGCTCTTATCAAGTTTGGTTGCAGAGCAGCGTGTTGAAAGGCAAAAACGGCCAGCCCGTCTATTTCTCCACGATGTTGGAGGCGCATCATCGGAAGATGGGGCAATGGGAAAACGAGGCGCAGCGCGTGGAATTTTGCGGTCGCGACATCAATTTCCGCTTCCCGAACAGCGACAACGGTATGCACAACCTGAGTTTCACGCTCCACAGTGGCGAATTTCTCGCCATCATGGGCGGTTCCGGCACGGGAAAATCGACCTTGCTCTCGATTCTGAACGGCACGCAAACTCCGCAAGAGGGCCGCATCACCATCAACGGCCACGACATTTCCGAACCGCAAGCGAGGAACCTCATCGGCTTTGTGCCGCAAGACGACTTGCTCATTGAGGAACTCACCGTCTATCAAAACCTTTTCTACACGGCAAAACTCTGTTTTGAGGGAATGTCGGAAGAGGAAATCGACAAACGGGTGCTCAAAACCCTGAAAGACCTCGAACTCGATGGCGCAAAAGACTTGAAAGTCGGCTCCGCCATCAACAAATACATCTCCGGCGGACAGCGCAAACGACTGAACATCGCCCTCGAACTGATACGCGAACCCGCCGTTCTGTTCCTCGACGAACCCACTTCGGGACTTTCGTCGGCTGACACGGAAAAAGTCGTGAATCTGCTGAAAGAACAGACGCTCAAGGGCAAACTCATCGTGGTGAACATTCACCAGCCGTCGAGCGACGTCTATAAACTTTTCGACCGACTCTGGCTGCTCGACAAGGGCGGCTATCCCGTGTTCGACGGCAATCCAATCGATGCCATCACTTATTTCAAGACGGCTGCCAACTACGCCGACGCAGAAACGAGCGCGTGTCCGACTTGCGGAAACGTGAACCCGGAAATCGTGCTGAACATCATCGACGAAAAGGCGCTGAACAACAGCGGAGAAGTGTCTGACGAGCGAAAAATGACGCCCCAAGAATGGCACGAACTCTACTTGAAGAACGCGCCGACGCTGTCGGAGCCCGAAGTCAGCGAAATTCCGCTTTCCGACCAGAAAAAACCCGGTCTGTGGCGACAATTCCTGATTTTCCTACAGCGCAATTTCACGACGAAATTAGCCAATCGTCAATACCTTGCCATCGCCCTTTTGCAAGCCCCGTTGTTGGCAGTCGTCTGCGCCTATTTGACTCGCTACGCGCCGCCCGAAGGCTACAGCGTGATGAACAACAAAAACCTCGTGAGTTATTTCTTCATGTCGGTCATCGTGGCCACGTTCATCGGCATGAGCGGCAGTGCCGAGGAAATCATCAAAGACCGCGCACTGCTGAAGCGCGAGCGATTCCTGCAACTCTCCTACGGCAGTTACATCTGGTCGAAAATCGTCTTCGTGGCAAGCGTTTCGCTCATTCAAACATTCCTGTTCATCCTCGTCGGCAACTCCATCATGGGACTGCACGGACAGTTCGGAACGTGGTGGTTCATCCTGTTTATGACCGCCCTTTTGTCCAACCTCACCGGCCTGTTGCTGTCGCAAATTCTGAGTTCCGTCGTAGCCATTTACATCAGCATTCCCATCCTGCTCATCCCGCAGATTCTGCTCTGCGGACTCGTCGTCAGTTTCTCCGACCTCACACCGAAAAGCACGACGGGAAACGTTCCACTCATCGGCGATTTGATTCCGTCGAGATGGAGTTACGAGGCTTTGGCCGTGACTTCCTTCGCCGACAATGCCTACGAAAAGCCCTTCTTCGACCTCGACAAAGAGAAATTCGAGACGCAATTCTACAATATGGCGTTCCTCTACGAACTCCAGTCGCAACTCGAAACCATGAACGACGAAAAGAAGCGCGGAAAAGAGGTCGATCCGGCGCATCTCAGCGTGATTCGAACCAATTTGCCCGTGCTGTCGGAATATGTCGGAATCGAGCCATATCAGGGCGATTTTTCCTACGAATCGCTCCGACAATATATGAAAGAGGCCGAGAAAATCCTGTCGAAGAAAAGCAATCGCTCGACATTGGAAAAAGACGAGATGGTGGCCGACTTCATCCGTCGAAACGGCAAGGAATCGCTGTTGGAACTGAAGCGAAACCATCACAACCTCAAGTTGGAAGACTGCGTGCTCGGCGCCGACCAACAACGAATGCTTGACGTCGTGGACGACCACATCGTGCCCCGCGTCGGACTGATTTTCCTGACGCCACGCAGCCAAATTGGACGCGCTCCTTTCTACAGCAGCGAGAAAATCTTGGCAGGTTGGCACGTCAAAACCCTCTGGTTCAACATGAGCATCATTTTCCTGATGTGCGTGTGCGCCACCATCCTTCTCCTGACCGACTGGCCCGGAAAAGTCATCCGAAAAGAATCATCTACTTAATTAAATTATTTTATTATTAACTCACTAAAAACAAAAGAAAAATGAAAAAGTTATCAATTTTTGCAGTAGCAATCGCTACCATCGCTTTCACCGCTTGTGGAGGCAACAAGAGTGCAAACAACGCTGAGGAAGCCCAAAAGAGCTTCGATCAGGAGCAGATTGAGGCGAAAATCAAGATGGAGTTCGACAGCCTCGCTTCGAACATCGCAAACCTCAAGCACCTTCCCATCGTGCAGAAGGGCGACGGCGGCATCCAACTCACCGACGAGGAGAAGCAAGTGAAGCCCGACTATCTGCTCAATCCTGCCGTGGCTGAAAATGCCGTCACGCTGGCCGAGAAATACCGCATGGTGAGCGCACTGAGCGTTGATGAGAACATCGCGTCCATGTACGACATGCCGACGGAAGATTACCAGAAGGCCATCACGAAACTTCTGGCCGACATCAACGATCCTTCTTTCAAGGAAATCGATGCCACGAGCATCTTCGAGAAGGCTCAGCAGTTGTATGACGCGATGAACGAAAACGGTCGCATCAACTACTTCTGGCAGTTGTCAGCCGCATCGTTTGTCGAGGAAATCTACGCCATGACGCAGAACACCGACAAGTTCATCACCGCTTTCGACGACGAGTCGGCCTCGAATGTCACCTATCGCACGACGCTGATCATCGACGCCATCAACCGCCTCGTTGAATACGACCCGGAAATCGAGCCCGTCGCTCAGGCTCTCCAGCCGCTCAGCGTGCTCAACGCCGTTTCGGTTGACCAACTGAAGACCCAACTCGGCGAACTCAAAGAAGAGATTGCCGAGGCTCGCAAGGCTCTGATGAAGTAAGAAATCGGAAAAACCGAAAAAAACGGGGACGTTCACACTGCGGAACGCCCCCGTTTTCCATTTATTTGAACTCAAATAGATTGGCGAAACCTGTGATGGCAAACACGTTGCGCAGGTCGTCGTTGATGTTTTGGATATAGACATGGTGTCCTTTCGACTTGGCATTTTTCAAGATTCCGAGAAAAATGCGCAATCCACTCGATGAAATATACTCCAACTGCGTGCAGTCGAGGACGATGTCGCAGCCGCTGCAATCGTAGAGAGGGCTCAAGTCCTTTTCCGTTTGCTGTGCGGCGGCAGTGTCGAGGCGACCCTCAAACGTGGCCGTCAGACAACCGTTTTGTTCGGTGATGTTCGTTTTCATAATTCAAGTATTTTTTACAGTTCTACAATATTTTCAATGATTCAGATTTTTTCTCAGCGTCAAGATATTTTTTCCGTCGAGTCGCTCGTAGTTGATGGAGTCCATCAGTTGGCGGACGAGGTGGATTCCCAAGCCTCCGATGGGTCGTTCCTCGACGGAAAGCGTCGTATCGACGAGTTCCTTCGCCGTCGGGTCGAAGGGCGTTCCAGAGTCGCTGATGGTGAATTTCAGACGAAGGTCGTTGGCCTGCGCCTCAATGTTGATGTCGCCCTTCGTGCCGGGAACGTAGGCGTAGTTCATGACATTGACAACAGCCTCCTCGATGGCAAGGTTCATCTGCATGGTGGTCGATGCGTCGAAGCCCATTTCCTCGCACACGCCATCGACAAATTCCGACAGAAGCGGCACTTGTTGGACGTCGTTGGTCAGGGTGATGCTGCGCTGCATACGCACGTCGCGCTGCTGTTTGGTGTATTGGATGGCAAGCATCGTCAAGTCGTCGCTTTGCTCTGCGTCGCCCACGAATTTTTCGACCGCCTCGCTCATGGTCGCAAGGAGTTTTTCGGGCGAATGTTCCTCTTTTTCCCGCAAGTTCCGCGCCGTTTCCAAGACGCGCATTTCGCCGAATTGCGTGTGATTGATGTCTTCCGCCTCGGTCAGTCCGTCGGTATAGAGGAAAATGGTCGTTTGCGGGTCGATGAGGGCTTCCTGCGTCACGAAATTCCATCCTTCACACACGCCGACTGGGACGTTTGAGTCGATTGGCAACATTCCCACGCCTCGCCCGATGAGAATCGGGGCGTTGTGGCCGGCGTTGCAGTAGCGCAGGCGACCTGTCGGCAGGTCGAGCGAGCCGATGAACATCGTGACGAACATATTCGAATCGTTCATTTCCGCCATCGAATCGTTCATCGAAGCCATGATGTGGCGAGGGTCGGACTCGTGCGCCGAAACCGTGCGGAACAGCGAGCGCGTCACAGCCATCACCAACGAGGCAGGAACGCCTTTTCCGCTCACGTCGCCGATGCAGAAAAGCAGTTTTTCGTCGCGCAGATAGAAGTCGTAGAGGTCGCCGCCAACTTCCTTGGCAGGAGTCAGCGAACCGAAAATTTCCAAGTCGTCGCGCTCGGGATAAGGTGGGAAAATCTTGGGCAACATGCTCATCTGGATGGCACTGGCGATGTGGAGTTCGCTACCGATGCGCTCTTTCTCGGCATTGACGGCCTCCAAACGCTTGAAATTGCGAATCATGCGGAAAAGGATGAAGCCCAACAACAACAGACCGACGAGCATCAGCAGAAGCAGGCTGAAGGCGACCTTGCGCAAATCGCTGTAAATCTCGCGGTCGCTGCAAACGACGGCCATCGACCAGCCCGTTTCGCCTTCCACCGGCGCATAAAAGACGTAATCTTTCTCGCCTTGGTCGTTGATGACAGCAGCGTGGCCGCTGATTCTCGCCATAATCTGCCGATTGATATGGTTCACGGTCGTGTCCTCAACGTGGGCGGTGGCTTCATGGATGTTGCTCCGCATCACCAAACTTTCCACAGGACAAGCCATAATCCGACCGGCGCGGGAAATCAGCAAGTTGTAAGACGAGGGATAAATATGCCGCGCATTGATGACGCCACTCAACCAGTCGAGCGACACGTCGGCACCGAAAACACCGGCGATTTCGCCCTTGGAATTACGGATGGGAATGGCATAAGTACAGAGCATGTCCATCGCTCCGACTTCGTCGTAATACGGCTCCGACCAATAGCCTTTCCCCACTTCCTTCGGCTTCGTGTACCACTCGGCTTTGTGGTAGTTGTGGGATTCCGAGCCGATTTGCACCATTTCGATATAGCCGTTCTCCGTGCGGGTCGCGTATGGCTCGAACCAACGTCCGTATTGCGGATAGAAATTCGGCTCGAAACCGACGGCACAACCCGTGATCATAGGATTGTTTTTCACGACGCGACGAAGAATCTCTCGTACCGAATCGGGCTGCGCCAACTGCTGTTCCAAAATCCATACCGTGTTTTCGACAGCCGTTTCCACGCCCGTCATCACATTCTGGATTTCGGCACCTTTCAGTTGGAGTTCGGTTTCAGCACGATGCACAACGCCCTCGCGGATGCCTTCTCGGGCGTAGAAATACTGCACCAAAGAGGTCAATTCGATGAGAATGGCCGCCGTGATGATGACGTAGAGCGTCGATTTCGTCTGAAACGACTTGCGCCAGCGGTTGAAAGAATTTTTGCTCATAAGGTCCAATCGTTAAAGGTCTTACAAATATCCAGCAGTTGCTCTTTTTTGTTCACAACATTCTGGACAAAAAGTTCCTGACACTCGCGGACAACCGACTCTGGGAACGAGTTGCTCAGCGCGAGCCAACTGAAATTACGCACACGGCTGACGGCCTCGATTTGCTCCTTGCGATGGCTGATTTCGGCGGCACTCAAGCCCTCGAAATAGTAGTCTGCCATGCGCATCCACAAGTCGTGGCCCAACTGCCGCGGAATACCGATTACAGGCTCGTAGTCGCCCACGAAAGTAACCATCGCCGAGTAGGAATATCCCAAGTCCATCAGCGGATGGCCGCAACCGACTTCGCCCATGTCGATGACCATCGGTTCCGAGCCTTGCATCATGATGTTTTTCGCCTGTAAGTCGCAGTGGAGCAGGCGATAGGCGCGTGGAATGTGGCCGAGGATTTGCAGCAAAAGGTCGATGCCGTTTCCGTCCAAATAACGCTCGAGTTTCCGAATCGATTGTTCCTCGCGCCTCACCGCGTCGGGAATACTGCTGTTCATCGGCACTTCGATGTCGTGCAACTGGCGGAAAAGTCGGGCGTAGAGTCGGGCAAATTCGTCGAGTTTTTCCGGCTCCAGACTGATGAGCGTGCTCAGCGTATGCGCCTTCAGCAACTCATAGACGAGGCCGTACTGATTGTCGCCCACGCGCACGATGTCGAACGAAATGGCGGTCGCCATTCCAAGCACGAAAGCCTCTTTCGCCATCGTAATTTCCCGCTTGACATCGTCGAGGCTCGTTCCCTCGCGAAAAACCTTGAGAATCGTCTCGTCGTCGATGCGATAGACGACTCCAACGCCGCCACGACCGATTTCCTCAAGACCCTCGATGCTCAACTGCCGCAGGGCGCGTTCAACGGTCATCATCTTCGTGAAACCTGTCATGTCGAGCACTTCATAGACACCCGAACTCGCGTCCGTCACGCGGAACGAGCGGCATTTCTTGGCGAGCATGAGCAAAATGCGCAGTCCGGCACTGGAAATATATTCCAGATTTTTGGCGTCGCAAACGATTTCCCTGATGGGTTCATGCTGCGCCAAACCCTTTTCGATATGGGCGGTCGCGTCCACTGCCGCCGCCGAGTCGAGCCGACCCGACAAGGCAATGCTGACACATTCGTTTTGCTTGCTAATCGTGATGTCCATGACCGTATTTTCTTAGTTGATGAGATGCAAAGGTACGCTTTTTTGTTGAAAATCCAAATTTTGGATGTTGTTTTTTTCAGAGAAATGCTTGATTTCCGATTTTTATTCGTACCTTTGCTTCTCGTTATCCAACTCTTGGAACATTTTTCAAATTATTTGAACAGATATGGCTACGAAAGATAAAGGCTTGACGCCGATGATGCGGCAGTTCTACGCATTCAAGGAGAAATATCCCGATGCGGTGTTGCTGTTCCGTTGCGGCGACTTCTACGAAACCTACGGCGACGACGCGGTGGTGGCGGCGCGGATTCTGGGCATCACGCTCACGCGGCGCAACAACGGAAATTCGGGCGGCGACACGGAGATGGCGGGCTTTCCGCATCACGCGCTCGACACGTATTTGCCGAAACTGATTCGTGCCGGTCGGCGCGTGGCCATTTGCGACCAACTCGAAGACCCGAAACTCACGAAAACGCTCGTGAAACGCGGTGTGACGGAACTGGTTACGCCGGGCGTGGCGATGAGCGACAACGTGCTGAACTACAAGGAAAACAACTTTCTCGCCGCCGTTCATTTTGGAAAAACGGCCTGCGGCGTGGCTTTTCTCGACATCTCGACGGGCGAATTTCTCGCAGGCGAGGGCGCCTACGACTATGTCGATAAACTTTTAGGGAATTTTCTGCCGAAAGAAGTGCTGTATTGTCGTGAGCGGAAGGCCGATTTCGAGCGATATTTCGGCAATTCGGGACGATCGGGCAGCAGTTTTGCGACTTTCGAACTTGACGACTGGGTTTTCACCGAGCAAACCGCCAACCAGAAACTGCTGAAGCACTTCGGAACGCACTCGCTCAAGGGTTTCGGCGTGGAACACTTGCGCAGTGGCGTGATTGCGGCAGGCGCGGTGATGCAATACTTGGAAATGACGCAGCACACGGCGGTCGGGCATATCACGCATTTGCAGCGCATTGAGGAAGAAAAATACGTGCGACTCGACAAATTCACGATTCGCTCGCTTGAACTCGTGCAGCCGATGCAAGAGGGCGGACACTCGCTTTTCAGCGTCATCGACCGCACGACAACGCCGATGGGAGGCCGAATGTTGCACCGTTGGCTGGTTTTTCCGCTGAAGGATGTCGCGCCCATCAACCACCGGCTCGATGTTGTGGATTATTTCTTCCGCGAACCGTCGTTCCGCGAACTCATCGACCAGCAATTGCAGCGCATCGGCGACCTTGAGCGCATCATTTCGAAGGTGGCCGTCGGTCGCGTTTCGCCGCGTGAGGTTGTGCAACTGAAAAATGCGCTGTTGGCGATTGAACCGATTAAAAACGCATTGGAAACCGACGCGGCGAATGTCATTCCCGAAGCATTGAAAATGATAGGCTCACGCTTGAATCTCTGCGAAGAAATCCGCGACCGCATCGCCCGAGAAATTCAGCCCGACCCGCCGCTGCTCGTGTCGAAAGGCAACGTGATTGCGCGTGGCTACAACCGCGAACTCGACGACCTGCGCGACATTTCATCGAACGGTCGAAGCTATCTGATTCAGATTCAGGAACGCGAGAGCCAACAGACGGGCATTCCATCGCTGAAAGTCGGCTACAACAATGTTTTCGGCTATTATCTCGAAGTCAGAAACCCCTATAAGGACAAGGTTCCGCAAGACTGGATTCGCAAGCAGACGCTGGCGCAGGCCGAGCGATACATCACGCCCGAATTGAAGGAATATGAGGAGAAAATTCTCGGTGCCGACGAGAAAATTCTGGCGATGGAGGAGCAACTTTTCAACGAATTGGTCGTGGCGATGCAGGAATTCATTCCGCAGATTCAGGTGAATGCCGCACTCGTCGCCCGACTCGACTGCCTGCTGTCGTTTGCGAAGATTGCCGAGGAAAATCGCTTCGTGCGACCCGTCATCAGCGACGACGACGTGCTCGACATCCGGCAGGGTCGCCATCCCGTCATCGAACAGCAACTGCCGCTCGGCGAACACTACGTTCCCAACGACATCGAACTCGACACCGAACAGCAGCAAATCATCATCATCACAGGTCCGAATATGGCGGGTAAATCGGCTCTGCTGCGCCAGACCGCACTCATCACGATTCTCGCCCAGATGGGTTCTTTCGTGCCTGCTGAAAGCGCGAAAATCGGCCTTGTCGATAAGATTTTCACGCGCGTCGGTGCTTCCGACAACATTTCACTCGGCGAATCGACGTTTATGGTCGAAATGACCGAGGCCGCCGACATCCTCAATAACGTGACACCGCGCTCGCTCGTGCTCTTCGACGAACTCGGACGCGGCACTTCGACCTACGACGGCATCAGCATCGCGTGGGCCATCGTCGAGCATCTCCACGAGCATCCGAAAGCCCGTGCGCGGACGCTTTTCGCCACCCACTACCACGAACTCAACGAAATGGAACGCTCGTTCCGCCGCATCAAGAACTACAATGTGTCGGTGAAAGAGGTCGATGGAAAGGTGATTTTCCTGCGCAAACTGGAGCGTGGCGGCTCGGAACACAGTTTTGGCATCCACGTGGCCGACATCGCCGGAATGCCGAAGTCGATTGTGAAGCGTGCCAACGTGATTCTCGGGCAGTTGGAGGGGAAGAGTGACAAAACGAAAAATTCTTTCCCCCATTTGGGGGAATCGAAGGGGGCCTCACCCAACATCCAACACCCATCGTCCGACACGCGCGAGGGAATGCAACTCTCGTTCTTCCAACTCGACGACCCCGTGCTCAGCCAGATTCGCGACGAGATCCTCGGCCTTGACATCAACAACCTCACGCCTGTCGAAGCCCTCAACAAACTCAATGACATCAAAAAAATTGTGAGTGGAAAGTAAATCTTCGAAAATTTAGAAAATGCCTGCCCCAACATTGAATGGGCAGGCATTTTTATTACAATTTCCTTACCTGCAAATTGGTAATTCGGCTCTTGAAATTTCCAGCTTTTTCGAGCGGGAAAACGAGCGTGGCGACATAGAACATTCGGCGCGTGGGGACATAAACGGTCGTGTGGTAGGGCGCGTCGGGCATCGTGTTGAGCTTTTCGCCGATGGAGTAAGCCTCGCGTTTGCGAAGCACTTCGTGGCGGCGGTTATTGACGAAAAGTCGCGTTTCGGCGTTGGTCCCCTCGATTCGGATATTGACACGACCCGTTTCGGGCAATTTGTAGTTGAATTTGTTGAGATAGCCGTCGCGACAGAACGCCAAACGACCTGTTTCGGGGTCGGCAAGATAGAACGTGGCATTTTCGCTACTGGTCAGAATCGTGCCTTTTGGCTCGGCTGCGCAGTCGATGTCGAAGGAAACGGCGTAGTCGTAGCCGGCCTCAATTACGGAAGCCTCACCCCCGCCCCCTCTCCAAGTAGAGAGGGGAGAATTTTCCGCTTGGATTTTAAGGTTCAGCGGCTGACCTGCTGCAACAACATCAATCGTCACAGGATTTTCGGGCAGTCGGGCGAGTTCGTTCACCGCCGGAGCCTCGCTGAGCAGCAGTCGTTTTTCGTCGAAAACTTCGTAGGGAACGCTCGTCAATTGACCCGTCCAGCATTTCGTGGAGAAAGTGTGCATCGCGGGATAGAGGCGATGATGGATGTCTTTCGTGGAAATGCCGTTGCCATAGTGGTCGTTCCAAACGGCAAACATTCCGCCTTCGAGTTGCGGATGTTGCTCGGCAACGGGCTTTCCGAAGAGCGTCGCAGGCGTCCACGACTCATAGAGCCACTTGCAGTTCAGATAGTCGTAATAATAGCCGGCGGCAGGCACGATGTAATTATAGCGGTCGGGGATGGAAAGGATTTGATAGCCGAGTTTCATCATCGAGTCGGGTTCGGCGTAATCGGTTGACCAGCAAGCCATTAGCACATTTTTCGACCGAATCGGCGTTTTACCTTTCGCGTGCGTGAGCGAGCCCCAGACCATCGGCTGCTTGCCGTATTTTTCCATCAGGGCGAGGTAGTAGTCGGTGTAGGCGCGGAACTGCTCAACCACGTCTTTGTCGCGGTTGGAATATTCGTCGGTGCCGATGTTCACGCGAGGGCCGCGGAACACAGGATTCTTGCCCGTGAGATATTCGGCGAAAAGACCGTCCATAAAGGTGTAAATATCGGGATTCGAGAGGTTGAAATGGTCCATTCCGTACTCCTTCGAGCCGAGTTCGGGACGATACTGCGTAAAGGCCAGAACGTGCGCCGGAGCGTCGATTTCAGGAACGATTTCCACGTGCAGTTGCTCGGCGAGTTTCTGCAATTCGATGAACTCGGCCTTCGTGTAGTGGCCGTCCTTGGCTGCGAGGCCGGGATAGGTGTCGCTTTCGAGGCGGAACGCAGCGGAAGTCTTGCTCCAGTCGTTCTC
This sequence comes from Prevotella sp., assembly GCA_017538195.1. Classification (GTDB taxonomy): domain Bacteria; phylum Bacteroidota; class Bacteroidia; order Bacteroidales; family Bacteroidaceae; genus Prevotella. Next base: position 47,873 of record JAFYJH010000166.1, read on the forward strand.
GAAATACTGCGGAAAACCGTTGTCGTTCAGGTGAAGTTGCAGCGTGTTCATCTTGTAGTACGCCATCACTTTCACGAGGTTGCGCAGGTAGCTCATCGGCACGAATTTTCGGCCTACATCGAGCATAAAACCGCGCATTTTATACTGCGGAATGTCGGTGATGGTGCCCTTCGGGATTGAGATAGCCTCACCCCCAACCCCTCTCCAAGTAGAGAGGGGAGTTTTAGAAGACTCAAACATTTGCAGCAGTGTGCGCGTGGCCCAGAAAGTACCGATTTCGGCAGGCGACTCCACTTCGACGATGTCGCCGATTGCCATCCGATAGCCCTCCGCAGGCATCGTGTCGAGTTTTTTCTGCGTCAGCACGATGTCGCCCGACTTCGCCTTTCCGCCGACGAGGGTCAGTTTTTTGCCAAACATCACTTCATAGTCGGCGGCAAACTGCTTGGCAACGGCTTGCAGCGACTTCGACTTGACAACAACGCGACCGCTGAGAGTCGTCGAGCCCGTTCCGCCCGTCCACTGCGTGATTTCGGGCACCGTAAAGGGCTTTTCGTTGCTTGTCGACTGTGAAAAAACTTGCGCGACGGCCCAGAAACAGGCCATTGTTAAGAATACGATTCGTTTCATAAGGTTTAATTTTTTATTGTTTTACGAAATATTGATTCTTCTAAGTTTTACAGAAAATTTCTTCTAAGTTTTACAAATTTTTCTTCTAAATTTTACAGTTTTTTTTTCTAAGTTTTACAGAAAATTATTCTTCCAATTCTCCGATGAGCGTGGCCGCCGTTGAACTCGTGATGCGGACGCGGACGATTTCGGAAGGATGATGGTTGCCCTTGTCGAAAACGACCATTTTTCCCTGCTCCGTGCGACCGCAGAGTTGCTGTCGGGAACGCTTCGAATAGCCCTCGACCAGCACATCGAACGACTTGCCGACATCGCGAAAGTTCGACTGCGCCGACAGGTCGTTTTGCAGTTGAATCACCTCGTTGAGCCGCCGCAGTTTCACTTCTTCGGGCACGTTGTCGGGCAGGTGTTTCGCCGCGTAAGTGCCCGGTCGCTCGGAATATTTGAACATAAAAGCCGAGTCGAAATGCACCTCGCGCATCAGCGAGAGCGTCTGCTCGTGGTCGTCGTCGGTTTCGGAATGGTAGCCCACGAAAACATCGGTCGAGAGGCCGCAGTCGGGAATGATTCGGCGGATGGCCGCCACGCGCTCCAAATACCATTCGCGGGTGTATTTTCGGTTCATCAGTTCGAGGATTCGGTTCGAGCCCGACTGCACGGGCAGATGGATTTGCTTGCAAATGTTCGCTTCCTCGGCAATGACGCGCAGCGTTTCGTCGCTCATATCCTTCGGATGGCTCGTCGTGAAGCGCACGCGCATTTCGGGTGCTTCCCGCGCAACCAAGCGCAGCAGTTCGGGGAAACGAACCTCGCTACTCGCTCCTCCTTCCTCGCTCCTCGAACAGTAAGAATTCACATTCTGCCCCAACAGCGTCACCTCTTTGAAATGGCGGTCGCGCAGGTCGCGAACCTCGCGGAGAATGCTCTCCACATCGCGGCTTCGCTCACGTCCTCGCGTGTAGGGCACGATGCAATAATGACAGAAATTGTTGCAGCCGCGCATAATGCTGACATAGCCCGAAATTCGGTTGCCGCTGATGCGCTGCGGCACGATGTCGCGATAGGTTTCGCTCGTCGAAAGGTCGATGTCGATGGCTTTCTGACCAGCCTCAACCTGCGCAATGAGGTCGGGCAGTCGGAGATAGGCGTCGGGTCCGGCAACAAGGTCGGCGTGATGGTTTTCCAAAAGATCTTCCTTCACGCGCTCGGCCATACAACCGAGTACGCCGACAATCAGCGGCGCGTTTTTCTTCTTCCGCATCGCGTGGAGTTCCGCCAGTCGGTGGTAAATCTTGTTTTCGGCATTTTCGCGCACCGAACACGTGTTCAGAAACACCGCATCGGCCTCGTCAGCCGAGTCGCAAGGCTCGTAGCCTGCCATTTGCATCACCGACGCAACCACCTCAGAATCAGCCACATTCATCTGGCAGCCGTAGGTTTCGATATAGAGTTTTTTCATCGTTTATTTCTAAAAGTTATATCTTGAAAAATTTTGACAAATAAATCAGAATTGCATAAAATAGAACGCCCGTGAACAATCCTGCCACTGAATCGACAACGTAGTGCGCCTGAATATAGACCGTTGCGAAAAACATCAACACGGCGAGCGGCAGCAGACACCAGAACAGCAACTGCCGACGCGACTGCGCACGCCACGCCAAAATCAGCAAAACGACCGTGATTCCGATGTGCGACGATGGGAAAGCCGCCGTCGGACGCTCGCCTGCCTGATGAGCATCCTCGACCAAATGATAGAAAATTCCCTTCTGCCAACCCGGACTGGCGATGCGCTCGGTGTGGCGGTAGAAATAGTCGCCGACGGCCTCGAAATTGGCGTTGAGCACGTTGTCGGGACCGATGGCGAGGTAGTAATATTGCGGGCCTGTGACGGGCAGGAAAATGAAAATCACGTAGAAGATGAAGAACGAGCCGAGCACGACGAAAGCCATCGTGTTGAAGTCGCGGTAGCGGTAGAAAAAGTAGTAGAGCACCACGACGGCAATCATCGGGAAATACGAGGCGTAGCCCAAATCCATCAGTTCGCTGAACCACGGCCACGGCATCCATTGCGAGAAGAGTAGGGCAGGCTGGAAACCGAAGAAATTCTGGTCGGCCTGCGCGAAAATATGGTCGAGATTCGGCAGGATTCGGTTGAGTTCGTAGGTGTCGGGATACCACCACGCCAACAAAGCCAACTGCGTTCCGACACGGGCAAATTGCGTCAGCGGACAGGGTGCCAAGCGATAGACAAACCAGAGCGCGCCGATGATGGCGATGATGCGCACGCGCCCGACAATCATCGCTTGGGCGTTGGGCAGTTTCGTGTAGGTGAAGAAAATGACCAACAGGGTCAGCAGCGTGTAGCCCACGACTATCCATTCAAAGGCCAACAAGCCTTTTTCCGGCTTTTTTTCCAAGCCGAAAATGTCTTTTAGTTTGAGTGCCTTGTTTTTTGCCATATTTTTTATTCTATCGTCTTTTTAATTTCAGAATAAATCAAAAATTTTTCCCTTTTTACTCCCCCTTTAGGGGGCTGGGGGGCTTTCACTTTTCAAATCCAACCGTTTTCCTTGTACCAATCCATTGTTTCCTTCACGCCGCGCTCCAACTGATATTGCGGTTCAAATCCCAGTTCCCGACGCGCCGGTTCGATGTCGCAACGCCAGTTCCGCTGCTTCAGAATGTGGTATTTGTCGCTGTTCAACGCCGTCACTCGACCCGTCAGTTTCCCGACAACATCGCCGCACAGCGTGATGATGCGCAACAGCCAAATCGGGGCTTTCAAGCGCAGACACCACGGATTTCCGAGTTCTTTCCGAATCAAGTCGCTGAACGCCGCCGACTGATAGACACAGCCGTCGCTCAGGAAATAACTCCGACTCGTTTCGCCGTGCTCGAAGGCGAGGAAAACGGCCTGCACCACGTCTTTCACATAGACAAACGTGAGGTCTTGCTGCTTGTAGCCGACCGCGAAATTCACGTGTCCCCGAATCGACTTCGCCATCATAAAATAATCCTTTTCGCGAGGGCCATAGACACCCGTCGGACGCAAAATCACGTATGGAAAAGCCTTTTTTTTGCCTTTTTCCTCCAAAAATTTCTCCGCCAAGAGTTTGCTCTGACCGTAGGCCGTGTTCGGATGCGGCTCGTCGGTCTCGACGATTTCCGTGTAGGGCTGTTGCTCGCGAACTGGTCCGAAAATGCTCAGCGAACTCAGATAGACGAAGCGTTTCAGCGGCATTTTCATCCGCAGAAGAACCTCCGTCAGCACCATCGTTCCCCGCGTGTTCACGAAGAAAAACTGGTTGTTGTCGGTCGTTTTCGTGAGGCCGGCAGCGTGTACGACATAGTCGAAGCGATGGCCTTCCAACTGCTCCTCAAGCCGCTCCTCCGAGTTCAAGTCCAACTCGATGAAACGGATGCGCTCGTCCTGCAAAAACTGGCGCGAACTGCCCTTGCGAACAGCCGCCCACACCTCGTAGCCTCGCGCCAGTCCCTCTTCGACGATGAAACTGCCGATAAAACCGCTGGCTCCGGTGACAAGAATTTTCAATTGTTCCATTTGCCTGCAAAGTTACGACTTTTTCGTAAAAAAATTTGCAGGATTTCCGAAAAAAGTATATTTTTGCAACACAAAAACCTCAAAAAAGCACGATGATGCAAAGAAAATTTTTTACATTTTTATGTTTGATGCTGTCGATTGCCTCGTATGCGCAACAGCAAATCGACTTGCTCGTTGGAACCTACACCGACGGCAGCAGTTGCGGAATTTATTCCTACCAGTTCGACCAACTGACGGGAAAGGCGACGCCACGCGACTCGCTCGTGCTTAAAAATCCGTCGTTTCTGACCTTTTCAGCCGACAAACGACTGGTTTATGCCGTGGGAGAAACCGACAGCAAACCGTCGCTCAACATCGTCCGCTTCGACCGCTCCAACGGCCATTTGCAACGGCTCGAAAGCATCCCGACCGAGGGCGCGTCGCCTTGCTACGTTTCGACCAACGGCAAACTGGCACTGACGGCGAACTACTCCGGCGGCTCGGTCAGCGTTTTTGAGTTGCAGAAAAATGGCACAAAAGGCGCGCTCGTGCAGCGATTTCTGGGCACATTGGGCGGTTCCGACCTTTCGCGCCAGGAAAAGCCGCACATGCACTGCGCCTTGTTCACGCCCGACGGAAAATTCGTGCTTGCCACCGACTTCAGTGCCGACAGAATTTGCTCGTATCGAATAAAAGATAACAGACTGATAGCCAACGGATTAGCCGATCAAATCAGCGCAGGTTCCGGCCCTCGCCATCTGACATTCAGCCCGAACGGAAAATTTTGTTATCTGATCAGCGAATTGTCGGGAAAAGTCACCGTTTTCAGCTATCGCGACGGTCGATTGAAGGAGTTGCAAACAGTCGTTTCCGACTCGGCAGAAGCCCGTGGAGCAGGCGACATCCACCTCAGTCCCGACGGGAAATTCCTCTATTCCAGCAATCGCCTAAAAGACGATGGAATCGCCATTTTTTCCGTCGATAAGAGCACGGGAAAACTCACGCTCGTTGGCTACCAACCGACAGGCATCCATCCCCGCCATTTCAACATCACGCCGAATGGCCGCTACCTCCTTTGCGCGTGTCGCGACAGCGGAAAAATCCAAGTCTTTCTCCGCGACCCAAAAACCGGCCTCCTGAGCGACACCCATCAAGACATTTTGATTGACAAGGCGGTTTGTGTGCAGTTTTAAGAAAACAAAAAACGGAGAGGCACCGCACCTCTCCGTTTGCCGCAAAAATAATCTATTATTCACTCCAAAATCCTCAAATGGCATAACAGAAAATCCTCAAATGGCATAACGAAAAATCCACAAATGATATAAAATTTCGCAACATTATTTGCATAATTCATTTATTATCAGTAACTTTGCAGCGAAAACAAAATAGCCATTATGGACGCAGAAAAAAGTTATAGAAAACGCATTGCAGACGAATTACTTTCGTTGCAGTTAGAGGCGGCAGGATATGTCGTAATTGAGGGTGCAAAATGGTGCGGAAAAACTACAACGGCACAGCAACAGGCGAAAAGCGTCATTTTTCTCGATGACCCTGAAAAACAGGAAGAATACAAGCGGCTGGCAACGATGAACATCACCCGAATTCTTGAGGGCGATACACCGCGTTTGTTGGACGAATGGCAAAAGTTTCCGCAGTTGTGGGATGCCTGCCGTTTCGCATCCGACCACCGTATGGGTGAAGGGCATTTTATTCTGACAGGCAGTGCCCGCCCCGTTCATTCGGACAAAATCAGTCACACGGGAACTGGTCGTGCGGCTTGGGTGAGGATGCGACCGATGACACTTTGGG
>JAFYJH010000167.1 GCA_017538195.1 Prevotella sp.
ATAACCTTAAAACCTTATAACCTTAAAACCTTATAACCCTTTAACCTTATAACCTTTTCATCTTTTAACCTTAATCCTAACTTCCGCCCCGTCGCAGTCGGCACCCATCGGCGGATTCAGTTTGACAAGCGTCACTTCGGCATTTCTCGCCATTGGAAACTCGTCTAACAACGTCTTCGCAATTCGCCACGCCACGCGCTCAATCAAGCGACTCGGCTGCATCATCACCCGTTTGATGATTTCGTAAGCCTCGGCGTAGTTCAGCGCATTGGCCACATCGTCTGTCGCGATGGCGCGACGCATATCATACGACATCCGCACCGACACTTCGTAGTCGTTGCCGACGATTCGCTCCTGCTCCAAAACGCCGTGATAGGCGTGGAAACGCAGGTTGCGCAGCGTCATATAGTTGGAAGCAATATTGTAGTTCATAGTTGTTCCTCGCTTCCTTCTGCGGTGTATTTCTTCAGCGCACGCTCCACGCCGACCTTCCACGTGTTGATGCTCTCGTCCTGCAAGTCGAGCGACGAAACGAGCTTCACAACGTGGTCGATGGGCATTCCGTAGCGCAGCACGCCCGAAATCAGCTTCGCGTAGTTCCAATATTCCTTGTTGAACTTCTCCGACAGCCCTTCGACGGTCGTTTTGTAGCCGCGTTTGTTCTCAAACTGAAAGTCGTAGCGCTTCGTGCCATCGTCGTTCACCTGCTTGATGATTTTCCCTTTTGTCACGGTTTTCGGCAACACGATTCCCTCGTCGTCGTCCTGAAGTCCGGTGAAAATCTCGTAGGGCTTCCCGTTGAGCAGCCCCACGAAAGCCACCCACTTCTCCTTGTTGTTCTGGAATCGCACCACGTCGCACTCCAGTTCCTTCGGTCGGATAATGACATCCGGATTGCTGTTAATATTCTCTGTATTCATCGTTTCGGGTAATTTTACGCCACAAAATTACGAAAAAGTTGTCATTTATGAAACATTATTGGCAAAAACTTATCGAAAAAGTGCTTGTTTTTGGAAAAAATATGTAATTTTGCAAAGAAAAAGTTGTACAAAATGGAAAATTTCAGACTACCGGCGGAATGGGAAGCGCAGTGGGGCGTGATGCTGACATGGCCGCACGAGGACACCGATTGGAAACCGTATTTGGCGGAAATCACTGCGACTTACGTGGCGATGGCGCGTGAGATTGTGCGTCGCGAATGGCTGTTGATTGTCGTGCCGAGGGTGGAAATTGTGCCCGAAGAAGTGCGGCAGATGGAGCGCGTGGTTGTTTTCGAGTGTCCGACGGACGATACTTGGGCGAGAGATCACGGGCCGGTGGTGTTGAAAGCGAAGACCCACCCCCAACCCCTCCCAACGGGAGGGGAGAAGGGTGACATTCTACCTGATGAATACCCCAAAAAGTGTTTGTGGCTCGACTTCCGATTTAATGGTTGGGGCGAGAAATTTCCTGCGGACAATGACAATCGGATTGTTGAACGATTGGATGAAGGAATAAGGATGAAGGATGAAGGAATAAAGATGAAGGATGAAGGCATAAGGAAGATTATCAATTATCAATTATCAATTGTCAATTGTCAATTGGAACGTCATCAAGATTTCGTCTTGGAGGGCGGCAGCATCGAGAGCGACGGTCGCGGCACGATTTTCACAACTTCGCAGTGTCTGTTGGCTCCGAATCGCAACCAACCTTTAACGCAGGCGGAAATCGAGGCGGAACTGAAACGCCGACTGCGAGCCGAGCGCGTCGTTTGGCTCGACCACGGCAACCTCGTCGGCGACGACACCGACGGCCACATCGACACGATTGTCCGTTGTGCGCCCGACGACACGCTGCTCTACGTGGGCTGCGACGACGAAAACGACGAGCAATTTGCCGATTTTCAGGCATTGGAACAGCAACTTAAAAGCCTCAGAACCGCAGAAGGGAAGCCTTATCGACTGCTTCGACTGCCGATGCCAGAGGCGATTTTCGAGGAAGAGCCCCCTCCCAACCTCCCCCCACTGGGGGAGGAGAAAGAACGGAGATTGGATGAACGACTGCCTGCGACCTACGCCAATTTCCTGATTCTGAACGGAGCCGTCCTTGCGCCCGTCTATGGACAGCCCGAAAACGATGCGGAAGCCCTGCGCGTCATCGGCAAAGCCTTCCCCGACCGCGACATCATCCCCATCGATGCCCGCACCATCATCCGACAGCACGGCTCCGTCCATTGCCTGACGATGCAACTTTAATTTTTTAGATGCAGCTTTAATTTTTTTAAAAGCGATTTTTCAAACTTTGGCATATTTTGTCAAGTTTCTTTACTTTTTTCTAAAAAAATGATATTTTTTGATAAAAAATTTTTTCAGTTTAATGTTTTTTGACTATCTTTGCGCAATGATTGTTTACGAGAGATGATTATGGAACATTTGACGAGAATCCAATGCAATAGGGTAGTGTGGGGTGTGAGAAAACTCATCCTCGCAGTTCTCGTGTCTGTGATTCCTCTTGTGGCAAGTGCGCAGGAACATTCAAAAGCCGATTCCATCAACGCGCTGGCCGAGGATGCCGATTTCATCAAGTCTTCGCTGCTGATTGTCGAACCCGGCAATAAGGTTTACAGCAACTACGGCCACGCGGCCATTCGGCTTCAAAGTCCTGTCAATCAACTCGACTATTGCTTCACTTTCGAGATGCAGTTGGGCGCGTTAGACCAATTGAAGTTCCTGTTTTCCACAGCCAAGGCCGGCTATGCAACCTTCTCGACGGAGCAGTTTTTGGAGCAGTATCGGAATGAACATCGCGGCATCACAGAATATGCGCTGAACCTCAATCCACGGCAGGAGCAGGAACTTTGGCGATGGCTCGACAATCAACTGCAACGCGGCATGACGTGGGATTACAATTTTCTGACGAAAAATTGCTCGTCGATGTGCGTGTATGCAGTGGAGTCGTCGTTGATGGGCGAGAAAATCGTCTATCACGACCTGCATCCGGCTCTGACAGGCACCTATGGCGACCTGTTGGACTATATTTCGCGGAATGCCCCCTGGTCAAAACTGTTTTGGAAACTGCGCATGGGCAGCAAAGGAAGCGAAACGGGCGACCTCAACGACAAACTGGCACCCGAACTCCTTCCCGGCGCTTGGCAGAAGGCAACGCTTGTCGATAGCGGCGGAGTCGCCCGGCCAGTGTTCATCGGGGAACCCGTGCAGTTGCTCCCGTACTCTGGAAAGCAAGCGGCAACATTCATCACACCGTTTGGGGCAATCGTTCTTTTGAGTATTATTGCAATACTATTTATATTATGTTTCACTTTAAAAAAATGTAAGGTTATGAAAATTTTTACGTTTAAGAAGAGTCTGTTGTCCGCCGCTATCATGCTGCTGACGACAGCAAGTGCCTTTGCAGGCAACTCGTATGTGCCCATCTATGGGCAGTTGTATGCCTATCCGACAGGCGCAGGTAAGGTCTATGCAGAGTTGGAGGAAGGTTCCGTTGCCGAAGATGGCTCGACCGCCTCTCAGCCTGCCGACATGGTCGATGTGAAGTTCGTTTACAAGGGAATCACACCGACAGGTTATTTCTACGGCCACGCGCAGGCCGAAGAAGGCTGGCTGTTTGCTGGTTTTGCAACTGAAAAGTACGTAGATGGAGAGCCGGTTCTTCCTGAGACGGTCGAGGATGATTCCAATCCCGCGTACTTAAAAGTTCCTTCGGCGGTCTATAAGGGCCTCGCTTCCATGTTTAGCAGCGAGGAAGAGGCATTTGCCGCAGGCTTCCCTGCCGATCCCGACGCAGTCCACTACGCTCTTTTCACGCACGTGGCTCCGCGCATTTCCGGCACGGGCAGTCGGCTTGGTTCTGTCGCAATCGACAAGACGGTGAACTATGTCGGCGAGGACGTGACAATTACGGCTACGGTGAAGGATAAATATCAAGATCAGGCTCAGTTTAGCCACTGGGTGGAAAAGAGCACAGGTAAGGAAATTAAAGAGAATCCCTACACGCTGACGGTGGCTGGCGTTGAGGAATACGAAGCCGTGTTCACCAGCGACCTGCTGTTTGAGGTGGAATTCCCCGAGGAAGGCGGCTACATCGAGTGGTATCGCGACTGTCAGGCCTACTTCCCCGAGACCACGGAGCAAATGAACTTCGTGCAGCCGAATCTGAAGAAGAACGATGCTCGTGCATATTTCGAAGTGCAGCCCACGGCATCGTTTGTCGAGCCGAAGACCGCAGCCTTCCTCTATGCGAAAGGCAAGCAGATCTTCTTGGATGAACCTTCTGAAACGAAGCCTTCTGGCATCAACTTCTATGGAAATCCGTTGGAGAAATGGAGCGGTGAAGAAGGTGTTGCAGTCGAAGAAGTGACGCAAGTCATCGAAATGAAAGTAGATGGTAAGGACAAAGACGTGGAAGTCGGCGACATCACGGCTTATCTCTTCGACAAGTCGAGTGAGACCTTCAAGCGCGTTGAAGGTGGCTTCGTACCTGCCAATCGCGTGTTCCTCGCCATTCCGAAGCAGTTGCTCGACGGACTTGAGGAAGGTTTTGTGCCCGATGTGATCTATCTGTCTGAGGAAGGTGGTGACATCGACGGTATTGGCAACATGAACGTCAAGCCGACTGTGAAGAACGGCAAGACCTACACGATTGACGGTCGTCAGGTGGCAGAGCCGAATCAAAACGGCATCTACATCTACGATGGCAAGAAACTGATTTTCCGCAAGAAATAAACAATGAGAAGAGGGTGTGCCACGCCAATGGTGGTGGCATGCCCTCTTTGCTTTTTTAGTCAATAATCATTCCCTACAATTCCACTATCGTATGTATAAAAAGAGGAAACAATGGCTCTGGGCAGTGTTGTTCTGCATAGTTGCAACGCTCGTTCCCGCGAAGGGATTCGCCCAATACACCGTCGCTGGTCACGTCGTGGACGAAAACAACGAGCCGCTGATTGGCGTCGCAATTCGTGAGAAAGACGGCGAGGGAGCCACCGTGAGCCGTATCGACGGTGAATTTCTTATCATCGTGCGGGGCAAGACGCCCGTGCTGGAGTTTTCCTACGTCGGTATGAAACCGAAGACCTTCGCCGTGCGCAAGGACGAGCAAAATTTGACGGTGCGGATGGAAGCCGACCATCATCAGGTGTCGGAAGTCGTCGTGACGGGCTATCAGCGCATGAGCCGTCGCGAATCGGCAGCCGCCATCTCGCAAGTGAAAATGAAAGATGTTTTCACGCCGAGTGCCATGAACCTCGACCAGATGTTGCAGGGAAAAATCCCCGGAATGGCTGTGATGATGCAGTCGGGCGATCCGAGCAGTACGCCGACCATCCGTATTCGCGGTAACTCGACCATCAACGGCAACAAAGCGCCCGTCTGGGTGGTCGATGGCGTGATTATGTCGGACATTGTGCCCTTCACGGCCTCCGATTTGAACAGTCCCGACGCAGCCTACCTGATTGGAAATAACATTTCCGGCTTGAGTCCGCAAGACATCGAGACGATTACCGTGCTAAAGGACGCTTCGGCAACTGCCATTTACGGTGTGAAGGCTGCTAATGGTGTGATTGTTGTTACAACGAAGAAAGGAAAGGCTTCGGCTCCCAATATTACATACGATTTCAACTTGAATGTTGGCACAAAACCTTCTTATCGTCATTTCAACTTGATGAATTCGCAGGAGCGTGTGCAACTCTCGAAAGACATTTTCGACGCCCGTCTGCAATATCCGCGCGTTCCCACCAGCCAGAGTTATGAAGGAGCATTGCAACGCCTGTTGAACAAGAAAATTACGCAAGAAGAATTCGAGGAGGAAGTGCGCTATTACGAACTGCTCAATACCGATTGGTTCGACATCCTATTCCGCAATTCCGTCACACAAAACCACAACATTTCTCTCAACGGCGGCTCGGAGCGTGTGCGCTATTATTCTTCGATGAGCTACAACGATAGTCCGGGCATTGCGAAAGGCTCGGAAAGCAATCGTTTCACGGCACTCAATAAAGTTTCTGTGAAAATCAACCGCATTTTCGACGCCGAACTGAAATTGGAGTTGAGCAATCAGGAAAACACAGGCTATGCCTTTAATGTTTCCCCATTCCCTTACGCATTCAACACCTCGCGTACCATTCCGCTGTACGACAAAAATGATGAATTGTATTACTACTCACGCGCAGCGACATACAGCGAAAATGGTGTTGTTTACAATGTCTTGAACGAATTGAATACAACGGGCATGAAAAGCTCCTCGCGCCGTATGGGTGGCGTGCTAAACCTGAATGCGCACCTGCTGAAAGGGCTGACCTACTCGCTGACGACATCTTATTATTGGAACAGCAACCGCAACTACAGTTGGGCGACAGATCGCAGTTATTACGTGTCGAACCTGCGCGGCTACGCTTACGGCGCCTACGATCGCGAGGACAGCAAATACAATTCGTCGCTCATTCCAGAAGGCGGTGTTTATAATCTTTCGACGACATTCAACCGTTCCTACACCGTGCGCAATACGCTGAACTACATCAACACATTCTCCGACAAGCACGAAGTGAACTTCTTTGCCGGCATCGAGGCTCGTTCCGACAAATACGAAGGCCACAGGCAACTCTCCTACGGATGGTCTGACACCTACGGACAAAATATTGAACCCGTCTATACCAATAGTTATTTGAACCGGCAGACATGGGGCGATTTCAGTCCGCATCTGACCGATCAGGTGACGCAAATTGCCTCTTATTTCGGCAGTGCAAGCTATACGTTTGACAATCGCTATATCCTGAACGCAAACATTCGCTCAGACGGTGCCAACAAATTCGGCAGCAATCCGAAATATCGTTGGCTACCCACGTGGTCGGTGGCAGGAAAATGGTATGTTTCCAACGAAAAACTGTTCCGAAAGATGAAGTTCATCGACAATTTCGCCATCCGCGCATCGTATGGTGTGCAAGGAAACATCCATGAGAACGCCACACCCTATCTCATTGCGCAAATGGAACGCTACAATACCAAAATCGGCCTTCGACCAGGTAAAATCGACCGTTTGCCCAATCCCGATTTGCGTTGGGAAAAGACGCGCTCATACAACATTGGTGTTGATGCCTCGTTCTTGGAGAGGCGTTTGACCTTCACATTTGATTATTATCAAAAGCACACCTCGGACTTGATAACCGATATGCAAGTGTCGCCCACCACAGGCCGCATCTATCTGTCGATGAACGCGGGAAAGGCCATCAACAAAGGATATGAAGGCGTTGTCAGCGGCGACATTCTGCGTGGAAAAATCATCGATTGGAACCTCTCGTTCAACTTCTCGCACAATACGAACGAAATCCGCTACGCTTACGAGGCGCAGCTGACCGATACGGAGAAATACAAAAATATGATCAATGGCAACGTAGCCACTGTCGGACAGCCTCTCGGCACGATTTATTCGTTCAAATATGCAGGCTTGTCAGCTGAAAACGGCTATCCGCTGTTCTACACGACCGACGGTCGCAAAGTGCATGAAGGCGACTACGAAGTGATGGAACTGGTGCCCTCGGGCAGCATCTATCCCGACTTGACGGGTGGTATTGACACGCGCATCACTTACAAGAAAAATCTCAGTTTGAGCATCGGATTCAGCTATCAGACAGGTGGTGTCAAGCGTCTGCCCTCGCTCTATCAGTCGGGCAGTTATGCCTTCGACCCGATGCATAATGTACCTCGTGAGTTCATTAACCGCTGGCGGCAGCCCGGCGACGAGGCTACGGCAGCGTTTCCGGCACTCTACGACACGTCGATTGCCGATTCGTTCCCGCTCGAACTGCTCGGGCTTTACGACACGTCTAACACGTCGGTCGATGTGGATATGGTTGAAATGTACGACAGAAGCGACTACCGCGTGGCGAAGAGCGACTTTTTGCGCCTGCGCAACGTGACGCTGAGCTATCGATTGCCTCACGAATGGTTGCGACCGCTCCACATTCGCGAATTGACCATTCGGTTGCAGGGCAGTAACCTCTTTATATTGAAATCGAGCAAATGGAACGGCCTCGACCCCGAAACGGCCTACGCCAACATGCCGATTATGCCGAGCTACAACTTGGGTATTAACATGATGTTCTAAAGAAAGGAGGAGAAAACTATGAAAATATTTCGTTTTGACAAGTTTGTTTACAGCGTTAGCCTTTGCGCTCTGCTGATGTTGAGCAGTTGCAGCGATTTTCTGCGGGACGACTCGCCCGACTTGCTGATTCCTGCAGATGTCGTGGAATTTCAGTCCGTGCTCTATGGAGAAGGCTATCCTAAGAAGTTTACCGAAGAGGCCGATTTCGTTCAGCTGATGACCGATGATGTGGGCGTTTCGCCAACCAGCGACTCGCGCAGCGTTCTCTGGGAAGGCGACGACGAGTATGCGCTGGCCACGGGCAAGGGCGCATTCACGTGGGCGCAGGACATCGCCTTTTACGATGGTACTTACAGCAAATTCTATCTCAGTCGCTACACGAACATCATGGCCTGCAACATCATCATCGAGAATGCAGAAACGATGACTGGCGACCGCGACAAAGTGGCTTCGTGTGTGGCGCAGGCCTACGCGCTGAGAGCTTGGAATTACCTTTGGCTGGTCAATCTCTACGGCTTGCCCTACAATGAGCAGACGGCAGCCACCGATATGGGCGTGGTGGTTCGTCTGGAGAGCGGAATCACGCGCGACCAGCCAGCGAGAAATACGGTCAAAGAGGTTTATGACCAGATCAATGCCGACCTCGACCGCTCGCTCGAATTGTGGAAGTCGGGTTCCGTCAGTCGAAATAAGCATGTGCTTTCCGAACGTGCCACGTACATCATCAAGTGTCGTGCGGCACTCTATCAAGGCCAGTGGGACGAGGTCATCAAGTATGGAAAACTTCTCTCGGAAGCCAATTACGACCTTTACAACATCAGCAAAATCGATCCAAGCGTAATGACAAATGTCGGCACGAAGGATTATGCTTTCCTTGACCCTGAAGTGAACACCGAAAACATCTATATGTACGGTGGAAGCACGTTTGACAGCAACAAATTCATGTCGAATATCCGCTTGCTGAAAGATGCAGCGTTTGTCTCGTCGCAGGCGAAGGAAGGCGATTTGATTCAGATGTATGAGCCAGGTGACCAGCGAATTTACGCTTTTTTCCAGCAAAATACGATGGAAAAAGGCGAATACTACGACTATCGACACGCTCCCAACAAACGCTACAAGTCGAGCATTTATTCGCAGGCCTTGCGCACGAGCGAGGCGTTGCTCAGCGTGGCCGAAGCCCACGTGCAAAAAGGTTCGGAAGCCGACAAGTTGGAGGCTATCAAACTACTCAACTTGTTGCGTAGCAACCGTTTCACGCCCGACACCTACAAGGAATTGACCGCAGCCGACTTCGCCACGACTGCCGACCTGCTCCAGTTCGTGCGCGACGAGCGTCGGCGCGAACTCTGTTTCGAGGATGTCCATCGTTGGGTGGACCTGCGTCGCTACGGTATGCCGCGTTTGGTACACACTTTCTATTCATCGAAAAATTCTGCGCCCGAGGTCTATGTTCTCGAACAGGGCGACCGCAACTACACGCTGGAACTTCCGATTGAGGAACTCGATTTCAACAAGGTCATTGAACCGACGAATCGTCGTGTCATTACGCCCGGACAATCTAACTAACAAAAAAGTCAAGAAGATATGAAGAAGATATTATTTTCAAGTTTGGTTCTGTTGTCGCTGATGCTGACAGGATGCGGCGAAGAAGAACTCACGCCGCAGGTGGACACGTCTAACGAATATGAGGAGTTTATCCTTGCCAATCGCACTCGGACTTCAACGGATTCCCTGATTTACGAGTGGTACAAGAAATACAACACCTACTTCATCTATTCGTTCCGCGACGCAGACATCAAATGGCAGTGGGCTGGCAAGATGATGTTGGAATATACAGCCTACGACCCTGAGAGAGAAAAGGACATGGAAATGCTGAAAAAGCATTTGATGCTCATCAAAGAGAGTCTTCTCGACAACTACGACGAAGAATTTCTGCGCGAGTGTCTGCCCTACAAGATTTTCCTCATCAAAACGCTTGATGCTTTTGGAATTTCCTCGCTCTCGTGGGACACTTACCCGTCTTTGACAAACAATCAAGACGCGATGATGATTGCCTATTTGCAGTCCAACGGAAGAGCCTATAGCAAAGCCGTGTTGGAATCGGATTTGACCAACATTTTCGGCGCATTTTTCTACGACAAGTTGGATGTGAAGCCGTTGAAGTTCATATCTTCGCGTGTTGCCGTGAAATACGAGTTGGTCACTGTGCCGCAAGACCCGAAGATTGAGGAAGAATTGAGTATTAAGCCCAGTTTCTCGAATGCGCACCACTCCGCCAACGTCTGCGGTTTCGTCAAAGGCTATGGTCCCACCGTCGTCAAAGAACCGACCCAGCAGCAGGATTTCACCGACTATCTCTGGTTTATCACGCAAAACAAGGGCTCGTGGATTCGTCAGCGCACCCAGTTCTACAAGCGTTTGGCAAAACGCGGATCGTATTTCATCGAATTTTACAGAGATGAAATGGGAAAAAATCTTATTGAAGAACAAAACAAGAAATTCCCAGCCGACCCTGTGAGAATCGAAGATTTCGAGTACCAGTAAACACAATCATAAAACATGAATATTTTAACAATAATCCTTAAAACATTTACCGTTATGAAACGAATTTTATTGATACTATCGTTTGCAATTTTGACCGTAGGCCATGCAAATGCGCAGGGCATCGAATTTCGCGACAACACGCCGTGGGCCGACATCGTGAAATTGGCCGAAGAACAAGACAAGTTGATTTTCATCGACTGCTATACGACTTGGTGCGGCCCGTGCAAGGCGTTGGCGCGTGAGATTTTCCCGCAAAAGAAAGTCGGCGACTATTTCAACCCGAATTTCATCTGCGTGAAGTACGACATGGAAAAGGGCGACGGCAAGATGCTCAACGAGCGTTACAAGGAGCATATTCCAGGCTATCCGACCCTGCTTTTCATCGACAAACAGGGCAACGTGAAGCAGCAGATGGCTGGTTTCCAAGAGGCCGATGTCCTCATCAAAACCGCGCAGATGGCTGTTCAGGGACGCGACCTGTTCACGCTGCGCAAGGAATACGAGGCTGGCAATCGCGACATCGCTCTGTTGGGCGACTACATGGCGAGCCTTGACGCCGCTTTTCTGAAAGACGATGCCAAAAAAGTGGCTGAAGATTATCTCAAAAACCTCGACCCGAAGGAACTCGACCGCGACGAGGTTTGGAACGCATTTGGAAAATATGTGACCGACATTCACTCGCCGCTTTTCGAGCATCTGGTCAATAATGCCGGACGCTATGGCGGCATTCTCAAACGCGATCGTCAGGCCATCAATTTTCAAGTGAAAACCGCCTGCGACACCGAACTCCGCCACCTTCTTCGAATCGACATCGACGAGCAAGGACAACTTCAACAACCGCTTTCTACAGACACCGCTTGGGCAGAGAAAGTCATTTGGTATATGGAAAAGACGGGGCAGGCTGGAGCCGACCTCTACAAACTCCAACTCTACGTCCACAAACAACTTCTCAAAGGGCAGCATGCCGAGGCTTGGCAGGCTATCAAAATGGGCGTAAAGTCGCGTATGAGCGGCTTCCATTCGATGAAAGTCGGCGACTATGTGGACTATTTGGCTGCTCAGACGCGCGACAAAAAGGTTCTCAAGGAGTATCTTGGAGTGATGGAGGGTTTTCTGCATCGCGGAACTTCGTTGGAATATACGGTTTATAAAACGCTTGCCAACCTGAACCGCCGACTTGGTAACAAGCAACTGGCGGAAGAGCAGCAGAAAAACTACGACACGCAAATGGAGATTGAACGGAAGAAATTCGAGGAATTTTTCAAAACAGACAAATAACATTAAATTAAAAGAGTATGAAAAGAACATTGACAATGCTGTGGGCAATCAGCGTAAGCCTGTTTGCCACGGCGCAACAGCAAACTTACAACATCACGGGAACGGCAGTCGGCTACGACGACATGAAAGTTACGCTCGTGACCGAAGACAAAACCCCGATTGACTCGACCATCGTCGTCGATGGCAAGTTCCAACTCACCGGTCCGCTCACCGTGCAGATGGTGATGCTTCGCATGGGTGGCGCATCAGAGGCTCTCATGCTGCATGAGAATCCCATCGAGGTTACGTTCAAGAAAGAAATGGCCGAAAGACGCGGAAAGATGGTGGAAGTTCCTGAAATCAAAGTCCTCAATGACAAGGAGCACGACCTTCTGAAAGACATCAATGACATGCAACTGTTTGAAATGATGACGATGATGGCTATCGCACTGAGCCAAGAAGACAAGAAGGAAGGAATGCGCGACAGCCTCGGAATGATGTATGTAAGCATCAAGGAGCGCAACAAGGCGTTGCAGGACAGCATTGCGCGAAACTGCCCCGACAACTACGTGGCGGCTTTCGTGATGAACCAACTTATGTCGAAGGAAAAGAGTTATGCAGAACTGAAACCGCTGTACGACAATCTGTCTGATCGTGTGAAAAATTCAGCAGTAGGTCAGCAGCTCACAGCCACGATGAATAAACTGAATTCGATAGGCGTGGGTAGCATTGCGCCTGATTTCGCCCTTCCGAATGCCGACGGCAAGGAAATTTCGCTGAGTTCGCTGCGCGGAAAGGTCGTGCTGCTCGATTTCTGGGCTTCGTGGTGCGGTCCGTGCCTGCGCGAGGCTCCGAATGTGCGGAAAGTCTATCAGAAATACCACGACAAGGGGTTCGAGGTTTTCGGCGTGTCGCTCGATGAAGAAAACAAACGCGATGCGTGGCTGCAAGCCATCGACAAGCACCAACTCACGTGGCTGCACGTTTCTTCGCTGAAAGGTTGGAACTGTCCCGTTGCCAAACTCTATAATGTCACAGCCGTTCCCGCGATGTTCCTGCTCGACCGCGACGGAAAAATCGTAGCAACCAATGCGCGAGGCGAAAAACTTGAGGAAGAGGTTGCAAAACTTTTCAAATAACTACAATTCCATCAGAATCTGAACAATGCGCTCTGCCGTGCGACCGTCCCAACGGTCGGGCAGGGCGCTTTCTTTCCATTCGCCACGCACCATTTTCGCGACCATTTCGCCGAGCAAAGCGGCATCCTCGCCCACGAGTTCATTCGTGCCGACTTTCACGGTTTCGATGTGCTCGGTGTAACTGTTCAGCGTGATGCAGGGAACGCCGTTGAACGTGGCTTCCTCGGCGACGTTGCCCGAATCGGTGATGATGCCGCGAGCGTGGGCGGTGAGCCAACCGAATTCGAGGTAGCTGAGAGGAGGAGCCCCCACCAAACCTCCCCCCATAGGGGAGGCTTCTTGCAAAAATCCCATTTCCCGAATCGTTTCCCTCGCCCGACCGCGCAAGGGCGCAATAATCGGCGTTCCATCGGCATTTTCAATCATCGCTTCAATCATTCGGCGCAGGTTTTCGCGGTCGGCCATCAACGCTTTGCGGTTGAGCGTGAAAACAAGGTATTTGCCTGCCTGCAAATCGAGTCCCGACGGGGCTTTCAGTCGATTCCGATTGAAGCGCAGCGTGTCCATCAGAATGTTGCCGACGGTGTAGATCTTCGACAGTTCGGCACCCTCGCGCGTCGCAATCGAGTTCGCACCCATTCCGGCGGTGAAAAGCAGGTCGGAAAGGCCGTCGATGACGAGCCGGTTGATTTCCTTCGGCATTTTGATGTCGAAGGAGCGCGTTCCGGCGACGATATGCGCCAGCGTGATGCCTTGTTTTTTCGTGACAATCGCCGCCGCCATCGTCGAAGCGAGGTCATCGACAACAATCACCACGTCGGTTTTCCGCTCTTGCAGATACCGCTCGAAGGCCGACATCACCTGCCCCGTCAGTTCGTTGAGGTTTTCACAGGTCACGCCGAGTAACACCTGCGGACGCGCGATTTGCAGGTCGTCGAACAGCGACGATTCGAGCGTCGGGTCGTCTTCCGCACCCGTATAAACTAAGGTGTAGTCAATCTCGCGTCCGTGTTCACGGGCGTTTTCGATGGCGCGAACAATCGGCGCCACCTTGATGAAGTTCGGGCGAGCGCCCGCTACGATGCAAATGTTCATCGCTTATTTTCCAAATTCGTTATACGATACGTTTTCAGGATTCCATTTGTCTTTCGGTTCGGGCTGTTCAGCCGGATGTCCGATGATGATGCAGTTGAGCGGCACGAGGGTTTCGGGCAGTTTCAATGCGGCGCGAATCTCGTTCATGCGCTCGTCCATCGGATAGGCCGCCGTCCAAACTGCGCCCAAGCCCAGCGCGTGAGCCGCAAGAAGGATGTTTTCGGTCGCTGCCGAGCAGTCTTGCACCCAAAATTCGCGTGCCTTTCCCTCGCGCGTTTTCGTCATGTCGCCGCAAACCACAATCGCCAGCGGAGCCTCTTTCAGCATCCGTCCGCCACGCGGATTTTCTCCTGCCAGTTCAGCCAGTTTCGCCTTGTCGTTGATGGCCACGAAGTGCCACGGATGCCTGTTCATCGCCGTCGGAGCCGCCATTCCAGCCTTGAGCAAAATCTCGATGGTGTCCGTCGAAATCGGCTGATTCGTGTAGGCTCGGATGCTTGTGCGCGTCATGATGTTTTCCACTACGGCCTTGCCCTTGTTGGCGCAAGCCTTGTTTTTTTCATGGTTTTCACCGTTGCAGCTCGTCGTCAGGAGAACCGCCAACGCCATTACAAAAATTTTCTTCATTTTCGTTCTTATTTTTAATGTTATAATCGTTCTTTTCGACCGCAAAGATACAAAAATCTTGTGAAATCGGAACATAAAATATTTAAAAATACCGATTTATCGCCAGAAAATCATTATCTTTGCAGGTGATTTTCCCGAATGGGACGATTGCAAACGAAATTTTTGACACATTATTTATATTTTAACATCGAAAAAAATGAAAAAAAGACTGTTTTTCCTGTTGATGACTTTCGTCGCCCTTGCAAGTCAGGCGCAGACGAGTGAAACCGAGTTGAAACTGGCTTGTGCCGACATCGTTTTCTCGCAGCCGGGCGTGCGATTCATGCACAAGATTCGGGCGACAAATCCCGATGCCAAAGTTGCTGTGGAAGGGCTTCCGCGTGGACTTTTTTGGAATCAGAAACGCTCGCTTGTCCAAGGAAAAGTTGAGCAGGAAGGCGAATATCACTACACCGTGAAACTCACGCTCGACGGCAAAACGACGCTGGAAACCGTCACGCTGACCGTTTCCTCGACGCTTCAGCAGCCGCTTCCCTTCATGGGATGGCTGTCGTGGAACGTGGTTGAGGGCGACATTTCCGAGGAAGTCGTCAAAACCGTTGCCGACGCGATGGTTTCGAGCGGATTGGCTGCCGCCGGTTACAATTATCTTTGCATCGACGACCTCTGGCACGCCGCCGAGCGCGAAGCCGGAACGGACAAGCCGCTCTACGACGCAGAGAAATTCCCCAACGGCATGAAGGCCGTCAGCGACTACGTTCACAGCAAGGGTTTGAAGTTCGGAATCTACTCCGACGCCGGCACGAAAACCTGCGCCGGATGCTTCGGTTCGGTCGGCTATGAGGAAATCGACGCCCAGCAATATGCCGAGTGGGAGGTCGATTTGCTGAAATACGACTATTGCAACGCGCCGACCGACGTGGAAACTTGTCGTGAGCGTTACAAGGCGATGGGCGACGCGCTCAAGAAAACGGGTCGCGAAATCCTTTTCTACATGTGCGAATGGGGTGCGCGAGAGCCTTGGAAATGGGGCGCGGAAACGGGCGCGACTTGTTGGCGTTGCACTTATGACACACGCGACGGATGGAACGGAATAAACGGCGGAATCGGCATTCTGCAAAGCATCGAAGGGATGAAAGACATCTGGGCCTACTCCGGCGTGAACCGCTTCAACGATGCCGATATGCTTTGCATCGGAATCCACGGAAAAGGCAAGTCGAGCAACCACCTTGTCGTCGGTGAGCCAGGGATGACGCAGACCGAATACCGCACGCAATTTTCGCTCTGGTGTATGTGGTCGTCGCCGCTGTCGCTGTCGTTCGACTTGAGAAAACCGATTTCCGACGACGACCTCGCCATGATGACCAACAGCGAACTCATTGCGCTCGACCAAGACCCGATGGGACAGCAGGCCGAGTTCATCGGCGAGACCGACGGCATCCAAATCTATGCGAAAGATCTGGAAAACGGCGATGTTGCCATCGCCGTTCTCAATCTCAACGACACGGAGCGTGTCGCAACCATCAATTTTTCCGATATTCCTGCCCTTGATGCCAGTGGAAAATACCGTTTCCGCGACCTTTGGGCGAAGGAAGATCTCGGTTCCTTCAGCGACCGATATTCCGTCAGCGTGGCATCGCACGAAACGAAGGTCTATCGGCTGGAATCGGTGAAGAATTAGTCGTTTACTCCGCCTTGAACATCTCCTTGATGCCGCCGATGGAACCGAGTACGCCGGTGGCCTCGAAGGGCAGATAGACGGTTTTCGCCTGCTTGTTCTGCGCCAGTTCCTGCATCATCGCAATGTATTTTTGGGCAATCAGATAGTTCGCCGGATTGGTCGATTGACCGACGGCCTCGGTGACGAGTTCGATGGCCTTTGCCTCAGCCTCGGCCTTGCGGATGCGGGCCTGCGCCTCACCTTCGGCACGAAGAATTTCCTGTTGCTTGGCGGCTTCGGCGCGGTTGATGGTGGCGGCTTTTTCACCTTCGGATTGCAGAATCTGCGACTGCTTTTCACCCTCGGAAGTCAGAATGGCGGCACGTTTGTTACGCTCGGCCTGCATCTGCTTCTCCATCGCGTTGAGCACCGACGACGGCGGAATAATGTCCTGCAATTCGACGCGGTTCACCTTCACGCCCCACTTGTCGGTGGCGTCGTCGAGCACGGCGCGAAGTTTCGTGTTGATCGTGTCGCGCGAGGTCAGCGTCTGGTCGAGTTCCAGTTCACCGATGATGTTACGCAGCGTCGTCTGCGTGAGTTTCTCGATGGCGTTGGGCAGGTTTGAAATCTCATAGACGGCCTTGAACGGATCGACAATCTGGAAATACAGCAGCGCGTTGATTTCCATCTGGATGTTGTCCTTCGTAATCACGTTCTGGCGGTCGAAGTCATAGACCTGTTCGCGCAAGTCGATGGAATCGTTGTAGGCGTAGCGTCCGCGTTGCAGCACGACAATCTGCTTGGCGCGGTCGATGAAGGGAATGATCACATTGATGCCCGGGCTCAGCGTGGCTCGATAACGGCCCAGACGCTCGATGATCTTTGTTTCACTCTGCGGAATGATGACCAACGCCATCTTCGCGAAAATGATTACCAAAACAATGATGGCAATCAGCACATAACTCATAATGTCCATAATCTTAAGAATTTTGAATTTTGAATTTTAACTTTTTAACTTTTAACTTTTTAACTTTTAATTTTTAACCTTTAACTTCCTCAACCGTGATGATGATGCTCTCGCGATCGACCACGCGGACATTCGCGCCGACGGGAATTGCCTCGCCGTCTTTCGTCACCGCCTTCCACACGTCGCCGTCGATTTGCACGCGACCGAAGCCGTCGGCCTCAATCTGCTCGACGACGCGACCTTTCCGACCCAACAGCGCATCGGCGTTACTCACTCGGTTTTCGTCGTTGCGATGCAGGTAGCGCAGCGCAAACGGACGCACCAGAAACAAACTCACCAACGTGAACACGGCGAAAACGCCCAATTGCACGTAGAAACCAGCGCCAAACGCCGCACTCGTGGCTGCGAAAGCCGCGCCAATCGAGAAGCAGAGGATGAAGAAATCGCCTGCCGTGAGTTCCAAAATCAGGCAGAGAACGGCTATCACCGCCCACATCTGCCATAAATGTTGTCCTAAATACTCAATCATAATCGTAATTTTTTTTAATGAAAATATTCCTATTCGGCCACAAAGATACAAAAAAACGGTGAAGCAAAGACAGAATAGGCGAAATTATTTTGCCAAGCGCAAGAAAATTTCGTAACTTTGCACGCGAATATTGACAAAAACAGGCGTTTTATGCAAGAAAGACATCAAAACAGAAAGCAATATTTCACGGAATTGGCCAACACGTCGAGGGCGTTCTACCTCGACTATCTGCGCTCGGAAATCAGCCTCACGGAGCAGACTCGCGTGTTGGAAATCGGCTGTGGCGAGGGCGGAAACCTGCTGCCCTTTGCCGAAATCGGCTGCCAAGTGACGGGCATCGACCTCAGCGAGACGCGAATCGAGCAGGCACGGGAATTTTTCGCCGATGCGCAGCAACGCGGCACTTTCATCAGCCAGAATTTCATCCTTGCCGAGAAGCCTGCGACCGAGGACGAGCGTTTCGACCTCATCCTCATCCACGATGTCATTGAGCACATCGAAAAACCGCACAAACGCGAGTTTTTCGAGCATATTCGACCTTTTTTGAAGCAAAACGGACTGATTTTCTTCGGTTTTCCGGCTTGGCAGATGCCTTTCGGCGGTCATCAGCAGATTTGTCGGGGTTTTGCCGCGAAACTTCCCTTCATCCACCTGCTGCCAAACTCGCTCTACGCGGCGATTGTCAGGGCTTGCGGCAACGGCGATGCCTGCGTCAATGAACTGCTGAGCATCAAGCGGGCGCGGATGTCGATTGAGCATTTCGAGCGACTGATCCGCGACTGTGGCTACACGGTGGCGCGACGGACGCTGTGGTTCATCAATCCACACTATCAGCAGAAGTTCGGCCTTACTCCGCGCCGACTCAACGGCTTCCTTTCCCGCCTGAAATTCGTCAGAAATTTCTATACGACATCGGCCTTCTACTTGCTTCGGGCGTAATTCTCACGGCTGAATCAAGGAGGTTTTCGACAAAAAACGCTGCCATTTCGTCGCTCAAGGGTGACAATTTGGCGGTTTTTCGGCATTGGCGCAAGGTTTGAGAGTGAAGAATGAAGAGTGAAGAATGAAGAATCATTAAATATAATAAAGGAGGAAAAACTATGACTTTAGACAAATTTACGATCAAGGCGCAGGAGGCTGTGCAGGCGGCTGCCAGTCGTGCGCAAACGGCTGGACAGCAGGCGATTGAGCCGGTTCACCTGCTCTACGGCATCATGCAGAAAGCGAAGGACGTGACGGACTATCTGTTCGGAAAGTCGGGCGTGAATGTTCGGCAGTTGGAGCAACTGGTCGAGGGCGAAATCGCCCATCTGCCGCGTGTGCAGGGCGGCGAACCGTATTTCTCGAATTCGGCTTCGCAGGTGTTGCAACGGGCAATGGACGAGGCTCGGAAAATGGGCGACGAATTCGTATCGGTGGAGCCGATGCTGTTGGCCTTGCTCAGCGTGAACAGTACGGCGAGCCGTATTCTGAAAGATGCCGGCGTGACGGAAAAGGCTTTGCAGCAGGCTGTCACCGAACTTCGGCAGGGTCAGAAAGTGCAGTCGATGAGCGGCGATGAGAATTTCCAAGCGCTCTCGAAATACGCGAAAAACCTCGTCGATGATGCTCGGAAGGGCAAACTCGACCCCGTCATCGGGCGCGACGACGAGATTCGGCGTGTGTTGCAAATCCTGTCGCGACGCACGAAAAACAACCCGATTCTCATCGGTGAGCCGGGCACGGGTAAAACGGCCATTGTCGAGGGCCTGGCACAGCGAATCGTGCGCGGCGACGTGCCTGAAAACCTGAAAAACAAGCAACTTTACTCGCTCGATATGGGTGCGCTGTTGGCCGGTGCGAAGTACAAGGGCGAGTTCGAGGAACGACTCAAAGGCGTGGTGAAGGAAGTGACGCAGGCCGAGGGCGAAATCATCCTTTTCATCGACGAAATCCACACGCTCGTCGGGGCTGGCGGCGGTGAGGGTGCGATGGACGCGGCCAACATCCTGAAACCGGCGTTGGCGCGTGGCGAACTGCGTGCCATCGGCGCAACGACGCTCAACGAATACCAAAAATATTTCGAGAAAGACAAGGCGTTGGAACGCCGTTTCCAGACCGTGATGGTCGATGAACCCGACGAACTTTCGGCGATTTCGATTCTTCGCGGACTGAAGGAACGCTACGAAAACCACCACAAAGTGCGGATTCAAGACGATGCCTGCATCGCTGCCGTGAAACTCTCGGAACGCTACATTTCAGAGCGATTCCTGCCCGACAAGGCCATCGACCTGATGGACGAGGCTGCCGCAAAACTGCGGATGGAGCGCGATTCGGTGCCAGAGGAACTCGACGAGATTATCCGTAAACGGGCACAATTGGAAATTGAACGGGAGAGCATTCGGAGAGAAGCCCCCCTTTCATCCCCCGAGGGGGATACAAATGACAATTCTTCGAAATTGCAGCAATTGGAAAAGCAAATTGCCGAACTGCGCGAACAGGAAACGCAAATGCGGGCACAATGGGAAACGGAAAAGACGCTGTCCGACAAGTACCAACAAGTGAAAGAGGAAATCGAACAGCTGAAATTCGAGGCCGAGCGTGCCGAGCGCGAAGGCAATTATGGTCGCGTGGCAGAAATTCGCTACGGCCTGCTCAAACAAAAGAACGAAGAACTGAACAACATTATGGCGCAGCAGAAAGCCTCTCGCCCCCTTCTGGGGGGACAGGGGGGCTCGGGAGGTTTGGAAGGGGCTGTCACCGCCGACGACATCGCCGAAGTCGTGTCGCGTTGGACGGGTATTCCCGTGACGCGGATGTTGCAGAGCGAAAAGGAAAAACTGCTGCATCTGGAAGACGAGTTGCATCGTCGCGTCGTCGGACAAGACGAGGCCATCCAAGCCGTCAGCGACGCGGTTCGCCGTAGTCGTGCAGGGCTGCAAGACCCGAAACGCCCCATCGCCTCGTTCATCTTCCTCGGCACGACCGGCGTCGGCAAAACCGAGTTGGCGAAGGCACTCGCCGAGTATCTTTTCAACGACGAAACGATGATGACGCGCATCGATATGTCGGAATATCAGGAGAAGCACACCGTCAGCCGACTCGTCGGTGCGCCTCCGGGCTACGTGGGCTACGACGAGGGTGGACAACTCACCGAGGCCGTGCGCCGCAAGCCGTATTCGGTGTTGCTGTTCGACGAAATCGAAAAGGCGCATCCCGACGTGTTCAACATCCTCTTGCAGGTGCTCGACGACGGTCGCCTGACCGACAACAAGGGGCGCACCGCCAATTTCAAGAACACGCTGATTATTATGACTTCCAACGCCACGCGCGAACAACTTTCCGTGCTGATGCGACCCGAATTCCTCAACCGAATCGACGAAATCATCACCTTCCAACCGCTGACGCGCGAACAGATTTCCGCCATCGTGACGCTGCAAATGGAAAAAGTGCGCGATATGCTTGCGCCGCAGGGCTTCGACTTGCAATGGACGCCGCAGGCCATCGACTACCTCGCCACCGTCGGCTACGACCCGCAGTTTGGCGCCCGTCCCGTGAAACGCGCCATCCAGCAGTACGTGCTCAACGAACTTTCCAAGCGATTGCTTGCCGAGGAAGTCAGCCGCGAAAAGCCCGTCATCATCGACGAGTTCGGCGATGGCTTGGTGTTTCGGAATTGAAAAGTTATAGCGTTATCGTGTTAATCATCGTCTGCATTCTTTCTATCAGATAGTTTGCAATCAACATCGTCATTTCTTTGGCAGAATGTGTGCTTGCGTAAGCATCAAACGCATCGTAATAGCGTTTTTTGTCGGCGAACTTGATGTTGATAGGTGGCAGTCCTGCACGAATCAGTTGCAGGTTCATCAACAGTCTGCCTGTGCGACCATTACCGTCAATAAATGGATGGATGGCTTCGAAGCGCAGATGAAACAGTGCGGCTTGTTCTACGATGTGCAGAGTGGCATACCTGCTTTGTAAGTCTTGTATCAATTCTGTCAGCATCGGTTCTATCAAGTAGGGCTCCACAGGCTCGGTCTGTGCCCCTACTATTCTCACCGGCACCCGTCTATACCGACCGCCGTCCTCTCTGCGGTTCATCAGCACAAGCGCGTGAATAGAGCGTATTTCGTAGTCTGTCAGAGGCGTTTTCTCTCGCGCCAACTGCTCCATATATTCAAACGCCTCTTTGTAGCCAATCACCTCAAGATGGTCTTTCAGCGGTTTCTGGTCGATGGTCATTCCTTGCAGAACGAGCGATGTCTCCTTGAGTGTGAGCGTGTTGCCTTCGATGGCATTGCTGTTGTAGGTGTGGTCAACCAAAAACATTTCTCGCAAGGCATCCACTTCGGCGGCTGTCAGCGGTCGCAGGGCTGCCAATTGATGTTTGAGGGCATCTATTTGTTCAAGCAGGGGAAAGTAGGGCTTTTTTCCTTTGCTTTTGATGTATGTTCGTGCATCTTGTGGTTGCGCAGCGTTGGCCGGAATCATATACAAATTCCCTTTGCGCACCACTCCGGCAATACGTCCTTCGCTACAAAGCAAGCGCACACGCCTTGTGCTGATTCCCCATTTCTGAGCAATTTCATTAACTTTCAGAAAAGCATCTTGTTGTTCCATATCATTCCTATTTTGATTGTTTTCGGCTGCAAAGATAGTGATATTATTCCGATTTTCCAAATTTTAGGAACAATACATTACTTTTTTATTTCGAACTCTTCCGTCGATTACATTCCCGACAGAGCATTTGGCAATTTTCTGCGACCGTCCGACCGCCCTCGACCCACGGCGTAATGTGGTCGGCTTCCATTTGTTCGATTTCGAAATGCTTGCCGCACAGCGGACAAATGCCGTTTTGCCTTTCATAGACCTCGCGTTTCGTGTTGTCGTCGAAGGCGCGGATGCCGAGATGGCGGATGTCGTGGTCGAAAACATAATGGAAAATGCCCGGTTTCTTTTGCACATCGGAGTCGGCCATCAGTCGTGAAACTTCTTGTGCGATTGCCGTTGCCGTGAGCGTCGTGTCGCGGTATTGGTTGTAGAGTATGCCCCAATCCACCGACTTCATCTCCTTTTTGTACTTGCGCCCGAACAGTTTCTCCGTCCAATGAATCACGTCTTGAAAATACTGCCAAAGTTGGTCGGCATCGGTATCGTGTTGGTGCTCAGCCATATATTGCTCAATGGTCTTGTCTTGCGCGTTGCCAATCCATTTCAGGGCTTTCTCGAAATAATCCTGACGGATGGGCGAACCCGACATATAATCGGAGGCAATCTTGTAGGCCACGCAACCCGTCTTTGAGAAACGGCGTTTGGCCTGCGTCACCCAAGGTCCGGAATAGACGGCATTGCGAATCTCCTGCTCAGTTAGTTTCTCGCCCGCGATGTTGATGATATTGAACCATTTAAGTTGTTCCTCGTCGGATCCTTCGCAGATATAGACTTGCAGTTCGTAGTTTAGGATGCGCTCTTTCTGTGCATCGGTCATGTTGTTGAAGCCGAGCAAGTTGCCATCGAAATTCATAAGGTATTCGCCCGCGATGAACGAGCAGATACTGATGGTGCGTTGCTGCCCGTCTAACAGTTCAAATTGGTCGTCGCCGACGCGCACCCAATACATCACATTGAGCGGAAATCCGTTCCAAACGGTGTCCATCACGGCGTTGCGCTTTTTGTCGTCATAAACGAACTCGCGTTGATACTTCGGGCGGATGTTCAGTCGACCGCTGTAGCCCGTGATGCCTTCCTCCTGAATGCTGAGGTCTTGGTAATCCTCAGCCAATTCGCGAATTTTGATTTGATGAAGTTCGATTTTCATATTGATTTAATTTTTAGTTTGTAAAACTAATGCCAGAGGCATCGGATATGGGTAGCCAGCCACAGCGTGGCTGGTAATTGAATACGAAATATTAACAGGCGTGCCTTTAGGTACGCTATAAACGTGCAAATCTGTTGCGTACCCAAAGGCACGCTTTCCTATGGTAATGTCCTTCCACCAGCCGTAAAAACGGCTGGCTACCCTTGTCGCACCCCTCTGGGGTTCATTCTTTTTCGCGTTCATTGTTTGCGATAGTTTGTTTTTTGCGGATTAGAATGCGAGCATACGGATCTTTTTGCCCGACACTATTCAAAGATAATTGTTTAGGTTTGGGCATACCTTGTTCTACTAAAGCAAAAAAGTGTGGATTTATATCTATTATTTCAAATTGTTCTGGGTTGTATTTGTCTAAAAAAGTAATAGGCACTCCCATTACACCATCATAATCACAAGGAATATCTGTGTAAGTGTTTACATTGATAGCATCATAATTGTCATACTTCGGATATTCTTCTGATGTATAATGTTTGTATAAAATCAGTTCTTCATTATGTTTGGAAACAGGCAAGTTCGTGAACCAACAAGATGTTGAAACGCGAGCCATTTTTTTTCCATTTTCCAAATGATGGTATTTCTCCCAATCATCGGGAACTTGAAAGAACATTCCTACATTGAAATTCGTGTAACCAGTTCTAATTTTGTCTTGTTGAAACATTCGGAATGTTTCTTTATAAGTCAATGCGTTAGTATTTCCAATGACAAGAAATTGTTTATTGTATTTATCCAACAACGAAAGGTATTCACGGAACAGCGAGAATGGTGGATTCGTAACCACAATATCGGCTTCTTTCAATAATTCAATGCATTCTTGTGAGCGAAAATCGCCGTTTCCTTTCAGCAACGAAAGCACGTTTTTGTCGTTTTGTATCAAATATTGCACATCCGCTAAATTGATGGCTCCATCGCCATTGTAGTCGGCGACTTCGGTGATTTCAACCTTGTAGGCAATCTTTTTCGGTTCTTCTTCAGTCGCCTCAAACAACAAAGGCAACTCATCGCCTGCAATTGGCGAACCATTGTAGCAAGTTGCAATCAGTTTTTTCAAACCAAAAGCATTGAAATTCAGCGCAAAATACTTGAAAAAATTGCTCTCGTATGGGTCGTCGCTATTGCAGAAAACCACCTTATCTTTAAAATAAGGTTTGTAATACTTGAGCTCTTTCGCGATGTCGCCCAATTGAGTATAAAACTCGTCTTTTTTGGCCTGTCGAGCAGCCGATAAATCCATTCTTGGCATAGATTGATAGTTTTGTGCAAAACTATCAATCCGACATACGGACACAAAAAGGCGTGAACCTCTATTCGCGCTCACGGAGGAGCCTAGGAAAAACCTCCGCCCTACATCTTAGAGAGTTCACACCGCGTGTGAACTACAGATGTAGGTAGGACTCCCGTAGGACTTCCGTGAAGCATTAATCCGTTTCGTAAGAAATCAGTTTCCTAGGCTTTTTTCTTTTGAACGCGAAATAATAGTAATGCTTAATCCAACAAAAATTCTTGCCCCCTCACAATGAAAGGACAGTGCAAAGATAGTAACATTCGTCGGATTGCGCAAATATTTTGCGAAATTTTATGCCATTTTGTTTTTGGAGGCAAGTTTTCTGTTCAATCAATGACCTAAAATGTTAAAAGTAACAACTTTGTTAGTAATAAACTTGTTAGTAACAAATTTATTTCATATCTTTGCAGTCAGAAAACAACGTTTGAACACATGACTACAGAAAATCCTTTTGTCTTTGGCAAGGCTGCCGAAGGAACATACTTTACCGACAGGGCGGAAGATGCCAAGCGGCTGACGGCCAACCTTACGCACGGAATCAACACGATTCTGATTTCGCCACGTCGATGGGGAAAGACTTCGCTGGTGAAGAAAGTCATCTCGGAAATGGACAGAATCGACATTAAGCCTGTTTTCATTGATATTTTCCAATGCAAGTCGGAATATGAGTTCTATCATGCCTTTGCCACGGCTGTTATCAAGCAGACTTCGTCAAAATTCGAAGAATGGGTGGAAATGGGTAAGACTTTTCTTGCTAATGTTTTTCCAAAATTTTCTTTTGGATCCGACCCGATGAACGATTTTTCCCTGTCGTTTGAGTGGAATCCGAAGGACGATACCGAGATCGACATTCTACAACTCCCAGAGAGAATTGCCCAAAAGAAAAATGTTCGTCTGGTGGTTTGTCTGGATGAGTTTCAACAGATGGCTGATTTCGCCGATTCTGTGAAATTCCAGAAGAAATTGCGTTCGGTCTGGCAGCATCAGCAGAACGTCACCTACTGTGTGTTCGGAAGCAAAAAGCATCTGATGGAAAACATCTTCAACGACAAGAGTATGCCATTCTATAAGTTTGGCGACATGATGTTTCTCCAGAAAATTCCCACGGAGGAATGGGTGCCTTTCATTTGTGACAAATTCAAGGAAACGGGGAAAATCATTTCGAGGGAACAGGCCGCCAAAATTTGCGAAGTGACGGAGAATTTGTCTTCTTATGTGCAGCATCTCGCGTGGGTCGTGTGGTACAAGTCAGACAAAATCGTGACTGATAAGAACATTGCGGATGCCATTGACGACCTTCTGGAACAGAACAAGGCGTTTTTCCAACGGGAGGTTGAACAACTTTCTGAACTGCAACTCAACTTCCTTCGTGCGCTTGCCAACGGCGTTACAAATGGTTTCAGCCGAAAGGATGTCATTAAAAAATATCGTTTGGAGTCATCGGCCAATGTCCAATCCATCAAGAAATCTTTGTTGAAAAAAGATCTCATAGATATTGACAGTCAGAACATTACGTTCAACGACTCTCTTTTTAAACAATGGCTGAAACGCCAGAAATTTTATGAATAAAGAATCTGAAAAAACTAATTTTTAATCATCAATCAATATGGAAGAAAAAGACAAACTGGCGATGGGATTGCCGGAAAATGCGTTTAGAGAGTTGAAAGAGGGCGAGCGGTACGAACCGCTGATGTCGCCCGAAGGTAATTATCCCGAGGTGAATGTGTGGTCGGTGACGTGGGGCGTGCTGATGGCAATGCTCTTCTCGGCGGCTGCGGCCTATCTGGGACTGAAGGTCGGACAGGTGTTCGAAGCGGCCATTCCGATTGCGATTATCGCGGTGGGCGTTTCCACGGCGGCAAAACGCTCGAAGGCACTCGGCGAGAACGTCATCATCCAGTCGATTGGTGCGTGTTCGGGCGCGGTGGTGGCCGGTGCGATTTTCACGCTGCCTGCCATCTACATTTTGCAGGCGAAATACCCCGAAATGTCGGCTTCGTTCATCAAAATCTTCATTTCGTCGCTGCTCGGCGGCATCATCGGCATCTTGTTCCTGATTCCGTTCAGAAAATATTTCGTGAGCGAGATGCACGGAAAATATCCGTTCCCGGAGGCGACGGCGACGACGCAGGTGCTCGTGTCGGGTGCGAAGGGCGGCGATCAGGCCAAACCGCTGTTGCTGGCGGGAATCGTGGGTGGACTCTACGACTTTTTCGTAGCGACCTTCGGCTGGTGGAACGAGAATTTCACGACGCGCGTCGTGGGTTGGGGACAGCAGTTGGCCGACAACGCGAAACTCGTTTTCAAGGTGAACACGGGTGCGGCGGTGCTCGGTCTGGGCTATATCATCGGCTTCAAGTATGCACTGATTATTTGTCTGGGTTCGCTGTCGGTTTGGTGGTTGATTGTGCCCGGACTTGCGCTGATTTTCCCCGACACGGTGCTCAACCAATGGGATCCGAGCATCACGACGGCGGTCGGCGATATGTCGCCCGAGGCGATTTTCAAGGCTTACGGCAAGTCGATTGGCATCGGCGGCATCGCAATGGCCGGAATCATCGGAATCATCAAGTCGTGGGGGATTATCAAGAGTGCCGTAGGGCTGGCCGCGCAAGAGATGAAAGGCGGCGGCAACGATGTTTCGGCTAACGCCAAACGAACCGAGAAAGACCTGTCGTTTAAGTTCATCGCCATCGCCTCGATTGTAACGCTGATCATCACGTTCCTCTTCTTCTGGTTCGGCGTGATGGACGGCAACGTTTTCCAAGCGCTTGTTGCGATTACGCTCGTCGCGGTCATCGCCTTCCTGTTTACGACCGTCGCAGCCAACGCCATCGCCATCGTCGGCACGAATCCCGTGTCGGGAATGACGCTGATGACGCTGATTCTGGC
Organism: Prevotella sp.; assembly: GCA_017538195.1. Taxonomy (GTDB): domain Bacteria; phylum Bacteroidota; class Bacteroidia; order Bacteroidales; family Bacteroidaceae; genus Prevotella. The sequence continues at coordinate 27,947 of JAFYJH010000167.1, forward strand.
TTCTGTCGTGATGGTGGGCATCGGTCTGAAAGGCACGAGTGGCATGGTGGCCGCGCTGATTATGGGCGGCGTGGTTTGCACGGCTTTGGCGGTCGCTGGCGCGTTTATCACCGACTTGAAAATCGGCTATTGGCTCGGCACGACTCCGCGCAAACAAGAGCAGTGGAAATTCCTCGGAACGCTCGTTTCGGCGGCGACTGTCGGCGGCGTGATGATGCTGTTGAACGAGACTTACGGCTTTACGACGGGACAACTCGCCGCACCGCAGGCCAACGCGATGGCAGCCGTCATCGATCCGCTGATGAACGGTGTCGGTGCGCCGTGGCTGCTCTACGCCATCGGAGCCGTTCTCGCCATCGTCCTGACCTATTTCAAAGTGCCTGCGCTGGCTTTCGCACTCGGAATGTTCATCCCCATCGAACTGAATATTCCGCTGCTCGTCGGCGGTGCCGTGAACTGGTACGTGACGACGCGCTCGAAGAACGAGGAAGTGAACAAGGCTCGTGGCGAAAAGGGCACGCTCATCGCTTCGGGATTCATCGCAGGCGGTGCGCTGATGGGCGTCGTTTCGGCATTGTTGCGCTTCGGCGGTTTCAATCCCGTCGATGAAAATTGGCTCGCCAATCCGATGTCGGAAGCGTTGTCGCTCGTGGCCTATATCCTGCTGATTGCCTACTTTATTTGGGCGACGAAGGAGGTTAAAAAGTTAAAGGGTTAAAAGGTTAATTGTCAATTGTCAATTATCAATTGACTAAGTACTTCCACCAAGCAAAAGGCCGGCGCGTAAGAAGATAGTTCGGGTCGTGCATGTGCTCGTATGCCTCACGCTCGAAAGAAATGTTGGAGTAGGCTCGTCCGCGCATTGGAAGGCGGATGAGCCACTCTGTTATATACCACAAATAGAAGCCCACGACGAGCATTTCCAGCATCTGCGCCGTGTGGATGCGCTCGTGTTGGATGAGGTCCGCCGTGATGGACACGCCCTTGCGACAGAATAGCAGTCCGCAAATGTTGATGGCGTCGAAGCGGCGGAAGGGCAGTAGGCGATTGTGGATGATTTTCAAATTAACAATTAACAATTTACAATTAACAATTAACAACCAATGGTCACTGACCGAAGGGAAGTTCGAGGCACTCTCGCCATTAGAAACGCAAAAAGCAGGCCAAATATTTTGTTTTCCTTGAAAAAAAATGTACCTTTGCGCCACTATCATAAAAAATCGTTTCACTATGAATAATATTTTTAGCCAGTTGATTGAGTTTATCTCTGGTAACACCATCTTGATTGTCCTTCCGATTCTGACCCTGCTGATGTTCGACCTCGGCTTGGTGCTGAAACCGGCAGATTTCAAACTCTTTCTCCATCGTCCGAAACCTATTTTGGCTGGTCTGATTGGCCAGATTATCCTGTTGCCCGTCATTGCGTGGGCGGTGGGTAGCATTTTCGGGCTTTCGCCGCTGTTTTTCCTTGGCATCATGCTCGTGGCATGCAGTCCGGGCGGCAGTTCGAGCAATGTTTTCTCGATGTTGGCGAAAGGCGACGTCGCCCTCTCGGTGTCGCTCACGGCGTTCAGTAGCATCATCACGCTGTTCACCGTTCCGATGATCATGGCGTGGGTCACGCAACACGTCGGAACCGGCACCGATGTCCACCTGCCCGTCGGCAACTTGCTGATGCAAAACATCGTTCTGATGGCCGTTCCCATCGTGCTCGGCATCTGGCTGTCGATGCGAAAAGAGGAACTCGCTGCTCAAATCCACAAAATCCTCAAATTCCTTGCTTTTCCGCTGTTGATATCGCTTGCGACGGTGTTTTTCTTCTCCCACCAAGACACCATCATTCGGGAATTTCCGTCGTTGGGCGCGTCCGTCAGCGTCCTGATTCTTGCGGCGATGATGGGTGGCGTATTGCTTTCGTGGCAGATGCGACTGACGGGTCGCGAGCGTCGCACCATCGTCATCGAAGTCGGAATGCAGAACGCCGCACAAGCCATTACCGTCGCGTGCAGTCCGCTCGTTTTCAACAACGACATCATCGCCATTCCCGCCATCATCTACGCCCTGATGATGAACGTGATTCTGCTTGTTTATGTCGCGGTTATTTCAAGAAGAAAAGAAAATTCTTGCGAATGAAAACGGCTGCGATATGAGAAGAAAAAACACGGAATTTCACCCCGACGCGAGTCAGCAGCGCGTGATTGATGCGGAGGGCGGCTACCACTTGGTGTTGGCGCCGCCGGGCTGCGGAAAGACGCAGATTCTGACGGAGCGAATCCGCCGTGCCCACGAGCGCGACGGCGTTCCTTACGACCAGATGCTTTGCCTGACCTTCACGAACCGCGCCGCACGGGGAATGATCGAGCGAATCCGCCAGAACATCGACGACAACGAGGTGGCGCAAGTCTATGTGGGCAATGTCCATCGGTTTTGCTCGAAATTCCTGTTTGAAAACAATATTCTGCCTGCCGAAACGTCGATTATCGACGAGGAAGATTCGGTCAGCATCGTGGCGCGATACCTCGACGAAGACGAGATGCAGGTGATGGAGAATGCCGTGCGCCGTCGCGAGTATTTCGAGATCGTCCATTTCTCCCATTTTATGCGTCAGATTCGGTCGGCGCAGCCTCGTGAACTGCGTCTGCATCCCGAAAGTTGCACCGCCGAGGATATTGCTTCGATGAAGAAGATTTGCGAGGTTCAACGGATGAATTTCGACGCGGAGGCGATGCTCGACATCTACGACCACACGGATTTCTACCTCACGAATCTGCGCTCGGCGGAGGGCTACGACCTCGGTTCTCAGGCGACCATCGACCGACTGCTGCGGAAAATGACGGTTTCGGCGCAGTATGAGCAATATAAGCGCGAAAATCACCTCGTCGATTTCGAGGATTTGCTCATTATGGCCTACGACAATTTGAGGAGTAAGGAAGTTGAGGAGTCGGGGAATCAGGCGGTCGAGGATTCTCAAAAATACAAGAAATACCGCTGGATTCAGGTCGATGAAGTGCAGGATTTAAACCCGCTGCAACTCGCGATTATCGACCTCATCACCGATACTTCATCACCCAACACCCATCCTTCTTCCCCCCAGTTGGGGGGATTGAGGGGGGCTTCTTTCACCGTGATGTACCTCGGCGACGAGCAGCAGGCCATTTTCTCGTTTATGGGTGCCCGACTGAGCACGCTCAACGCCCTGCGCCAACGTTGCGAGGGAAACATCCACCACCTTTCGACCAACCACCGCTCACCGCAGCATCTGCTCGAAGTGTTCAACGAATATGCCAGAGTCGTTCTCGGCATTGACAAGGAATTGCTGCCGCAGGCTTCTCAACTTGTTGAAAATCAAGAAAATACAGAAAAAGAAACGCCTTTGCGAATCATCCGTAGCAACACGCTCGAAACCGAATATTACGATGTGGCGCACTTGGCGCAGGTGCTTGCCAAAGCCTATCCTGCCGAAACGACCGCCATCGTCGTCAATTCCAATGCCGACGCGGAACTGATCAGCGACGAACTGCAAAAAATGTCGCAAGAACATTTCAAGGTGTCGGGCGAGGATCTTTTTTCGTCGAAGGAAGTGAAATTGCTGCTCGCCCACCTCAATGTGCTCGCCAACGACCATAATTTCATTGCGTGGGCACGGCTTTTGAAGGGTTTCGGAGTCACGGCTTCCAACGCCTACGCCCGAAATCTCGTGCAGTCGATGCGGCAACGGGCGATGCTTCCGAGCGATTTTCTGCTCTACGACGACAGCAGCTATCTCGAAGAGTTTGCGAAGGCTTACGACAGCGGCGAAATCGTCGTTTTCGACACCGAAACCACCGGCCTCGACGTTTTCAGCGACGAAATTGTGCAGATTGCCGCCGTGCGCCTGCGACAAGGGCAGGTCGTCGAGGGTTCGGAGTTCAACATCTACCTGCAAACCACGCGCCCGATACCCGAAAAACTCGGCGACCTCGACAATCCGATCATCGAGGAACTTCGCCACCACGAACAAGTTCCGCCGACCGACGGTTTGCAGCAATTTCTCGACTACATCGGCACGAGTCCGCTGCTCGGTCACAACGTGATGTTCGACTGGCAGATGCTTCGCAACAACTGCCATCGCCACGGCCTCACGCCCATTCTGAGCCGTCCCGTTTTCGACTCGTTGAAACTCATTCGCCTCATCGAGCCGGATTTGAAGCAATACAAACTGAAATATCTGCTCGAAATCTTCCATTTGGAGGGCGAAAACAGCCATTTGGCCGATGCCGACGTGGCTGCAACCTGTTCGCTCGTGCGCCATTGTTACGCGAAATCGACGGAAATTCTGCCCCAACAGCGCGAATTTCGCCGTCAGCAGCGCGTGAAAGACCGCGTGAACGCCCTTCGGCGGCAGTATCAGGACTATTTCGTGGAATCGAGCAAGAAATTGTACCGTTATCAGGACGCGAACAGCCTTGTGGACGAGTTGCAACGCTTCCACGACCATCTGACCGAGGCCGAAACCATTCGTCCCGTCGCGAAGTTGCACTACATCACTCGCTATCTCGCCGACGAGTTGATTGACCCGTCAGCCGAACATTCGCTTGCGCAGCAACTCGCTGTCCACATCGTCGAAATCAATACGCTGAAAGAGGCCGATTTGTGCAATAGTCGGAGCCTTGACGACCGAATTTTCGTCACGACCGTTCACAAGGCGAAAGGCCTTGAATTTGACAATGTCATCGTTTTCGATGCCGTAGAAGACCGCTATCCGAGTTATTTCAACCGAAATAATCCCGTCGGAATAGCCGAGGATGCCCGAAAATTCTATGTCGCCCTGACCCGTGCGCGTCACCGTTTATACGTGGCGCAATGCCTCACGCGCCTCGACTACCACAACAATCCCCGTCCGCGCCAACTCACCCGTTTTATGAACCCGATTCAGAAGTTTTTCGGGTGAAAAATCAGTCGGCAAAACGACGGAGAAGGTCGTCGTAGGCATCGATGCGACGGTCGCGCAAGAACGGCCACCAACGACGCACTTGTTCGCTTCTTTCGAGGCTGACGGCGACGACCTGCGCCACTTCCTCGTCTTTCGGGGCACGATAAAGAAACTCGCCCTGTGGTCCGACAACCATCGACGAACCCCAGAATTGGATGCCTGAAGCCCCCTCCAACCTCCCCCCGATGGGGGAGGCTTCTGTC